>JBEGVQ010000097.1:0-21302 GCA_041178345.1 Acidobacteriota bacterium | reverse complement strand
GCCGCGTTTCTCGGCATGTCGTCGTACTTCTTCTTCTACGGCGACTCATACGTGCTGCGCTACGCCGGCATGGCCGCGGCCGCCTTCGCCCTGGCCGCCACCGCCGACGCGCTGTTCTCGCGCATCGTGCTCGACGGCGACGCCATGCACGTGAACAGCCTGATGAAGCGCCGTTCGTTTGCGCGTGCGGATTTCCTGTATGCGAAGGTCGAGCGCGGGGTGGTCGCGTTGCGACGCAAGGACGGGGGCTGGCTGCTGCTGCCGGGCACCGGCTACGACCCGCTATTGATTCGCAACCGGATTGACGCCTGGATCAAGCGCGCCTAGCGGTTGGCCACCAGCACCACGCGCGTGAGATCGTGTGACGGGTCGGGCCAGAGCAGCGTCCGCACCCGGACACCGGCTTCATTGAAGTAGGGCAGTTCCGCGATTCGCACCATCCGCAGGTTCCGCTCGCGTTCCAGCCGGTCGATCACATCCGCCGGCGCCACCATCAAGGCCCGGTCGGGCTGTGACATGAAATCAAAGGCCTGGTCGTCGGTGATGAGGTCGGTGGTCTTGGTGTGCGCGTAGAACACCAGGTTGCGCACGAAGACCCGGTAGGTGCCCACCGCCTCGTGGGACGACCGCTCGGCCTGGACCAGCCGTGCCATCTGCCTGACCGTGTCTTCAGATCCGCTCGACAGGCCGCCGAACTGCAGCGCCGGCAGCGTCACGGCGGCGGCCAGCGCAATCACCGCCGGCGCGATGCGCCACTGGCCCGACAGCGTCACCAGCACGACCACCACACCAGCCGTTGCGATCACGCCGGCCGCAACCTGGGTGAACATCGGCGCCACGTTGATCAGCAGCGGCTGCACGCGGTACAGCAACGCGCCGAGCGCGATGAAGAACGCACCGCTCAGCAGCGACCCGACGACCACGCCGGTGGCCCGGCGCGGGCGCGAGCGCGCCCCGTCGAACCCGCGCCACTCCTGGGTGCGTTCGACGATGGACGAGGCGAGCAGCAACGCGAGCGGCGGCAGCACCGGCAGGATGTAGCGCGGCTGCTTGCCGACCGACAACGAATAGAACACCAGCGGGAGCGCCGCCCACAGCATCAGCCGCAGGTCGATGGTGCCGAGGTCGCGCCGGCGCCGCACAAACTGCGCGAGCGGTCCCAGCCACACCAGCGCCAGCGGCGTCCAGGGCAACAAGCCGCCGGCGAGAATCGGGAGATAGAACCACCACGGCCGCGGGTCGTTGAAGCGATCGGTCGCGAACCGCTCGAAGTTGTCGCCGATGAAGAAGCCCTGCAGGTACTCGTTCCCGTGGCGGAACCACATCACCACGTACCACGGCGCGGCCACGCCGACCATGACGATCAAGCCGAGGAGGATGTCGCCGGGCGACAGCGCGATCGAGCGGCGCTCGATCATCAGGACCGGCACAATCACGATGATCGGGATGATCAGCCCCACCGGCCCCTTGGTGAGAAACCCCAGGCCGAGCGCCAGGGCCGCCACCAGCACGAACTTGCGCGGCGACCGTTCCTGCTCGAGCGTGGCCACGAGCGCGGCCCAGATCGCCAGCGAGATGCAGAAGGCCAGCGGCAGGTCGGGCAGCGCCATGCGGCCGATCGAAAAGTAGCCGAACGTGGTGGCGACGATGGCGCCGGCCAGCAGGCCCGTCGATTCGTCGTACCAGCGCCGGCCGGCCGCCGCCGTCACCAGCACCAGCCCCAACCCGGCCATGGCGGCCCAGAAGCGGGCGGCCATCTCGTTTGCGCCAAGCACGAGCGACGCGGCCGCCGTCAGCCAGTAATACAGGACCGGCTTCTGGAACCGCGGTTCGTAGTTGTAATAGGGGGTGATCCAGTCGCCCGACGCCACCATTTCTCGCGCCGAATCGGCGTAGAACGCCTCGTCTGAATCGGTAATGGCGCCGCGGCCGAGGCCGGCGAAGAACGTGACCGCCGCCAGCAGCAGCAGGGGGAGCGTGATGCGATGCACTTCTGGTATACTAACGGCAGTTTCTCCCGTTTTTGCCTCTGTTTCGTTCCGTCCGCGTTCGAGACGCGTCACCTGCGGACCTGCTCCGCCCCTTTCCTGAACCTGACAACCCGAGCCCGCTTTTCTTGGAATAACTTGCATGCCCAGTCATAAGCGTCACGGTCCGCACCGCGGTGGCGGTCACCAGCCCCCACCCCAGCCCGATGTAGCCGCCGAGTCGGCCGAACATGCCCTGAACGAGAGCAAGAAGCCCGGGCTGAACATCAACCAGCTGAAGGAGATGAGCATCCAGCATCTCACCCAGGTGGCCAAGGACCTGGACGTTGCCGGCGCGACCGGGATGCGCAAGCAGGAGCTGATTTTCCAGATCCTGAAGGCCCAGACCGAGCTGAGCGGGTTCATCTTCTCGGAAGGCGTGCTGGAAGTGCTGCCCGACGGCTTCGGCTTCCTCCGCGCTCCCGACTACAACTACCTTCCCGGCCCCGACGACATCTACGTCTCGCCCTCTCAGATCCGCAAGTTTGACCTCCAGACCGGCGATACCGTGTCGGGCCAGATCCGCTCGCCGAAGGAAGGGGAGCGCTACTTCGCCCTGATCAAGGTCGAGGCGGTCAACTTCGAGGCCCCCGACCAGGCGCGCGAGAAGCTGTTTTTCGAGAACCTGACGCCGCTCTATCCGCTCGAGCGCATCAAACTCGAAACCGAATCCGACAACCTCTCGGCCCGCGTCATGGACCTGATGACGCCGCTTGGCAAGGGCCAGCGCGGCCTGATCGTCGCCCCGCCCCGCACCGGCAAGACCATGCTGCTGCAAAGCATCGCGCAGTCGGTGGCGAAGAACCACCCCGAGATCTACCTGATCGTGCTGCTGATCGACGAGCGCCCGGAGGAAGTCACCGACATGCAGCGGTCGGTCGATGGCGAGGTCATCTCGTCCACCTTCGACGAACCCGCCCAGCGCCACGTGCAGGTCGCCGAGATGGTGATCGAGAAGGCCAAGCGCCTGGTCGAGCACAAGAAGGACGTGCTGATCCTGCTCGACTCGGTCACCCGCCTCGCGCGCGCCTACAACACCGTGATTCCCGCGTCGGGCAAGGTGCTGTCGGGCGGTCTCGACAGCAACGCCCTGCAGAAACCCAAGCGCTTCTTTGGCGCCGCCCGCAACATCGAAGAGGGCGGCTCCCTTACCATCGTCGCCACCGCGCTCGTCGATACCGGCTCGCGGATGGACGACGTGATCTTCGAAGAGTTCAAGGGCACCGGCAACATGGAGATCCATCTCGATCGCAAGCTGTCGGACAAGCGGACATTCCCGGCGATTGACATCCTGAAGAGCGGCACCCGCAAGGAAGAACTGCTGCACACCAAGGAAGACCTGAGCCGCATCTATGTGCTGCGGCGCGTGCTCAACCCGCTGTCGCCGGTGGAAGCCATGGAGCTGCTGCTCGACAAGATGGGCAAGACGAAGAACAACGCCGAGTTCCTCTCGGCCATGCAACGAGGATAAATGGTTACTATCAAGGTTCGAGAGAATGGCTCGCTGCTGGTCGAGGGCGAAGACGTGAAGTTGATCGATTGGACGGGCGCCGAGTACGTGGTGCCGAAGAAACCGTTCTCTCTGTGCCGCTGCGGCCAGTCGAAGCAGAGGCCGTTTTGCGACGGCGCGCACAAGGCCTGCGGCTTTGTAGCCAACGAGTGCGCGCCGGGGCCGAAGGCGACACCGACACCCTAGGGCTGGCCGGCCGGGTTGGGCGGGTAGGGACGAGTGACCCTAGCCAGCCCGACCCGCCACACCCGCCCTAAAGAGTGGGGATCATCCACGGGAACACGTACTGCTGCAGCATGGCGAGTGCGCCCATCAGCGCAGTCAGCACGAGGCTGTGGACAATCACCTTCGAGAAGATCTCGCCTTCGCGGCCCACCGCACCCACGCCCGCCGCGCCGACCGACAGGTTCTGCGGGCTGATCATCTTGCCCATCACACCCGCCGAGCTGTTGGTGGCGCCCATCAGGATGGGATCAAGTCCCGACACCTTGGCGGTGGTCGCCTGCAGCGGGCCGAACAGGGTGTTGGACGAGGTGTCGCTGCCGGTGAGGAAGACGCCGAGCATGCCCAGCCACGCCGAGAAGAACGGGAACAGCCAGCCGGTCTGCGCCAGCGCCAAGGCCATGGACGAGGTCATGCCCGAGTAGTTCATGACAGTGGCGATCGACAGGATGAAGGCGATCGTGATGATCGGCAGGCGCAACTGCGCGGCGGTCTTCCTGAACGCGACGCCGAGAATGCCTGGACGCGACCCTGCCAAGACCATGGGAATGAGCGCAATGACGGTGGCAAACAGCACCAGGGTGCCGGCCGTCGCCAGCAGGTCGAGCCGGTAGGTCAAGGCGTACGGTGACGCCGTTTCCACCACCGGCGGCTGACGCTGCACGAGCGGCTGCGGCCGGCCGTCCACCAGGTCGTACGCGCCCGGCCAGCTGAACTCCCACACCGGAAAGCGGAAGCCCTGCGGATCTACCGAGGCCGGCTCGCCGATCCACGGCTCCGGACACAGCCGATTGCCGATCTGGCCGCAGCGGAGCAGGGCCGTAACGTTGGCCGGCGGCTGCAACTGCGACATGCCCGCAAAGTTGCCGACCTGGCCGATCAGCACGGTTACGATCAGGATGCCGTAGGTGGCATACGCGCGCCAGACCCGGCTCGACCCGTCCACCGTCGATTCCACGGGCGCGGTGGTGCCGTCGCTGAAGGTGTCGCGCGGCTGCCAGAACTTCAACAGCAGCGCGACCGAGGCCAGCGAGAAGAGCGCCGCCAGCGTGTCGGTCAGCTCGGGGCCAACGTAGTTCGAGACCGCGAATTGGCCGATCGCAAACGAGAGACCCGTAACCAGCACGGCCGGAAAGACCGCCAGCATCCGGCTCCACCCGGAGTACAAGACGATCAGGTAGGCCGGGATGATCAGCGAGAAAAAGGGGAGTTGACGGCCGACCATGGCCGACAGCGCGCGAGTCGTGGTTTGGGTGTCTTCACCGAGCATGGGCGCCAGCAGGCCGCCCAGGGTCGTGACCGGAATGCCGAGCGAGCCGAACGCCACCGGCGCGGTATTGGCGATGAGGGCCAGCACCGCGGCCATGATCGGCTCGAATCCGAGGCCCGCCAGCATCGCCGCGGTAATGGCCACCGGGGCGCCGAACCCGGCAATGCCCTCGATGAGCGCGCCGAAGCAGAACGCCACCAGCAGGATCTGGATGCGGCGGTCGCTCGTCAGCCGCGCCAGCGAACGGCGAATCACGTCGAAGTCGCCGCTCTCGACCGACAGGTTGTAGAACATCACCGAGCAGAAGACGATCCAGCAGATCGGCCACAGGCCGAAGGCCATGCCGTGGGTGGCGGCCGCCATGGTCAGGCCGAGCGGCATGCCCCAGACGATCCAGGCCAGCACGAAGGCGCTGCCCGCGCCGACAATCGCCGACTTCCAGGGCGCAATGCGCAGCCCCGCCAAGCAGATCGCCAGCAGGATCGGCGGAATCGACGCAACGAGCGCCGACAGCAGGATGCTGCCGGCCACAGGACTGTAGGTTTGTTGAAACAGCTCGGCCAAAGTTGGGAACCTCGGCCAAAACTATACAGGTTCAGCGGTTCAGGTGTTCACAAAGTTGACGGGTTCACGTTGAAGGTTCCGAACCTGTGAACCCTCTGAACCCGTGAGCCTCTGAACCCGGCTAGGCTTCTTGTGGCGCGGCCGCGGGTCTGGCTGCCATCAGCTCACGGAGCTCATCGCCTTCCATCACTTCCTTCTCCAGCAGGCGGCGCGTGACGCGCTCGAGCACCTCGCGGTGCTCGCGCAGGATGCGCCGGGCCTCGTTGTGGGCGCCGGCGATGAGCTGCTTCACCTCGTCATCAATCATGCGCGCGGTGTCGTCGCTGTACAGGCCCCGTTCGATCGGCATGCCCAGGTCCAGGAAGCGGCCCCGCCGCGGCGGATCGAAGTTGATCGTGCCCAGCCGCTCGCTCATGCCCCATTCGGTGACCATCGAGCGGGCGAGGTCCGAGACGCGCTGCAGGTCGTTCTGCGCGCCGGTCGAGATCTCGCCGATGGCAATCTCTTCCGCGGCGCGGCCGCCCAGCAGGATGGCCATCTGGTTGAGCAGGTCGCCCTTCTGCATCAGGTAGCGCTCTTCGAGCGGCAACTGCATGGTGTAGCCGAGCGCACCGAAGCCGCGGGCGACGATCGAGATCTTGTGCACCGGGTCCATGTTGGGCAGCACGCTGGCGACAATGGCATGACCCGACTCGTGGTAGGCGACGATCTCGCGTTCCTTGGTGTTCATCACGCGCTTCTTCTCGAGACCGGCGACCAGGCGGTCGATCGCCTCGTTGAAGTCGTGCATCTCGACCGTCTCGGCATCGCGCCGCGCGGCCAGCAGGGCGGCCTCGTTGACCAGGTTGGCGAGGTCGGCGCCCGCAAAGCCGGCGGTGCGCGCTGCCACCGTGCGCAGGTCCACGGCGGCGTTGAGCTTGACGTTGCGCGCGTGAATCTTCAGCACCGCTTCGCGGCCTTTGACGTCGGGCTTGTCCACCAGCACCTGGCGGTCGAAGCGGCCCGGACGCATCAACGCCGGGTCCAGCACCTCCGGCCGGTTGGTCGCGGCCATGATGATGATCGCCTTGCGGGCGTCGAAGCCGTCCATCTCCGACAGCAACTGGTTGAGCGTCTGCTCGCGTTCCTCGTGTCCGCCAAACGCGCTTTGCTGGCGGGCCTTGCCGAGGGCGTCGAGTTCGTCGATGAAAACGATGCATGGCGCCTTGGCTTCGGCCTGGGCGAACATGTCGCGGACCCGCGCGGCGCCGACGCCCACGAACATCTCGACAAACTCCGAGCCGCTCATGCTGAAGAAGGGGACCTTGGCCTCGCCGGCGACAGCGCGCGCCAGCAGGGTCTTGCCGGTGCCCGGGGGGCCGACCAGCAGCACCCCCTTGGGGATCTTGCCGCCGAGGTTGGTGTATTTCTTCGGGGTCTTCAGGAACTCCACGATCTCGCGCAGCTCCTGCGCGGCCTCGTCAACACCAGCCACGTCGGCAAACGTCGTCTTCACGTCGTCTTCCGCCATGAGCTTCGCCTTGCTGCGGGAGAACGACATGATGCCGCCCTCGGCGCCGCCCATGCGCTTGAAGAAGAACGTCCACAGGGCAAACAGCAGCAGCAGGGGAATGACCCAGCCGAGCACCTCGGGCAGCCAGCGGCTGACGAGCTCGCCGGAGTACTTGACGCTGGCGGTATCCAGCTCCTCGACGAGCTTTGGATCGGCAATCCGGGTCGTCGAGAACGTCGTCAGCCCATCGTCGCCCGCCTTCTTGAGCGTGCCGCGGATGATCGAGTCGCCGACCGACACTTCGGCGACCTGGCCGCTGCGAACCAGGCCCTTGAACTCGCTGTAGGACATCTGCCGGCCCGCCGGGGCCAGGAAGAACGCCTGGCCCAGCGCGAGCACGGTCAGCGCACCGAGCACCCACCAGAGGGCGGTCGGCTTGGGTGCCGCCGGCCGGCGATCTTTCGGGCCGCCGGGCGGCGTGACGGGACTAGACATTGACCGGTTGACCTTTCGAGAAGCTGAGCTTGTCGGCGGCGTGGTCGACGACGACGGTATCGCCGTCGCGGAACTCGCCGTCGAGCACCCTGAGCGCCAGGGGGTCGAGCAGCAGCCGCTGGAGGGCCCGTTTCAGCGGCCGGGCCCCGTAGACCGGATCATACCCTTCGCGCACCAGGAAGTCCTTCGCCGCGTCACTCAAGGTGATGTGAATCTTCCGGTCGGCCAGGCGCCTCAGCAGTCCGCGCATCTGGATCTCGACGATCTGCGTGATGTGCCCGCGATCGAGCGCGTGGAAGAACACGATGTCGTCGATCCGGTTGATGAACTCCGGACGGAAATGTCCCCGCAACGCGTCGAGGTCGCGCAGGTTCGAGGTCATGATCACGACGGTGTTCGTGAAGTCCACCACCCGGCCCTTGCCGTCGGTGAGGCGGCCGTCATCGAGCAACTGCAGCAACACGTTCAGCACTTCCGGATGGGCCTTCTCGACTTCATCAAACAACACCACCGCGTACGGCCGGCGCCGGACGGCCTCGGTCAACTGGCCGGCCTCGTCGTAGCCGACGTATCCGGGTGGCGCGCCGATCATGCGCGAGACGGTGTGCTTCTCCTGGTACTCGGACATGTCCAGTCGAATCGTCGCCTGCTCCGAGTCGAACAGGAACTCGGCGAGCGCGCGCGCGAGCTCGGTCTTGCCGACGCCCGTGGGGCCCAGGAAGATGAAGCTGCCGAGCGGCCGGTTGGGGTCCTGCAAACCGGCGCGGGCGCGCCGGATGGCGTTCGAGACCGAGACCACGGCTTCGTCCTGACCGACCACGCGCTGGTGCAGCCGCTCTTCCATCTTGAGCAGCTTCTGGACTTCGCCTTCGAGCAGCCGGCTCACGGGAATGCCGGTCCACTTGCCGACGACCTCGGCGATGTCCTCTTCGTCAACTTCTTCCTTCAGCATGCTCTTGACCTGCTGCAGGCCCTGCAGGCGCGTCTCCCGTTCCTTGATCTTCGCCTCGAGCTCTGGCACCCGGCCGTATTGCAGTTCCGACGCCACGGCGTAGTCTCCCGAGCGCTGCGCCTGTTCCACTTCCACGCGGACCTTCTCGAGTTGCTCCTTCAACTGGCGGCCGGCCTGGATCGCGTCTTTCTCCTGCTCCCAGTGCGAGCGCAGCTCCGTATCCTGCTCCTTGAGGTCGGCCAGGTCTTTCTCGAGTTTGGCCAGGCGGTCCTTCGACGCCTGGTCCTTTTCCTTGCGCAAGGCCTCGCGTTCAATCTCGAGCTGCATGATCCGGCGGCGCACCTCGTCCAGCTCGACCGGCATGGAGTCGATCTCCATGCGCAGCTTGGACGCGGCTTCGTCCATCAGGTCGATGGCCTTGTCGGGCAGGAACCGGTCGGCGATGTAGCGCTGCGACAGCACGGCCGCCGCCACCAGCGCCGCGTCCTTGAACTTCACGCCATGATGGATCTCGTAGCGTTCGCGCAAGCCGCGCAGGATGCTGATGGTGTCTTCGACGGTCGGCTCGCCGACCTGCACCGGCTGGAAGCGGCGCTCGAGCGCGGCATCCTTCTCGATGTACTTGCGGTACTCGTCGAGGGTGGTGGCGCCGATCGTGTGCAGTTCGCCGCGGGCGAGCATGGGCTTCAGCATGTTGGACGCATCCATCGACCCTTCCGATGCGCCGGCTCCGACCACGGTGTGCAGCTCGTCGATAAACAGGACGATCTGGCCCTCGGCCTCGGACACTTCCTTGAGCACCGCCTTCAGCCGGTCTTCGAACTCGCCGCGGTACTTGGCGCCGGCGATCAACGCGCCCATGTCCAGCGTGACAATCTTCTTGTCCTTGAGGCCTTCGGGGACGTCGCCGCGCACAATGCGCTGGGCGAGCCCCTCGACAATGGCGGTCTTGCCGACGCCGGGTTCGCCGATCAGCACCGGGTTGTTCTTGGTGCGGCGCGACAGCACCTGGATCACGCGGCGCACTTCCTCGTCGCGCCCGATCACCGGGTCGAGCTTGCCCTTGCGCGCCAGCTCGGTCAGGTCGCGGCCGTACTTCTCGAGCGCCGCGTACTTGCCCTCGGGGTTCTGGTCGGTCACGCGCTGGTTGCCGCGCACCGCGGTCAACGCCTCGAGCACTGTTGCCCGGGTAATGCCGTGGGCCTTGAGCTGATCGACGGCGGCCGACTTGCCGGTCTCGTTCAACAGGCCGAGCAGCAGGTGCTCGGTGCTGACGTACTCGTCCTGCATGGTCTTGGCCTCGGCCTGGGCCGCGTCGAACGCGACCCGCAGGCGAGGGGAGAGGTGCGGTTCGGCGCCGCCGTGCGCCTTGGGCTGCTTGCCGAGGTGCGCGCGCAGCGCGCCGCTGACGACGGCCGGGTCCACACCGAGCTTCCGGAACACGGTGGGCACCACGCCATTCTGCTGCTCGGCGAGCGTCACCAGCAGGTGCTCGGGCTCCACCTGCGCGTGGTTCAGCTCCGACGCCAGTTGCGGCGCCGCCAGCACGGCCTCCTGGGCCTTCTCGGTAAATTTGTTGAGATTCATGATCCGCTTCTCACTTCCTACTTCTCACTTCTCACTTTTCGCTTCACGAAGTACGCGCAGTTGCTCGTACAACGCGCGCTCGTCGTCGCTGAGCGCCTTTGGAATGTCGACTTCGACATTCGCGTAGAGGTCGCCGCGGTCGTCGGGCTTGCCGACCGACGGCATGCCATGGCCGCGCAGGCGGAAGCGCTGGCCGCTGGACGTGCCCGCCGGCACCCTCAGCCGCAGCGTCTTCGCCTCGGGCGTCACCACGTCCACTTCCCCGCCGAGCACCGCCGTGGTCACCGGCACGCGGGTCTTGGTGTAGACATCGCGGCCCTTCACCTCGAACACGGGATGCGGCTTCAGGTGCACCCGCAGATACAGGTCGCCACTGGGGGCGCTGCCGGTGCCGCGGCCGCCCTCGCCGGTGACGCGCACGCGCGAGCCGTCAGTCACGCCGGCCGGGAGGCGCACCTCCACTGACCGCGAGTGGCCGTCGTGCCGGAGTTGCAGGCGCTGCACGCTGCCGCGCAAGGCATCCTCCAGGTCCAGCTCGAACGGGTGCTCGACATCCTGCCCCTTGCGGGCGCGCGGGCGGCCACGGCCGCCGCGCCCACCGGCCGACGCCTCGGGACCGCCCATGCCGCCGAAGAAGGTCGTGAAGAAGTCCGAGAACGGGCTTTCGCCGCCGAACATGTCGGCCATGTCTTCTTGCGACATGGTGTGAAAGCCGCCGGCGCCCTGGCCGAACGGGCTGCCCCCGGCATGGGGCGGCGGGGCGTTCTCATACGCCCGCCAGTTCGCCCCAAGCTCGTCGTACTTCTTGCGCTTGACCGGGTCGCTCAGCACTTCGTTGGCCTCGTTCAGCTCCTTGAACCTGGCCTCGGCGCCCTTGTCGCCCGGGTTGACGTCGGGGTGGTACTTGCGCGCGAGCTTGCGAAACGCCGCTTTGATCTCTTTCGCGGAGGCGGTCTTCGCGATCCCGAGCGTGGTGTAGTAATCCTTGAAATCCACGCTACGCCTCGCCATCCAGGCCCAGCAGGGCCGCCAGCTGATCGATCTCCCGCAACAGGCGGCGACGGGTGGCATCGCGCTGGAGCGCACCGGGCTGCATCAAGGGGCGAATGCGCTGCATGGTTTCGGCGACCGACAACAACTGCTGCACGCCTGCAAGATTGACACCCGCTTCGTCCACGAGCCGCTTGATGAACCGCAGCCGCTCGATCTCGTCGTGCGAGTAGAGGCGCATGCTGCCGACGGTGCGCGCCGGGCGCACCAGGCCGAGCCGCTCGTACTTGCGCAGCGTTTGCGGGTGCATGTTCAGCATCCGGGCCGCGACCGAGATGAAGATCAGGTCTGAAGTTGACACGCATCAAGTGTATCACTTGATACGGGTCGTATCAACTAGGCGTCAGCTGGACGGGTCGAGTTTGCGGGCGGCGAGAACGGCCTTCACGAGGTCCTCGGGGACGTCGGCCGGCAGCTCGTCGCTCATTTCGCCGCAGGCGATGCGGCCGGCCTTGACGCAGCCTTCGTACTGGACGAGGTACTCGCGGCAGTTGCGGCAGCGCGACAGGTGCAGCTCGAAATGGGAGCGGTTCTCCTCCGGGAGTTCGCCGCTCACGTAGTCCAGGAGGAACTCCGCCAGTTCACGGCACTTCATGAGACCGCCTTTCCCGGGCCCGCCCCGGCGAGGTGCGGCGCGAGCAGGGACCGCAGTGCCTGGCGGGCGCGGTGCAGTCGAATCTTGGTGGCGTTGACCGTCAGCCCCAGCATCTTCGCGGTTTCCTCGGTGTCTAATCCTTCGATGTCGCGCAGCACGAGAACGGTACGGTAGCTCTCGGGCAGGGCGTCGATCTGGGCCCGAACCAGCTGCCGGGTTTCCGCGCGCTCCATGGCCTGGTCCACCGGCTCATCCCAGCTCTGAAACCGTTCTTCGTGGTGGCCGTCATCCAGGAAGGCGGGCAGCAGCGCTTCAATCGACTGCTCGGGCTTGCGCTTGCGCGTCCGCAGCTTCATCAACGCGGCGTTCACGGCAATACGATGCAGCCAGGTGGAAAGCTTCGAGTTGCCCTCGAAGCGGTTGACGCTGCGAAAGGCGTTGAGGAAGGCGTCCTGCACGACATCCCGGGCGTCTTCGTCGGAGCCGAGGATCCGGCGGGTGACGGCCAGGAGGCGGCCACCGTAGGTGCGCACGACGTGTTCGTACGCCGACTCGTCGCCGGCCCGCAGCTGTGTGATGAGGCCGGCCTCATCGTCGACAGGTATCGCGCTACCCATCTGGCGGAGCGTATCACGGCCCCAGCCGGGCCCGGGTTGGCATCACCATTGCTAGGCATTGGCTCGGAAGTTGTCGAACCCATGATGCCGAACACCCCTCATTTGAAGATCCTCGTGGTCGACGACAATCCCGATTCGGCGACGAGCATGGCCATGATGCTGACGATGATGGGGCACGAGACCCGGACCGCGCACGACGGCGAAGCCGCGCTCAGCACCGCCGAGGAGTTCCGGCCGCGGGTCGTGCTGCTCGACATCGGCCTGCCCAAGCTCAACGGCTACGAGGTCGCGCAGCGCCTTCGGCAGTCGGAGTGGGGCGCCGCCATGTTCCTGGTCGCCATCACGGGCTGGGGACAAGACGAAGATCGCCGCCGCTCCGCAGACGTCGGGATGAACCTTCACCTCGTGAAGCCCGTCGAACCCGGCGCGCTGGATCGCGTGCTCGCCGACCTGTAATACCCACTTGCCGTTCAGTTAGCTTCGGGTCAAAGTACGTAGCATGCTGCGCACTCTGACCCTTTGCGGCCTCTTGCTGACCGCAGTCCTGACGGCCACCCCTTCGCTCGAGGAGCTCCGGGGAGCAGGGCAAGCCCAAGACCCGCCTCGCGCCACGGCAGGCGCGGCCGGCCTGTCGACCGAACGCCTGCAACAAGCCACCGCACTACTGCGCCAGGCCGTCGCCGACCGCAAGATCGCCGGCGCCGTGGCGCTGGTCGCGCGTCACGGCAAGATTGCCTACCTCGAGCCAGTCGGTCTGCGCGACCTCGCGGCGCGCGCGCCCATGGACGAGCGGACCATCTTCCGCATCTACTCACAAACCAAGGCGGTGACCGCGGTCGCCGTGATGATGCTCGTGGAGGAAGGCAAGGTCCGCCTGTCCGACCCGGCCTCGAAGCACCTGCCCGAGTTCAAGAACGTGATGGTGCAGACACCCGACAGCTCGCGCAAGCCGTCGCGCGAGATCACCGTTGAGGATCTGCTGCTGCACACGTCGGGCCTGAGCCACCGCGGTTCAGAGTTGTATCGCGTGCGCCAGGTGCGGGTGCGGACGCAGGCCTTGCCCCAGTTCGTCACCAACATCACACAGGCGCCGTTGATGGAAGACCCCGGCACCAGGTTCCGTTACAGCGAGGGCACCACCGCCCTCGGACGGCTGGTGGAAGTGGTGTCGGGCAAGCCGTTTGACGCCTTCGTGACCGACCGCATCCTGAAGCCGCTCCAGATGCATGACACCTCGTTCTGGGTCGAAGGGGAGGCGCAGGCGCGCTTGGCCACCGTGTATCAAGTGGCGCTGGCCGGCGGCCTGGCGCCGTTCGAGATCGAGGAAGTGGTGCCGTTTACCACGCGCCCGGCCCTGATCGAAGGCGCCGTCGGCCTGGTGTCAACCGCGCCCGACTTCATGCGCTTCTGCCAGATGCTGCTGAACAGGGGCGAACTCGACGGCGTGCGCCTGCTGACTGCCAGGACGGTAGAGCAGATCACCGGCAACGGCTTGCCGCCGGCCGTCCTGCAACAGCGCGGCAGCGGCGCCATGGGCTGGGGCCTCGCGAACGTTGACGTGGTCATCACGCCAAACCCGCGCGGCTACCTGACGGCGGCAGGGGAGTACGGGTGGGATGGTTCCGCCGGCACGTTCTTCTCGATCGATCCGGCGCGGCAACTGATCGTGTTACTGAACACCCAGAATGTCCCGGCCAGCCCCGACGGCCTGCGGCAGCGCTTCAAGGCGGCGATCGACCAGGCCGTGGTCAATCCGTAACCCCAGGGGCGACTTCCGGCAATGACCGGCTGACGCTCGTATAATTGTCGGCACCCATGGGTCGAAAAGCAAAAAGCAAGAATCAATCGGTAACGTTCCCGGCAGGCACGTTCAGGTCAGCGCCCAACTGGCCGTTACTGGCGCTGAGCCTCGTCGGCATCGCCCTGGCCGGTTACCTCTCGTGGACCGCATTGACGAGCACCGCCGTGCAGGGCTGCGCCGAGGGCGGCGGGTGCGATGCAGTCCTGTCGAGCCGATGGGCCACGTTGCTCGGTGTGCCGACGGCCGTGTGGGGATTACTGACCTACCTCGCGCTGGCGGCCACGGCCTTCATCAGGCGAGCCGAAACGCACTGGCGGATGGCCTGGACCCTCGCCTTCTTCGGCGCCCTTTACAGCGTGTACCTCACCACGATCTCCCTCACCATGCTCGGCGCCACGTGCCCGTACTGCCTGACCAGCCTGGCACTGATGACCTCGATCCTCGTTCTCGTCACCTTCCAGCGGCCGTTCACCATCAAGGGGTTCTCGTGGCAGCGGTGGCTGACCTTTCGGGGAGCCATCTCGGCGGCGCTGATCCTGTTCCTGCACCTGAACTACACCGGCGTCGTCGGTCGGATTCCGGGAGTCGAGGATCCCACCACGCGCGCCCTGGCCATCCACCTCGCCGACAGCGGCGCGGTCATGTACGGCGCCCACTGGTGCGAGCACTGCAAGCAGCAGAAGGACCTGTTCGGCGAGTCCGCGCGCCGGCTCCCGTACATCGAGTGCAGCACGGGGGCACAGGGGTCGCCGCAAACATCGGACTGCCGTAACCGGGGGATCAGGTCCTACCCGACGTGGGTCATCAACGGCCAGCGCTATGAAGAGGTGCTGACGCCGGCGCGGCTCGCGTCGATGACCGGCTTCCAGCCGCCCGCCGCACCGGCCGCGGGCGGTGGGCAGCCCTAGGCAGTTACGCGGGGACCACAGGCGATGCGCCGAAGGACACGCCGCACCGGCACTTCGCGATCTTCCAGCCGACCGGGAACAAGCAGTGGTGGCAGGGCACGCCGATCGGTCCCTACACGGTCCTGAGGTAGGTCGCGCGCGCCTCTTCCAGTCTCTCGAGAATGCGATCGGCGAACGCTTGCGGAGAAATCACGCGCGCGGCCGCGCCAAAGCCCATCACCCACGCCTGCAGTTCCCAGTCGAGCACCACGTTGAGCGTGAGCCGCAGTCGGCCGTCCGGCAGCTCCTCGATGGCTTGCGACGCATGCCATTGCCGCTCGCGCACGTACGGCGCCTCGGCGGCGTTGAACTCGATCATCACTGATTCGGGAGTGCCCGAGAACGCGCCGAGGGAATGTGGAAACACGCCGGCGGGGGAGTCGGCAACCGGGTTAAAGCTTTCTTCGCGCGCCACGGCCTGCTCGATACGCTGCACGGCAAAGGTCCGCATCTCCGCGTAGTCAGGTACGAACGCCTGCAGGTAGAGCCCGCCTTGGGCGTAGGCCAGGCGGTACGGCTCGACCACGTAGTCCTTAAGTTTCTTGCTCGAGAACGAGTGATAGCGCATGCGCACGCGGCGGCGGCCGAGAATGGCCGACATCAGCGTGTCAACCGACTTGGCCGAACCTCCGGCAAGCGGCCGCGACGCATGCTCCTTGGCGCCGAGCGCGTCGGGCAGGCTTTCAATGAACTTCCACAGCGACGGCGGCAGCGCGTCGTACAGCTTGTCGAACGCCGATGCGAGGCTGTCCTGGAAGGGTCCGCCGGTCACCGCCGACAGAACCGTGCGGCTGAGGTACAGCGCGCAAAGCTCAGACAGGGAGAAACCGGCCGCGGCGACCCCCTTAAAGACATCGCGGTTCAGCGTGAACGCGGTCTTGCCGTCGCGCTTGGTGGTTTCAATGGGGAAGCCGGCCTGGGTGAGCGCGTCCAGGTCGCGCCGGATCGTCCGTTCCGACACACCTTCGCCGGCGACCGCCTGGGCCTCGGCGAGGGTCAGCCCTCGGGCACGGCCCTCGAGGGTCAGGAGAATTCTCCACTGGCGAACAATCTCGCTATGGCGTTCCATGCGCTTTGACCTCATCTGACAAGAGGCATCGGTAGTCTGAGGTCATGACAATTCGCATCCGCTTCCGTCAACCCGCTCCGGCCGCCCGGAAGGTCTGCCAGCACTGCGAGAACCGCCGCAGCCTGTTCCGCCAGCAGGGCATTGCCACCTGGGACCCGTACTACGCCCTCTGCTACAAGTGCTACCAGCGCTACATCACTCGCGCCCAGGTGGCACCGGTACAGCGGGACGCAGCGGCCATTGCCGCCCGTCGCCCTCGTAAAACACTCGTTCTAGAAACAGGCCTGATGCCGGCGCAGTAAGCTCCGCCGGCGTCGGCTGACCGGCGCGGCCTGACGGTGGAGGCAACCCTCCAGGGTTGCCTGGACCCAGCAACGCGTCAATCGCCTCAACCGCCATCCCGCCCTTGGCGATCTCGACGAGGACCCCGACCATCCGGCGCACCATCTTCCAGATGAAGTGCGAGCCGGCCACGCGAATCAGGATGAGGTCACCGTGCTCGGCGAGGGTCACCTCTTCGACCAGGACTTCCGTTGACTTCTCGTCAGGGTCGTCGTCACTAAAGGCCTGGAAGTCGTGCATGCCGGTGAGCCGGCGCGCGGCAGAGGTCATGCGAGCCATGTCCAGCGGCTCGCGCACCCACCACACGAACGGCTTGGCGAAGGCGCTGCGGCGGCGCGACACCTGGTACAGGTAGCTGCGCGCCACGGCGTTGTGACGGGCGTGGAAGCGGTGGGGCACCGTGTCCACCGCGAGAATGTGGATGTCGGCGGGCAGGCTGTCGTTGATGCCGCGCCTGATGGTTTCGGCCGGCAACGGTTTGCGCAGGTCGAGGTGCGCGACCTGCCGCAAGGCATGGACGCCCGCGTCCGTGCGCCCCGAGCCGTAGAACTCGAACGTCTTGTCGCGCGTCAGTTCGCCAACGGCCCGTTCGATCTCGCCCTGTACGGTCCGCGCATTCTTCTGCTTTTGCCATCCGCTGTAGCGCGTTCCGGCATATTCGATCGTGAGCTTGAATCTGGGCACGCGCCTTCATGATAATGCCGCATGTCGATTCACAAGCCGGTTCACGCCGCAAATCTGCCGAAACCCGTTGGCCCGTACTCGCCAGGCATGAACTTCGAGCGCCTGCTCTTCGTGTCAGGCCAGGGGGCGACCGATCCCGCCACCGGCGCACTGGCCGGCGCTGATGTCGAGACCCAGACCGAGCAGTGCCTCAAGAACTTGCAGGCCATTCTCAAGGCCGGCGGCTCGGACCTCCAGCACGTGCTGCGCTGCGGGGTGTTCCTGCTCGACATGAAGGAATTCCAGCAAATGAACGGCGTCTACGCGCGCGTCTTCGGCGACCATCGTCCCGCCCGCACCACCATTCAGGCCGCCGGCCTGCCCGGAGTCGGATTGCGCGTGGAAATCGACTGCATTGCTTACGTCCCGTAGCTCCCAGATACTCACGGGGATGACTCAGGCGAACCAACGCTCCCTGGCCGCCCGTCTCGCATTGGCGATGGTCGTCGCGGGGCCCCTTGTTGGCCACGCGAACGAGGGTTTCTGGCCGTTCAATCGGATCCCGCGCGCCGCCATCGAGCAGGCGCTCGGCGTGGAACTGACCGACCAGTGGGTCGAGCGCGACGCGTATGCGCGCATCGCCCAGGCCGTGTTTGCCACGCAGGGCGACTCGGCACACCCCGGCGGCACCTTTACGCTGCGGCTGTCGTACGGCCAGGTCAAGGGTTACACGGAGAACGGCCAACAGATTGCTCCGTTCACCGAGTTCCGCGGTCTGCACGTGCGAGGCGATCACGACAAGCAGCAGCCGCCGTCTCAGGTCCCCGACTCGTGGATGAACGCCCGCGGCGCGGTGAAGCCGACGACGTCGTTTAACTTCGTCAGCACCAACGACATCGTCGACGGCAACAGCGGCTCGCCGGTGATCAACGCGAGGGGCGAACTGGTTGGCGACGCGAGCGTCGCAGAGCTTGCCGCTGGCGCGACGACGTCAGAAGTGAGAAGTGAGAAGTTAGAAGGGCGCACCCACGGCTGACACTCCGTTACCCCGTCCGATCAAGCTGCTCGGGTGGGTGAGCCTGCTCACCGACGCGGCGACCGAGGCCGTCTATCCGCTGCTGCCGGTCTTCATCACGCAGGTGCTCGGCGGCCCTCCGGTGGCGCTGGGCATTATCGAAGGCGCGGCCGATGCCACCAGCAGTGCCCTGAAAGTCTTTGCCGGACGCTGGTCCGATCGCCTCGGCGCCCGTAAGCCGATGGTCGTGGCCGGCTACGCGGTGTCGTCGCTGGTGCGGCCGTTGATGGGCCTCGCCACCGCGTGGGGCCACGTGTTTGCCATTCGCGTCACCGACCGAGTGGGAAAGGGTCTGCGCGGGGCGCCTCGCGACGCCATGCTCGCGGCCCTCGCGCCTCCAGGTCAGCGCGGCCGGGTATTTGGTTATCACTGGGGCATGGACCACGCCGGCGCCGCCATCGGTCCATTGCTCGCAACGGTGTTCCTCTGGTTTGCGCCCGACAACTACCGCCTGCTGTTCGGCCTGACGATCATCCCCGGCGCGCTGGCGGTGATGACACTGCTGCGCGTCCCAGAAACAGGACCTTTGGCACCCCAGGCACCCTTGGCACCTGTGGCACCCGTGTCCTTACCGGCGCCCTTGAAGCGTTACCTCTGGATTCTGTCCGTCTTCACCCTGGGCAACTCGTCCGATGCGTTCCTGTTGCTGCAGTTGTCGCAGGCCGGCGTCCCGCTCGTGGGCCTGACGGCCCTCTGGAGTGCGCAGCACGCGATCAAGGCGGTCCTGTCGATGCGGGGCGGCGCGCTCTCGGATCGCCTGGGCCGCCGCACGCTGATCATCTCGGGCTGGATCCTCTACGCCATCGTCTACGCCGGCTTCGGCTGGAGTCGGTCGGTCGAGGCCCTGATCGGCTGGTTCATGCTCTACAGCGTCTACGCGGCGGCGGTCGAGGGGAGTGAGAAGGCGCTGATTGCCGACCTGGCGCCCGAGGCCACGCGTGCTGCCGCGTACGGCTGGCACGCGGCGGTCCAGGGTTTTGGCGCGCTGGCGGCGGGGTTGTTCTTTGGATTGCTGTGGCAGACGTTCGGCGCGCCGGTCGCATTCACGGCCGGCGCCGCCCTGGCGCTAGTCGCGGCGCTACTTCTTGGATTGGTTCACGACGTTCATGGCCGTCGTGATCATTGACGCGACGTCACCGAGGTTCGACGGCAGGATGATGGTGTCGGCGTTATTGATCACCTTGCCGAACTCGGCGATGTACTGCTCGGCCACCTTCAACTGAATGGCCTCGGCGCCGCCGGGGGCGGTGGTGGCTTCGGCAACCCGCTTGATGCCTTCGGCCGTCGCGGTCGCCACCGCCAGGATCGCCGAGGCCTGGCCCTCGGCCTCGTTGATCTGCTGCTGGCGGCGGGCTTCCGACGCCTTGATGACCTGCTGCTTTTCGCCTTCGGCCGAGTTGATAGCCGCATCACGCTGGCCTTCGGACGTCAGAATCACCGCGCGCTTCTCGCGCTCGGCGCGCATCTGCTTTTCCATCGCGGCTAGAATGTCGGCGGGCGGCGTGATGCTCTTGACCTCGTAGCGCAACACCTTCACGCCCCACGGCTCCGTTGCCTTGTCGAGTTCAGCCACCACCGAGATGTTGATATTGGTGCGCTCCTCGAAGGTCTTGTCCAGGTCGATCTTGCCGACTTCGCTACGCAGGGTCGTCTGCGCCAGCTGCGAGATCGCAAAGATGTGGTCCGAGATGCCGTACGAGGTCCGCTCGGGATTGAGCACCTTCAGGTAGAGCACGCCGTCGACCTGCACCTGCACGTTGTCGCGCGTAATGCAGATCTGCGCCGGAATATCGAGCGCCATCTCCTTGAGCGAGTGCTTGTACCGCACCACGTCGATGAACGGCACCAGGATGTGAAACCCGGCATCGAGCACGCCCGAGAAGCGGCCCAGGCGTTCGACGACGAACGCGCTTTGTTGCGGGACGACGATCGCGGTCTTGGCCAGGATGACCAGCGTGATGACCGCGAGCAGGACGATGACGATCAGGCCGCCTTCCATAACGGAGCTCTCCATGTCGGGCCGCCCGTTATGGGCGGCCGGCTTCAATCTATTCGGGAACGACGGTCAGCAGCAGGCCGTCAATGCCGGCGACCCGCGCCCGTTGGCCCGCCGAGAGGGTGACGTTGCTGGTGTTGCGGGCGCTCCACGACGCGCCGCGCACTTCGACCCGGCCGACCAGGCCCGGCGGCAGGCTCTCCTGCACCACGGCCAGCACGCCGACGAACGAGTCGATCGACGGAGGGGGCGGCGGCTGGAAGGTCGTCTTGAGCCGCCCGCGGAAGACCAGCAGCGACACCACCGACAGCACGGTAAAGAGCAGGCCCTGCATGGGCAGGGAGGTGACGACGCCGAGCGCGGCGAGTACCCCGACCGCCAACGCGCCGATGCCGAAGAAGATGATAAAGAACCCGCTGGGGGTGATGAGTTCAGCCACCACCAACGCAAGACCGCCGGCGAGCCAGAGCCACCATTCCATACTCGCGATTATAGCGAGTTCGGCAGTCGGGTATGATCAGAGGTTCTATGCCCCTGATTCTCGTGACAAATGACGATGGCGTACAGTCGGCGGGGATCCATGTCCTCGCGGCGGCCCTGACAACGCTCGGCGACGTGGTCGTGGTCGGTCCCCTGCAGGAGGCCAGCGCCATTGGCCACGCCCTGACGCTGCGCCGGCCGTTGCGCATTGAAACCATCAGCGAGGGCGTACACGCCGTGGACGGTACGCCCACCGACTGCGTGAACCTGGGCTGCGAGATCATCCTGAAGCGGTTGCCGGATCTGGTCGTCTCGGGCATCAACAAGGGCTGGAACCTGGGCGACGACATTACCTACTCGGGAACCGTGTCCGGCGCGCTCGAGGGCGCCTTGCTGGGCGTGCCCGGCATTGCCGTCTCGCTCAGGCGCTCGCGAGCGTACGACTTCGGCCCCGCCGCCGCCGACGCCGCCACGGTCGCGAAGATGGTCCTGGCGCAGGGCATCCCGCCGCGCTCGTTCCTCAACATCAACGTGCCGGCCGGCACGCC
>JBEGVQ010000096.1:0-7908 GCA_041178345.1 Acidobacteriota bacterium | reverse complement strand
GTCGAGATCGTCCTCGGAGTCGCGCTCCGACACGAACACCACTTTGGTGCCGTCGGGTGAGACGCGGGGATAGGTTTCCGAATCGGCCGTCTCGGTCAGCGGCTGCGGCGCCTGCCAGGCCTCGGAACCCTCGACCGGGCGCACGACGAAGAGGTCCCACTGCAGGCTGGGATCGGCGCCGCGCCCGGCGGGACGCGCATCGCGGTGGGCGAAGACCAGGCGGCCGTCGGCGGTCCACGACGGCCAGCGCTCGTCGCCGGGCTGGGTCGTGGCGGCCACGGGCGCGCCGGCGGCGGCGCCATTCTTCAAGTCCACCACGTAGATGTCGAAGCCGTCACCACGATCGGCCGCGTACGCCAGGCGACTGCCATCGGGGGCAAACGCCGGTTCGCGCTCAATCGCGCCGGCCTCGCCCGTCGTGACGGCCTTCCCCTGCCGCCCCTCGGGCGTCATGGTCCAAATGCGATCGAGGTACGAGACGGCAATCCGGCGTCCGTCGGGCGCCCATGCCGGCTCCTGGACACCCACCGGCGCCTGCGCCTGGATGGGCGACCGCGACAGCCCGCACGACAGCGCGACCGCCACCAGGCCGAGGCCGATTCGCGATGTCGTCATGATTTGTCCGAGGCGCCAGAGCCGGCGCCGATCAGCGCCGCCGCGAGGCGCTCTTCGGTCATGCCGTAGTGCTCCCAGACCTGGCGGTGCGCCTCCGACGGCGCAATCTGCGGATCGACGATCCCGAAATAGTCGAACTTGACGCCGGCCGCCGCGAGCCGGCCGGTGACCAACGCGGCGAAGCCGCGCAGCCCAGCCGACGCCGTGCCGATCAACCCGTCTTCGATCGTGACGACATGCTGGTATTTCCTGGCCAGGCCGTCGAAGAACGCCTCGGGCACCGGGAACCCGTTGACAACGAACACGTCGGTGGGAATTCCGGCGGCCGTGGCGCGGTCGGCGGCGGCAACCGCGACATAGGCCGGCGCGCCGAGCGCCAGGACCACTGCCTTCGCGCCGGGCGCGGTGCGCAGTGCCGTCACCGGTTCCCACGCATCCTCCGCGGACCAGATCGGCTCAGTGGTGCCCTGCTTCGTCAACACCGGCAAGACGTCGCGCGGGATGGCGATGATGTGCCCGCCCATGCCCGCGGCCGCGTCCCGCACCGCAATGAACGCCGCGCGCGCGTCGGCCGGCGCATAGAAGCGGCGCAGGTACGGCAGGTAGCCAAGGGCCAGGTTGACCCAGTCCAGGCTCCAGCCTGAAAAGTGATCGCGGCCGGTGCAGGCGCCGACGTGCGACAGGTGCATCAGCACGTTCAGGCCCTCGTTCGGGCCATCGAGGTTGCGCTGGTAGCGCCAGAACTCGAACCCTTCCCTGGCGATGCCCTCCATGAATGCCGCGAACGTCGCAAAGACATTCAGCTGCGGCGCGGTGCTGGAGAACGCGAGACCGTTGGTCAAGAGCGTCGCGGCCTGTTCCTGGATGCTCATCTCGAACGTGTGGCCGGCCGGCAGCAGGTCCGCGGCCTTGCCCAGCTTGGTCGAGGGATTGAGGTCGCACGACACGAAGAAGCAGTTGTTCGGGTACTTCTTCGCCACCGCGGCGTAGGCGGCTTCGGTGCCGGCGCGGGCCGAAACCCACTTCTCCGGGGTGGGCAGCTTGATGCCGGCGAGATCCGCTTGATCGAGCGTGAGGTTGGCGGTCCCGTGCGGCGGCCGGGCCGACGTGACCACCTGGCGCGCCGGCTGGGCGCGCAAGTCCGCCAGCGCCTGTTGCTCTTCGGCCGAGAGCGCCAGCATCGGGTTGCCGAGCACGCTCGCTTCATTGCGGCCCTTCATGCCGCCGTCGTGATGGGCTTCACCACCCGCCAGGCCGTTGACGTAGAACACGCACTGCGTCATGGCTTCGGCGTCGCGGTAGCTCATGAGTGAGCCGGGGATCCAGATCGGCGTGCTGGTCGCGACCTGGTGGTCAGCCGCAAACTTCGCCACGTGGTCCGCGATGCCGTACTTCTCGCCAAAGTACTGAACCGTGCTGGCCTCGCCAGGGGCGGAGCCAATCGGGTAGATGAGCGACGGACGGCCATCCTGCGCCAGCCGATAGGCTTCGCGGTACGCCTCGAACAGCCGGGGCCGATCGTGCAGCGACGGCAATTCGAGCACCGTGATGCCCAGGCTCGACACGATCGGGCGCGGATCCTTGCTCATGATCCGTTCGGTGGTGCCCGACAACTGGATGCCGTTCTTGTGCATCACGAACGTGATCGGCGCCGCGTGCAGGCTGGCGGCAATGAACCCGTTGAGCGCCTGGCCCGACACCCAGCCGGCATCACCAGTGTGGCAGACCACGAACGCGTCCGTGCCGTGATGGGCCTTGAGGCCCAGAGCCAATCCGGTGCCGACCGGCATCGACACGCCCAGCCGGCCCGAACCAATCGGCGTGCCGCCCGGCACCCAGGACACGTGGCCGGCCATGTCGAGGCTCCGCCGGAACGACTCGATCACCCGTTCCCGCGGCAGGAACCCGAGCGCCGCCAGGGCGGCGTAGTAGCCGATGCTGGTGTGCCCATGCTCGATGGCGTAATGCTTGGCGCCGTAGTCCACCACCGACAACGTCATCAGCAGGGGGCCGATCAGTTCCAGGCCGCCACCCAGGTGGTCGATGTCGTTGACGCGGCCGAGCGACACCAGCGACTCGATGGCGATCGTCGCCGCGGTCTTCTCGAGCGCGGCGAGCGTGGTGTCGGCGCCGGCGCCCATGCCGGCGCGCCCTAGGTCCAGCGCGAACGGCAGCACGTCGGAACGCATCTCCCGGCCAAGTGTCGGGGTGCTGCGCAATAAGGCTGCGTTACGCTCGTTCTGTTCGCGGGTCAACTGGGCCAGGGGATTACGGTGATGAGAAGAGGTCATGGGGAGCAGAAAGTTTACCAGTAAACTGGGGCGATGGCCCTCCTGCGCTACCTCTACGTCCTGGCCCTGTGCCTGTGGCTGGGCGGAATGGTGGTCGCCGGCGGCGTCGCCGCCCCGTCAATCTTCGGCGTCCTCCAGGCGTGGGACCCGGTTGAAGGCCGGGTCCTGGCCGGACGGGTCTTCGGCGAGGTGCTGCAGCGGGTGTATTGGCTCGGCTATGGCTGCGCCGCGGTCATGTTCGTGACCCTCACGCTGCACCGGCTGTTGGGGGCGCGGCCCCTCAAGTACGGCGTGCGGGCGTCGATTCTCGCGTTGATGCTCGCGTTCACACTCGCCGCCGATGACCAGGTCACCCCGCAGATCGAAACGATCCAGGCCCGCGTGAGCGGGCCGGTCTCGATGTTGCCGGCCGGCGATCCCATCCGCGAGGAGTTCGACCGCCTGCACGGCCTCGCCAATTTTTTACTGGGCCTGACGGTCGCCGGCGGGCTCGCCCTGGCTTTCTGGGAAGCACGCGAATGATCATCACACTCATCCCCGGCGACGGGATCGGCCCCGAAGTGACCCGCGCCGTCGTCAAGGTGCTGGCGGCCGCCGGCTTTTCGCCGGAATGGGAGACGTTCTCCGCCGGCGCCGAGGCGGTCGCCGAACACGGCACGACGCTGCCGCCGGCGCTGCTCGAGTCGATCACGCGCAACAAGATCGCGCTCAAGGGGCCCATTGCGACGCCGGTCGGCAAGGGCTTCACCAGCGTCAACGTGGGCCTGCGCAAGGCGCTCGATCTCTACGCCAACCTGCGGCCGGTGTCGAACCTGCCATCGGTGCCCTCGCGCTTCCAGGGCGTGGACCTCATCATCGTCCGCGAGAACACCGAAGACCTGTATGCCGGGCTCGAGCACACCGTGGTGCCGGGCGTGGTCGAGAGCATCAAGATCATCACGGACGTGGCCTCGACCCGGATCGCCGAGTTCGCGTTCGAGCAGGCCCGCCGGCGTGGCCGCAAGCGCGTGACCGCGATCCACAAGGCCAACATCATGAAACTCAGTGATGGCCTGTTCCTCGACTGTGCCCGCAAGGTCGCCGCGCGCTATCCCGAGATCGAGTTCGACGACCGCATTGTCGACGCGGCGTGCATGCACCTGGTGATGCATCCGGAACGCCTCGACGTGCTGCTGCTCCCCAACTTGTACGGCGACATCGTGTCGGACCTCTGTGCCGGGCTGGTCGGCGGACTGGGTGTCGTGCCCGCGGCGAACCTGGGGCTGAACGGCGTCGGCGTGTTCGAGGCGGTCCACGGGAGCGCTCCCGACATCGCCGGCAAAGATCTCGCCAATCCCACGGCGCTGCTGCTGTCGGCCGTGCTCATGCTGCAACACCTGCAGCTCGACGCCAAGGCCGACGCGATCGTGAATGCCCTGAAAAAGGTGCTCGCCACCGGTCATGTCACGCCCGATCTCGGGGGCTCGGCAACCACAACCTCCTTTGCCGATGCGATCTGCCACGAGTTATCATCTAAATGATGGATAGCTTGTCAGCCCACGGGCCGCTCCGCTGTCGCGGCCGTGAAGTTGACAGGGTCCACCCAGTCCAGAACCGTGGCTACTGACACCATCGCCCAGGCCGTTCTCGCGCGTGAAGACGTCGCGCGTTTCCTGGAAGGCACCCACGGCCTGACCAGTGACGATGCCCGGACGCGAGTCATGGGCTACCTCGAAGAGCTGCAGACGACGCAGCGCTACGAGCTGTACCGGGCGCTGGAGTATCCGCTCTATCCGATCCTGCGCAAGATCGAGCGGGTGGTCGAACGGCAGCAGCTCGCCGTTGACGCCGCCGCCCAGGGCCGGGTGGCCTACGTCTCGAACCACCGCAGCCACATCGACTACCTCGTCGAGCCGCTGGCCCTGGACGACGCCGGCATCCGCCCGCCGATCATCGCGGCCGGCATCAACCTGTTTGGCGGACCGCTCGGCCTGATCCACAAGCACGTGACCGGCGCGCTGCCGATCCGCCGCAACACCAAGGATCCCGCGTACCTGATCACGCTCAAGGCCTACGTCAGCGAGCTGCTGCACAAGCACGACCTGTTCTTTTACCCCGAGGGCGGCCGCAGCTACAGCGGCGAGCTCAAGGCGATGAAGACCGGCCTGTTCAGCGCGTGCATCGACGCCGGCGTGCCGGGCATGCAACTGGTGCCGGTGGCGGTGTCGTACGACCTCGTGCTCGAGGACCACGTCATCTCGAAGCAGCGCGTCAAGCGGCGGCAGAAGGCGTTCAGCCGCGAAGTGGCCGAGTTGGTCCGCTATGCCGTCGGCTACCGCAGCCGGTCGTTCGTCACGTTCGGCCGGCCGGTGTCGATCGACGGCATCGACGGCGAATCGCGCAAGGCCGTCATGGACGTGACGCGCCACGTCCGCGCCGAGATCGGGCGCCTGTTCAAGGTGCTGCCGACCGCCGTGCTGGCCGCGGCCATGACGGGGTCGGCTTCGCAGGCGGAGCTCACCGATCGCATCAACGTGATTCTCGACACCCTGCGTGCCGCCGACGCCAACCTCGGCGTGCAGACGGCCGACGAAGTGCTGGCGCTCGCCAGCGAGCCGCTGGCCACCCGCCACATCATCGTGATTGAAAACGGCCGCTATCGCGTCCGCGAGCGCAACGTACTCCGGTACTACGCCCGCTCGATCGCGCACCTGCTGACGCCCCCGGGCGCCACCCACTAAGGTTCCGGCAACGAATGCTCGACGTTACATCGAAGGCCCTGTTTCACGGCCTCGCCCAGGTTTCCGCCCTGCAGCGGTTCGCATCCTCCTACGGCATGCGGCGCGGCGGGTTTGCGCGCCGGTTCATTGCCGGCGAGACGGTGGAAGAAGCCATTGCCGCGGTCGCCGACCTGCCCGGCAAGGGGCTGGGCCTGACGCTCGACTACCTGGGCGAAAGCGTGGCCAGCGCCGACGCCGCGGCCGCAGCCGCGGCCGACTATGTCGACATCGTCGGCAAGATCGTCGCGTCGGGCATCGAGCGCAACGTCTCGCTCAAGCTGACGCAGCTCGGCCTCGATGTCGACCACGCCACGGCGGTCGACAACATGCGGCGCATTCTCGAGCCGGCCGATGCCCACGGGTTCTTCGTGCGCATCGACATGGAGAACTCGCCCTACACCGACGCCACGCTGGCCATTCTCGAAACCTTGCGGCAGCAGGGGCACACCTCGATCGGCACGGTGATCCAGGCCTGCCTCAAGCGCTCGGCGGCCGACATCCGCCGGCTGAACGGGATGGGCGTGCGGGTGCGGCTGGTCAAGGGGGCGTATAAAGAGCCCCGCGCCGTCGCCTATCAACAAAAGAGCGATGTCGATGCCGCGTTCGTGGACCTGGTGCACTTGCTGATGGACGAGGGGACCTACCCGGCCATTGCCACGCATGACCCGGTCATGATCGACGCCGCCAAGGCCTATGCGAAGGGCAAGGGCTACGCGAACGATCGGTTCGAGTTCCAGATGCTGTACGGCATTCGCCGCGACCTGCAGGCGGCGCTCGTCGCGCAGGGCTACCGCGTGCGCGTCTACGTGCCGTTCGGAAAGCAGTGGTATCCGTATTTCATGCGGCGCCTCGGCGAGCGACCGGCCAACGTGGCGTTTGTCGTGAAGGGGCTGCTCAGCGACCGCGCCTGATCACGTACGGGGCCACAGAGGACACGGAGAACACAGAGAAATACTATTCACAATGCCAGATGCCCGGCAGACACCGTGTGCCTGAATTTCGATATTATTTCGCTGCGTCCTCTGTGTCCTCCGTGGCTAATTCGTAACTAGCGGCACCAGTCGCGCGCGAGGCTCACGAGCGCATCGCGACAGGTCAGCACCGACTGCACGTCAACCCATTCTTCGATGCTGTGCAGCCCGGCACCGGTCGGCCCATACAGGATCGAGGGAATGCCGGCTTCGCTCAACACCGCGGCGTCAGTCCAGAAACTCATACCCACCGGCTTCGTCCCCGCCAGGCCGGTGCGCAGCAACATCTGAGGCAGCTCGTGGCCCGCGGGCACTTCATGGGGGGGGCGTCCGAACGTGACTTTCGCGGCGCCGCTGAACTCCGGGTCCTCCCGGCGCAGGCGGTCGAGGATCGCACCAACTTCGCTGCCGGCGACGCCCGGCGCTTCGCCGGGCACCGTTCGCCGTTCCATCTGCAGGTGACAGCGGTCGGGGTAACTGCTCAACTCGTGGCCACCGGCAATCACCGACGCATGGAGCGAGGCGGTGCCCAGCAGCGCGTGCGGGGCGCGTGACTGCAGGTCGCGGTCGAGCGCGTCGAGGGCGCCGAGGACGCGTCCCATCAGGCGGATGGCGTCGCGACCCTCACGCGGCCGGCTGCCATGGGCGGCGCGACCTTCGGTCTCGATTTCCACCCACTCAAAGCCCTTGTGCGCCACGGCCACCTGGAGGTCGGTCGGCTCGGTGACCACCGCGGCGTCGGCCCGCCAGCGGGTGACCAGCGCATCGGCGCCGATGCTGGCGTGCTCCTCGTCCACGACGCAGGCAATCACCAGGCGGCCAGCGTCGAGGCCGCCGGATTCGGCGATGACGCGGGCGGCGCCGATCATGGCCGCCAGGCCGCTCTTCATGTCCTGTGAGCCGCGGCCGTAGATTCGGCCGTCCCGCTCGGCGGGATCGAACGGCCGCGTCATTTCGGAGACACCGACGGTGTCGGTGTGCCCGCAGTAGATCAGCGACCGGCCAGGCGCCCGGCCCTCGAGCGTCGCGACCACATTGGGCCGGCCGGGGGCCGCCTCCTGGATCTCGACGGTCACGCCGATCGTGCGCAGCTCATCCACGAGAGCCCGCGCCACCGCCGCCTCGCCGGCCGCCCCGGAAACAAGTGACGGGTTGACCGAATCAATTGCAATCAGCTGCTTGAGCAGCCGAAGTGTGGCGTCCATTCAGTACCTGTTATTTCATCGGCGAGTAGTCGGCCGGGTCCATGTAAACCGAAACCACCCCGCTCAG
>JBEGVQ010000095.1:0-18656 GCA_041178345.1 Acidobacteriota bacterium | reverse complement strand
GAGCGGCACGCGCTGCCGGAATCCGCCGTTCTCGCCCGCCGGCTCGACGCCGTAGGCCTTCAGCGTGGTCTCGACGTAGTCGAGCGCCTTGTCGTACCCCGCCGTTCCCAATCCGCGCCCCTCGAGCGCATCGTCGGCCAGCGTGCTCATGTGCTGCTTGATGAGGTCGCCCTTGATCGCGTCGAGCGCGGAGCGGACGCCCGGGTCGTCGAGATTGGTGGAGGCAACCCCTTCCTGGGGTTGCCGGGCGACCGAACCCGCACCCTCGCAGCCACTGACCAGCGCCAGCACGGCGAGGCCAAGAACCATCCGCAAACTGAGACACGCGCGCATGCTGTCGTCCTCTCTGAATCGATCAACCACTGTCACGCTCCCGCCGACTTACCGCAGCCGCGGCACTCGCGCCAGGAGTCCGTCCTGTTTCATCACCGCCTCGAGCTCCTGCGGCGTGCTCGCGAGCGACGCCGTGAAGTTCTCCATGCCGTCCTTCGTGATGACGATGGTGTCTTCCATCCGGACGTAGAGCTTCTCGTCGGGAATCCACATCATCGGGTCAACGGTGAAGACCATGCCCTCGCGAAACGGCTGCCCCCAGATCACGCCCGGGTCGTGCACCGTCATGCCCACGGGATGCTGCAGGTGGCCGCGAAACGTCAGCATCTCCTCGGCAGCCTTGCGGTGAGTGGCCTTCGCGAACTGGGTCCGGGCCAGCACCGGCTCCATGTCGCGGCGCGCCAGCACCAGCACCTCTTCCGGCGTCACCCCGGGTCGAATGTGGCGGAAGAACGCGGTCCGGTAGTCGAGAATGAAGTTGGCCAGCGTGCGCTGCGCCTCGGTATGGGTGCCGCTCACCGGCCACATGCGGGTGACGTCGCTCGTGTAGTACCGCAGGTCGGGCGCGTAGTCCATCAGCACCATGTCGCCGGCCTTCAGCGGATCGAGGTTGCGCGAGTAGTGGCCCATCCAGGCGTTGGTGCCGCCACCGGCGATCGGGTTGTAGCCCTCGAAGCGCGACCCGTTGGCCAGGAAGGTGAACCGCGCGGCGGCGGCCACTTGGTACTCGAACACGCCCGGACGCGTGCTCTTCATGGCCTCCAGCAGTCCCAGTCCAGCCAGCACCGAGGCCTGCCGGATGAGCGCGATCTCACGCGGGCTCTTGATCATCCTCAGCCCGTCGAGAATCGGCGTCAGGTTGCGGCGCTCGAGCGAGGGATAGCGCTCGTCGAGCAGGCGCAGGAAGTGCGCCTCGCGCGACGGCCGCCCGTCCCACGGGTCGGCGGCGACGCCGGCCTGGTGGCCGAGCATTTCGTCGCGGCTCTGCGCCTCGCCTTCGGCGGGGCTGAAGGGCACATACAGCACCGGGCGCGGCGCGCGCAGCATGGTGTTGAAGGTCTGGCGCGACAGCAACTCCACGGGCGCCACTTCGTCCACGCCGGTGAGCCGCTTCACCTCGGCGTGGTCCTCGGCCGACCAGACCGTGCCGGTGCTGCGTTCCAGGGCCCCGTTGCGATGCGGCAGGTAGAGGATCGCGCGGCGTGTCCGGCCGTCGAGCACGAGATACGCATGGGGACTCTCGAGGCCGCTCAGGTAATAGAACTCGTTCGACTGGCGGAAGACCTTGAAGCCGTCCACCCCGGGCGCGCCCTGGATGAGGGCAATGGCCTGCGGGCCGATGGCGTCGAAGACCTGGTTGCGCCGGGCGGCAAACTCGACGGCGGGAAAGTCGTCCTGGAACGGCGCGACGCCCTGGCCGTGCAGCAGCACGGCCGACGCCAGCAGCAAGGCCGCCAGCACGGTCGTTCGGGGTTTCGGCGCAACGGTCGATCGATGTGGTCCGGATTGGTTCATTGGCGTGTCCTCGGCTGAATCTCTGCATGGTATCGAGTTCGCCGCCTCGCTCCACTAGAATTGCAGGAACCGCTGCCGCCGCGACGGCGCCAGGCCCAGGGAGACGATATGTACTCAGACCGCCGCACGTTCTTGAAGTCCACCGCCGCCGGGGTGGTGTCGGCCACGACCGCGACCCTCGCATCCACGGCGCCCCTGGCCGCGCAGGCCGGGTCGGGGCGACCGGGCGCTTTCGAGATGCCGCGCAACATGACGCTGCTGAACCTGCGCACCGCCGCCGGGCCCAGGCTGGGCGTGAAGCTGCCCCAAGGCATCCTCGACGTGGCGGCGGCCGCCACGCGGTTCAAGCTGCCCGCGCCGGTGGACACGGACGACCTGCTGCAGAACGGCAAGGGCGGCCTGCTGGCGACGCTCGTGGCAGCGGCGGCCGATGGGCCGGCCAGTCTCTATCTCCAGGAGAGCGCCGTGCAGCATGCGCCGCTCGTCACCCGTCCCGAGAAGATCATCATGATGGGGTTCAACTACCGGCGGCATGCCGCCGAAACCAACACGCCCATCCCGGCCAATCCGACCCTCTTCAACAAGTTCAACAACACGCTCAACCACCACGGCGGCACGATCGCACTGCCCGCCGCGGCGAAACAGTTCGACTACGAGATCGAGCTGGTGATCGTGTTCGGCCGCGAGTGCCGCAACGTGTCGGAGGCCGACGCGCTCAGCTACGTGGCCGGCTACTGCACCGGCAACGACTTCTCGGCGCGCGACCTGCAGTACCTCACCTCGCAGTTCATGATCGGCAAGACCTTCGACGGGTTCGCGCCGCTCGGCCCCCACCTGGTGACCAGCGACCTGGTCGGCGACCCCAACAACCTGCGGCTCGAATGCCGGGTCAACGGCGAGCAGCGGCAGGACTGGAACACCAACGACATGATCTTCAACTGCCGGCAGTTGATCAGCTTCGCCTCGCGAATGATGACCATCAAGCCCGGCGACATCATGTTTACCGGCACGCCGCACGGCGTGATCTTCGGCAAGCCGAAGGGCGAGCAGGTGTGGCTGAAGCCGGGCGACCGGGTGGCCTGCAGCGTGGAGAAGCTCGGCGAGCTGGCGTTCAGTCTCACCTGATCGCGGGGGAGGGGCGGGCCGGCGGGCGTTTTGCCTTGACAGTCATCAAGACATCGCCATACATTGATTCAGCTGTCGTCGCCCGACGCAGCCGCTAGTCATCCAGACGATCCGAGGGACGTGGCCCTATGACGATCACCAACCGGCTTCGAGCCGGTGGTAATGCCGCGAACGATGAGGCCCAGCATGTCGACGTCCCCGCGCAATCTCTCCCGCACTCTCGATGCCCAGGCCGATGTTTTTGCCCGGCTCCTGGGCCGGCGTCCCGACCAACCGGATGATGCGTGGCGGCGGGCCGTCACGCTGGCCGAGGGACTGTTCCCCCACCAGGTCGAGGGCGTGGCGTTCCTGGTCGGCCGCCGGCGCGCGATTCTCGCCGACGACATGGGCCTCGGCAAGACCCGCCAGGCAATCGTGTCGTTGCAGCACGCCGCCCCGGCCGGACCGTACTTGGTGGTCTGCCCGGCTTCGGTCAAGCGCAACTGGGCACGGGAGATCGAGCAGGCCGCGCCCGGAGCATCGGTGTCGATCCTCGGCGGCAACAATGCGAGCGCGAATCCACACGCCTCGTGGACGATCGTCAACTACGACATCCTCGCCTCGCACGCGGCGGCGCTCGCGGCTGTCCCTTGGGCCGGCCTGGTGTTCGACGAGGCCCACTACCTCAAGAACCACAAGAGCGGTCGGAGCCGCCTGGCGTGCCAGCTTGTCGCGCAGATCACCGACGGTCGCGAACACGCGCCGGCCGTGTACTTGCTGACCGGCACGCCGCTGACCAACCGGCCGCGCGACCTGTTCGTGCTGCTCCAGCTCGCCGGCCACTCCCTGGGCCGCAGTTTCCTGTCGTTCGCGAAGCGCTATTGCGCGGCCGAGAAGACGGACTTTGGCTGGAAGACCGACGGCGCGTCGAACCTCGATGAACTGGCGGCGCAACTGCACGGCGTGATGCTGCGTCGCACCAAGTCGGAAGTGCTGACGTTGCCTCCTAAGCTCCGCACGTGGTTGCCCGTGGACGTGCCGCCCGGCACCGGCGCCAAGGATCTGCGGCGTGTCGTTGGCTTGCTGACGAAGCAGCCGGCCCGCGATGCCGGGGGCAGCCAGGACAGCGACGAGCGCACGCGCACACAGCTACTCGCGAATCTCACCAAGGTCCGGCAGCAGCTGGCCGTGTCGAAGACCGGCGCCACTCTGGATTTCGTGACCGGCGCCGTCGAGCAGGGTGAGAAAGTGATCGTCTTCTCGTGCTTCGACGGCCCCATCCAGAAGCTGGCGGCGCGGTTCGGCGACCAGGCGGTGGTGTTGACCGGGCGCACGCCGTCGGACCAGCGGCAAGGCCTGGTCGATCGTTTCCAGAGCGACCCGCACGTCCGTGTCTTTCTCGCCAACATCCTGGCTGGCGGCGTCGGCGTGACGCTGACGGCGGCGACGCAGGTCGTCTTCAACGACCTCGATTGGGTGCCCGCCAACCACTGGCAGGCCGAGGACCGGGCCTACCGAATTGGCCAGACGCAGACCGTGAACGTGACCTACGTCGTCGGCCGCGACACGATCGACGAGTTCGTGCAGGCGGTGCTCCAGACCAAGGCCGCCCTCGTGTCGGCGGTCGTGGATGGCACGGCGCTCGCCGAAGGCGATTCTGAAAGCGTGCTCGATGCGCTCGAGCGGGCGGTGCGGGCGCTCTCGCCGGGCCTGGCCGATTCGCCGCGCGGGCTCGAGGATGACGAGGTGATCGCGCGCCTGCTTCGCGAGGCGGCGGAGGTGCAGCAGCGGCAGGGCGCCGTCGATGCTGCGGCAGGGACGCCGCCGGCGGCCTCGGCGGACATGCTGGGGGCGCTCGAGCGGGCGCTCGAGTCGCTGCGGCGCGCGCTCGCCGGGCCGGTCACCACCGGCTACCGGATTGCCAGCTCCTCGAACACAGCGGTGCACTACCAGATCGACGTCGAGGGCGGCGACGTGACCTGCAGTTGCCCCGGCTTCGAGTACCGCGGTCAGTGTAAGCACGCCCGCGACATCAAGTCGGCGCTCGCGGCGGGCCAAGCCGTGCCGCCGGCGTATCGCGTCGCAGGGGCATCAGGAGAACTGTCATGAACCCCCGGACGTGGCTGGCCAGGTGGGTTCCCGAGCCCGACGGACGGGCGGCGCGGTTGCCGTTAAGCCTGTTGGGGATGTTGATCACAGCGGTGCAGACCATGGGCTTCGCGTTGTTCGAGGGCATGCCGCTACTGGCGGCATTGACCTTCAGCGTGTTTTGTTTTCTCGGCTGGATGGCCGCCTGCGACGGGCGGTCATTGCTCGTCGATCTCCGGCGTGGCCGCCTAGTCAGCCGGGCTCAGGCCGAGGCCACTCGCGACGATGCCGCATGCGCGACCCGGCGCTACACGCGGCGACCGGCCGGCGTAACGGCGCGGTCGGGCGGCGTCAGCATCTCCCCGGGCGCTGGTGTGGCGTGGGTGTCCACGGCCAGCCTCGCGGGCATGCCGTGTCCGCCCACGGTGCACTGATGGAACGTAGCGCTGCCGCCAGGTCTGCGAGATTCTCGAGGCCGGAGGGCGATGGCTTTAGCCGTCGCCGGGAGAGGCGGGGCCTCGGCCGCCCCGTTTGATCTGTCTGTGTTTCAGACGGTCAGCTTGACGACACGCGTGCCGAACGCTTCGCCTTTGAGCACGACTGATGATGCAGGAAGGAGCCGCAGGGCGTCTGTGCTCTTGTGAACATCTCGGGCCGCCGCATCGAGCGGCTTCAGCTTTCGCTGGACGCCCGCCAAAGCCAGACTAGCGGCGATTGCGAATGTGTCGCCTTCCTCGCACAGCAGGAAGACTTTTCCATCGTCGGCCCATGGGGAGGCCGTGAACGCCGCGGCGCCCGGCGCCACGCGCGATCGAAAGACCCGCTCGCCGGTTTCGACCTTGTAGCGCGAGAAGATGCCCTTGTCGTAGAGGACGTACAGTCCATTCCTGTAGATCACCGGCGTCGGCAGATAGGTGCCGCCGGCCACCCGGTCGTACCACACGACGTAGTCATTCTTGTTCGCTGATTCCGATGGCGTGATATCGCCCGCACCACCGGCGCGAATGGCGACGATCGGCTTGTTATCGTCGCCGGATGTACCGGAGGTCATGTAGAGGATGTCGTCCACGGCGAATGGGCTCTGGATGGCCACCGCGCCCATCCGGTTGAGGCGCCATAGCTCCCGGCCATCGAGACCGTAGCTGATGGCCACGCCGGGGCCCAGGGCCACCACTTCCGTACGCAGCCGGTTTTCCCACACGAAGGGCGTCGACCAGCCGGTCTTCCTGGCGGGTTGGACCGTGCGAGGCGTGCTCCACAGCTGCTTGCCGGTCTGCGCATCATAGGCCGCCAGAAAGCTGTGCTCCTCGTTGTCGTTCAACACGAACAAGCGGTCCCGATAAAGCGCGGGCGAGGCGCCCGTCCCGTAATCGCGGATGGTCGCGCGGCGATCGAACGGCGCGGCCCAAATCGGCTTCCCGTCGAAATCGAAGGCGTACAGCCCGTAGTCGGTAAAGTACGCATACACCCGGTCGCCGTCGACGACCGGCGTCTCCGACGCGAAGCTGTTCTTGACGTGTCGTCCGCCGCGCGGGTTGCCCTGATAGATCCGGCGTTCCCACAACCGCCGGCCGCTCTCGAGGTCGTAGCAAAACAGCATCAGGCTGATGACGATGTCTTGCGGCATCTCGCGGTCGCGTGCCCAGAGGCGGGTGTTGATCTCGTCAGCGGAAAGCCCCTGCTTGCGCAGCTCGGCGAGGTACTCGTTGCTGAAGTCCGTCCCGAGTGAGGGCGGCTTCATCGGCTGCTCACTGGTCGCGGCGGTCAGAAAGACTTTGTTTCCCCAGACCACCGGCGACGACCAGCCGACACCCGGCACGTCGGCGACCCACTCGACGTTGTCAGTCTTGGACCACGTGACGGGAAGGTTGCGATCGTCGGAGACCGGGTTTGAGTCGGGTCCGCGAAACCGGGGCCAGCTGCCCGCCGTCGCCTGGGCGAAGGCGGGCGACGTCAGGAACGAGGAACCCATGAGCGCAACGAGGCTCATGGTCACCATCGGTCTAAATGAGTTCGCGGTGGTGTCCCATATGGCGCGTCGCAAGCGTCGGGTGCCGTATTGTCACCGAAAAGCGCGGAGAAAGGGGGGCTCGCGCTAGTAGCCGAGGTCTTCTGGGTTCACTGATTCGATCTTGCCGTCGCGCTCGACGACGACCGGGAGGCCATCCTTTTTGTGGCGCAGCATCGCCTTCCGGATGCCTCGATCGAGGGCCTGATCGACCACTCGCCGGTTTTCCGTCAGGATGCGATCGACGTCTTTCTGCGCTTCAGCCTTCATTCCGCTCCCTGCCTCTGGACGGCAGCCCAGACATCTGTATCGTAGACCTTGACCGGCACGAATTCCAGCCCCTCCGCGACCAGTCGCGACCTCGGGCCGGAACAGTTGTAGACGGTCCAACTGCTCACACTTGCCTGATACAGACTGAAGAAGTTGCGGACGCCGCCGCGGTATCGCCGCCGAATGGTGTCGGCCGGAACATTGTGACCGCCCGAACGAACCCGATCGGCAACGCGCTCCACGGCCAAGTCCGGGGACGACAGCCAGAGGAAGAACAGATGAACCGAATAGCCAGAGACGCGAAGGTCCCACAGCCAGGGCGCGAACGACCGGCTCGCCAGCGTCGTCTCGAACGCGAAGCTCTCGCGTTGACGGGAGAGCTCGTCCAAGCGTGCCAGCATCACCCGGCCTGCCGCCATCGCTGCCCGATCCGGATCGAACGCTGATAGTCCACGCGCAATCACATCAGCGTTCACAAACTCGCTGACCGCAAGTTCGCCCTGCAGCAACTCGGGCGCGGCCGTTGACTTCCCGGCGCCGTTCGGCCCCGCGAGGACTACGACACTGGGACGCGCGGTCGTCATCGACTCCTCACCCTTGGTGCCCCCTCGGCAACACCGGCATTGATGTCGTTGTACAGGGACATCACTTCACCGACGATCGATTGCGCTTCGGCCAGACTGCGATACCCAGCCTCCTTCTCGCCAAACACCATCGGCAGCCACTCCGACGGAAGAATCAACTCCGGCGCACTGGTGACGCTGAAGAGGAAGCCTTGCAGTTGGTGGTATTGCAGCGTGCCGACGGGGCGCGACGGCGCCGCGAGAAAGGCCTTGAGTGGCTCGCGGCCCAAACCGACGGCTTTCACGGATCTCCTGGCCATTGCGGGACTGGGCTCGAGCCACTATACAAGGGCTGTGGTCAGGTTTGCGGCTCCCTACGCCGTCTGTGACGCGGCTTCGGCGACAGCGGTCATTACCGATTTGACCCGGTCCCGGCGATCGGCGTTGACCGTGTCCGTGATCTGCTTGTCCGAGACGTCCGTCAGAACCGCCAGAACCCGCCAGAACCTATAGAAATCCGAGCATCAGGTACAAAATAGGGAGAGCGCAATCCGTGCCTGCCTAGCGTTTGCGCCGCACTCGTCGCAGCACCGCGGCGAGCCTTCGCGTGGCCTCGGGCAGCTGCGCAACCGACGCGGCCCCGTAGCCGAGCACGAGCGCCGGAGGACGCCGGCGGCGGCTGAAGTCGCGCAGCCCGCGCACGTCGAGACGCGCGGCGCGGGCCGCCGCCACGGCCTGGGCCTCGTCGATGCCCTTCGCCAGCCACGCCACCACATGCAGCCCGGCGGCTGGCGCCAGCACGGTCACCAGATCGCGGGCCTCGGTCTCGAGCGCGTGCAGCAGTGCCGCCCGCCGCTCGGCGTAGCTCGCGCGCATGCGTCGCATGTGACGGGCGACATGGCCGTTGGCCATCGCATCAGCCAGCACGGCCTGATCGAGGAGCGAGGCGTGCCGGTCGCTATCGGCCTGGGTGCGCAGCACCGCCTCCAGCGCGCGCGGAGGTACCACCACGTAAGCAATCCGGATGGCAGGCAGCAGCAGCTTGCTGAACGTGCCGATGTACAGCACCCGCTCATGACGGTCGAGCCCCTGGAGCGCCGCCAGCGGCGGGCCATCGTGACGGAACTCCGTGTCGTAGTCGTCTTCGAACACCCATCGGTCGCCCGCCGCCGCCCACTCGAGCAACTGCAGCCGCCTTGGCAGTGTCATCGTGAGGCCCAGCGGAAACTGGTGCGATGGCGTCACGTACGCCGCCCGCGCCCGCGGCCACCGCGTTCTCCCCTGTGCCACGTCGAGTCCGCTGGCGTCGACGTCCACCGGACAGACACGCAGGCCTTCCACCGACAGCAGGCGAGCCGCTGGTGTGTAGCCGGGGTCTTCCGTCCACACCTGATCGCGCGCGTGCAGTACCGCCTGCGCGGCCATGGCCAGTGCCGACCGCGCTCCGGGGGCAATCACGACCTGCTCCCAGGTGCACGCCACCGCGCGTGTGTGGCGGAGGTGCTGCGCCAGAGCCTCCCGCAGGGGACGATAGCCCCCGGGAGTGCCGTAGCCGAGCAGCGTGGGCGACGCGATCCGCCAGCGGCGACGTGTGAGGCGCCCCCACAAATCGAGCGGGAAGTCATCGACGGCCGGCACGCCGAGCGTGAACGCCCCGGGCCGGGTGGCAGGAGGGGCCACGTGCGCCGAGGTCGTGCCGGCGCGGCCGCTCGACGCCGGCACCGTGGCCACGACTCGACAGCCCGAGCCACGCCGACACTCGATGAGTCCGTCGAGCGCCAGGCGATCGAGCGCGGCGAGCACCGTGTTGCGCGCGACGCCGAGCGTGCTCGCGAGCGTGCGCGTGGCGGGCAGCCGGGCGCCGACGGGCACACGTCCAGACAGGACAAGGGTACGCAGGGCTGCGTACGCCTGCTGACCACGCCGGGGAGCTCCAGGCGCCATCGACACGGCGGGCAGCACGACCAACGAGTGAGTACTTCTTGGCGCCGGCATCAAGTGGCTCAAGTAAATTGCTCAAAAGCGGCCTACTGGATATGCCACTTTATCGGCCAGCATACCTCGATACCCGGCCCCGGCCCCCTTCTGCTCGTCGGCATGGTGTGCGTCGCGCTGACCTTCGCCGCCAGCTGGTGGCGGGCCTGTGATTCGCTGGCTGGTGGCAGGCGTGGTGCCGTACGTCGCAGTGTCGCTGCTGGCGGCGGCGAGGCGGCGCGAAGCGCCCTGATGACGACAAGGAGTGACCCCCGATGACCAGTCCTGAACAACCCCCATCGTTTCCTGTCTCGGCGCGGACGCGGGCCCGGCGGCTGCCCGACCGTGTGAGCCACGAGGATGCGGACGTGTTCCGCATCCTCGATGCGGGCATGCTGTGTCATATCGCCTATGTGATCGACGGCCAGCCGTTCTGCACGCCCACGCTCTATTGGCGCGTTGGTGACCGGATCTACTGGCACGGGTCGAGCGCCAGCCGCATGCTCCGTGCTCAGCACGATCGCCTGCCCGTCTGCCTGACCGTCTCGCACCTCGACGGCCTGGTGCTGGCACGGTGCGGATTCAATCACTCGGTGAACTACCGCGCCGCCATGTGCTTCGGGACCGCGGCGGCTGTCGACGACCCGGGCGAGAAGGCTCAGGCCCTGCACGCGATGCTCGAGCGGTTCTACCCCGGGCGTGACGGCGTGCTGCGGCCGATGACCGCACAGGAGTTGAAAGCCACAGGCGTCGTCGGCATGACGATTGAGGAGGCGAGCGCCAAGGTGCGGGCGAAGATGAACGCCGACGAGCCGGACGACCTGTCCGTGCCGTTGTGGGCCGGCGTCGTGCCGGTGAGCACGGTGATCGGGCCGCGGCAGCCGTGTCCTCACAACCTGCCGGGGGCGCGCGAGGACGGCGTGACGCCGTATGCGCCCGGCCTGCGGCTCGACGAGGTGTTCGCCCGGCTGGCGCGCTGATCAGGCAGGCACTGGAGCCACCGCTCAGGGGCGATACGTGAGTGACAGCACGGCATACGCCGTGGCGGCGTCGCTCATGAACTTGCCGGTGTCCGACGCCTGGTCGCGCTGCTTGTTGGGCGACACCGCCGTCCACCGGCCGCTCGCGCGGTCCTGGGTCTGGCGCAGATAGTCGAGCCCTCTGGCCAGGCGTGCGTCGGTGGCCGGCACGCCGGCCGCCTGCAGCCCCAGCGTGGCCACGGCGGTGGCGTAGCCGTCGGTGCGCGTATCGCTGTCGCTGCCGTCGATCCGCTGGTAGCCGCCGAGCGCCACGGTGCTCCACCCGCCGTCTGGCTGCTGCAACGCGAACGCGCGGTCGAGGGTGGCGCGCCGTTGCTCGTCGGTGATGAGGTCCGGCACGCGGCTGGCGGCCCACAGCCCGTGGAGCTGGTTCATCACCGAGACCGTGCCGTGCTGCCGCTGGAAGTAGGCGCGAAGCGCCGTCAGGCGTTCGGCGATCTCCGGCGACGCGACGTAGCCGCCAGGCGCCGAGCCGATCGCCAGCGCCGCCATCGACGCGCCGAAGTACGGCGAGTTCGGCGACTCCCACGGGTCCATGCCGAAGTTCAGCCACGTCCAGGCCCCGGTCTCGGCGCCGGTCTTCATCTGCAGCGCCCACATCACGCCGAACGCGGTCTTGGCGTCGGCGCTGAGCGTGCCGGCCAGGGCGTCCCGCCGGCTCAGCACGAGTGCGTTCATCACCGACTCGATGGCCCGCGACTCGCTGGTCTTCGGAATTCCGCGCGTCTGGTCGGGATACCAGGGCTCCACGTCGTGCCAGTTTCGGGCGCGGGTCAACAGGTTGCCGAGGATCTTGTCTTCCGCCGCCGACGGCACCGGTTCGTTCAAGAGGGCGCGCAGCTCGGGACGGGCAAGGGCGTAGGGCAACGTCGTATGGCACGACATGCAGTAGGTGCCACGATCGCGCGCGGCTCTGGGCCACGTCGTCCACCAGGTGGCGCGGCCGTCGAGGTAGGCGGCGGCCGCCGCCGGATCCCAGCCCGATGCGCCGGCGCCGCTGTCGGCGCTCGGAGCGGTTTCGATTGCGATGACCGTGAGCAGTACCGCCGCGGGGGCCACCAGCAGCCGAAGGGAAGACAGGAACACTCTCATCGAAGCACCCTCACGGGCCGTATTCTGGCCCTGCACTGGTCTAATGTATAGAGCCAGTTTAACCACATATAATCAGACCAGTATTCATGGCCCGGCACGCTGTCATCGCCACTGTTCCGTTCGTGGGAGTCCTCGATCGCAAGACCCGCGACCTGGGCAAACAAGTCGCGCAGGCGCTGCGCGTGGCGATTGGGCGCGGCGACCTCGGTGGCGGCGACGCGCTGCCGTCGACACGGGCGCTGGCGACGGCGCTCGGCGTCTCCCGCGGCACGGTGGTCGAGGCGTTCGAGCAGCTTGTGGCCGAAGGCTTTCTCGAGTCGCGCCAAGGCGCCTCGACGCGCGTGACGCGCACTGCGCCGGAACGGCCGGCCACACGCGCCGGACGTGCAACCGCCTCCCCGCGAGCGCGCGCGTTGCCTGAAGCCGCCGCGGCGTTTACCCGCGTGGCCGAACAGTTCGCGCCCCTGCCCGTCGGGCCGTTCGCCATCTCGGTCCCCGGCGGCCAGACCGTGCCGGGCGACATCTGGCGGCGCCTCGGCAATCGACTCCGCTCGCGCGGGGCGGCGGCGCCGGCCGGTTATGCCGAGGCCCAGGGCGCGCGGGCACTCCGTGAGCAGATTGCCCGCTACGTGCGCCGCGCGCGATCGGTCCGCTGCGAGGCGGACCAGGTCGTGATTACCTCGGGCACGCAACAGGGCCTCTACCTGGCCGCCCAGCTCCTGGTCGGGCCCGGTGATGCGACCTGGGTCGAGAATCCCGCGTATCCGGCCCTCACGGCGATCTTGGCGACCACGGGCCGGGGCGAGCGCATGGCCCGGGTCCCGGTGGACCAGGAGGGACTCGATGTCGAGCGCGGCCAGGTCCTGGCGCCGAACGCGACGACGGCGTTCGTGACGCCGTCCCATCAGTACCCGCTCGGCATGCCGATGAGCCTGCGCCGGCGGACGGCGCTGCTCGCGTGGGCGCGCCAGCGCGGCGCGTGGATCGTCGAGGACGACTACGACAGCGAGATTCGCTATGACGGGCATCCCTTCCCGTCGTTGCAGGGACTCGATCGCGACCGGGTCGTGTACCTCGGCACCTTCAGCAAGGTGTTGTTCCCGTCGCTGCGCCTGGGGTACGCCGTCGTGCCGGGCGACCTCGTGCCGTCGTTTCTTGGGGCGCGGATCCTGCTCGATCGCCATCCCCCGACAGCCGACCAGCACGTGCTGGCGGCGTTCATCGGCGAGGGGCACCTGGAACGGCACATTCGACGGCTGCGCGGCGTCTACGCCGACCAGCGCCTGCACGTCGTCCAGGTGTTCGAGCGGCTGCTGCCCCCCGCGCTGGGGCGGGTGCAGCCCTGCGATCAGGGGATGCACATGGTGGTGTGGCTTCGGGATGACATCGACGACAGAACGGTTGCCGCGGCCGCAGTGGCCCACGGCGTGGCCGTCCGCGCGGTCTCGCCGATGTACGCCGCGGGCACCGCGCGCCCCGGCCTGCTGCTTGGCTTTGGCGGTTATCGCGCCGATGCCGTTGAGTCGGCGGCGCGTCGGCTGGTGCAGGTCATTACGACGGCTGCGGGTGGCCGCACCCCCCGCCGGCGACGCGCCCCACGCTGACTCGCTGCGTAAGCGTCCCCGTCATCCGTTGCCTCGTCGGAAGCAGAACCACGCGCGTCTGAAACCGCTCGACACCAGGCGGACGCGGGCCGGAGGTGCGTTCGGCGTCCGCTGTTGATTTACTCCGGTGTGACACCTATCATGCCCCCATATATGACGCCTCACGTGCTCCTTGTTGTCGCGGCCGCGGTGCTGCTTGTCGGTTCCGGGTCGCGCAGCATCATCGGCCAGCAGCCGCCGGCGTCGGCCGTGGTCCGGACCGCGCATCACGATTTCAGGCTCGAGACGTTTGTCGACGGGCTCGTCCACCCGCACTCCATGGCGTTCACCCCAGACGGCGACGTGCTGATCACCGAGCGGCCCGGCCGGCTTCGCATCGTGCGCAAGGGGGTGCTTCTCGACGCCTCGGTCAGCGGATTGCCCGCGATCCTCGCCCTCGGTCGCGGTGCAACGCCGCAGGATGGCCGCGAGCAGGCGGGACTGCGTGACGTGGTCTTGCATCCGCAGTTCGCGGCCAACCGGCTGCTCTACCTGAGCTACGTGAAGCCCGGTGACAACGGGTTCGGGAACCTGGCGGTGGCGCGCGGGCGGCTCGACGGTGACCGGCTCAACGACGTGCAGGAGATCTTCCATGCCGAGGCGCCCGGCAACGGCACCAATCGAAGCTCGATGTGGGGCGGCCGACTCGCGTTCGATCAACAGCGCCACCTGTTCATCACGTTGGGCGACCGGCAATGGCCGTCGGCCGGAGACTTGTCGAAGCATCCGGCGCAGGACCTGTCCATGCATAACGGCACGACGGTGCGGCTCCACGACGATGGGCGAGTCCCTGCGGACAACCCGTTCGTAAGCACTCCCGGTGTGCGTCCCGAGATCTACACCTATGGCCATCGGAATGCGCAGGGGCTCGCGATGCACCCCGGCACCGGCGAGATGTGGTTGAACGAGCACGGTCCGCAGGGGGGCGACGAGGTCAATCTGGTGCGACCCGGCAGGAACTACGGGTGGCCCGTTGTCGGCTTCGGCGTGCATTACACCACCGGCCGCGCCATTCACGAGGGTACCCAGAAGGAAGGCATGGAGCCGCCGCGCCACCTCTGGGTGCCGTCGATCGGCGTGTCGGGGATGATCTTCTACACCGGCGACCGCTATCCCGGATGGAAAGGCGACATGCTCGTCGGCGGCATGAGCGGGCAGCGCCTGGTGCGGCTCCGCATCAACGGGGAGAAGGTGATCGAGGACGAAACCCTGATTCGCGGCATCGGCCGTGTTCGAGACGTGCAGCAGGGACCCGACGGGCTGATCTACCTGGCCATCGACGCCAACGTGCGCGGCGCGGACGGCCCGCCGACGCAGATTTTCCGGCTCGTCCCCGTGCCTCGCGCGGAGTGAGTGCTCCGCTGCCCCAGGGCGTCAGGATTTCAATTGTAGAAGTGGTCCGAGAAACCCGGTCTCCTCACGGTGTTGGGGAAGTCGGCAAGCTATTTCCGCCGCCTCCGCAGCCAATAGTCACGAGTGAAGCGACAAGCACTAGGGCGAATGTTCGCATGGCATGGCTCCTTTGTGGACTCGATACGAGTGTTTGAGATTCGGTTGCTACTCAGAGCCAGGGCGAGGGAGGCGCCGCCCGGAAGCGTGGCGCCGGTCCCTCACCCTCTTCGCAGGGCGCTGCCGTCGTTGACTACTGCGCTGAATTCGCCGACAACACGAAGGCAAGGAATGCCGCGGTCCCGAGTGCCCCACCGGCCAGGAAAGCGTTGCGTTTGCGGGCGCGGGTCTTGCGCTCCCAACCCGTCTTGAAGCCCATCTGGTAGTCAGGGCCGCCGTTCAACTGGCGCTGGTAGGCTTCAGCGGTCAGACTCTCCGGCCCGACCACGAAATAGCCGATCCCGGTCCCGATGAAGCCAGTCAACACACCGACGGCCAGGCCGGTGCCCAGCTTGCTTCCGGTGCCGATGCTTTCAGCGAGCATCTCGCCGTCGCGAACGCCGGCGGCGACAGTGTCGGCCTGGGACGCCGGCGAGGCGGCCAGGCTTGCCGCGGGCCCGGGCATCTGGGCGCTGGCGGGCAGGGTGCTGGCAAGGAGGAACGGAACGATAAGCGCGGCGCTTACCGCGCGGTGGAGTCGTGACGTGCGCATTAGCTGAGTCTCCTTTGTCCGGATGATTCGCCTCCCATTACGGGCGAAGCGAGGCTGAAGCGACAGTAACGGAGATGTGCGACAGCTGAGGTCACACTCAAGAAGGGATAACCGGACAGACCGAAACGGTGTCGAAGATCGAGTCCGCCTCATTCGTGGAAGACGACCACCCGCCCAACGGTGATCGGTAATCCGCTCTTGGTTCCGGACTAAATGGCGCTGGCTGAGTCAGCCGCGGGGCGAGGCCACGGCCGCGAACTCTGCCTTGGTGCTCGAGGCCACGACTGCAACAGCCCCAAGCTGCCCGCGTAAATTGACCTCACCTGTCATGGTGGTGTGGCATCCTGCACGTCAGGACGCAACAGCACCCCATGGCACATCCCGTCGGATTATCTCGGCAGCTGGTCACCCTCAGCCTGCTCCTCGCGACGATCGGGTGTGGCCGGCCCGCCACCCCGCCCAAGGCTCCTGCGTCACCCCTGGGCACCGCCGCTGCCGGCCTCCCAGCACCGCAGGACCACTCCCATGAATACGTGCCGTCACCCCCGACCCGCACGACGCGCGTCTTCGGTGTGTTCCGGGTGGTTCAGGAGTCGCGGCCCGGCCCGGAATGGGGACCTGACCGGTGGGACCGCGTGCAGGTGTTCCGTGACGGACAGCGCCTGCTGCAGATCACGTCGGCCGCACTCGGCCCGAACGTAAAGGTCCACCCAGCGACGGGCCGCGACATCACGGGCGATGGCACGCCCGAGATCGTGCTGACGTCACAGAGCGGTGGCAATCACTGCTGCGAGGATCTCGTCATCTACACATCGACGCCCACCGTCAGTCGGCTCGCCCACATGGAGGGTGCCAGCTGTTTGACGAAGTTGAGCGATATCGATCGTGATGGCGTGCTGGAGCTCGTCACGTGCGATATCTTGCCCGACATACCTGCGGTTGAGGCGCTGCAGTGCAGTGAAGCGGAGCGGTCCAAGCCGGCGGTGATCTATCGGTTTGAGGCGACGACGGGTCAATATCGGCTGGCCACGCCCGACTTTGCCCCCTGGCGCCGCGACGCGCTACGGCAGGCTGTCGCCGAGGCCGAGCAGCGGTTACCGGATGCCCCGTGCGTCCTCTACGGGGCGGCCCTTGACGTGCTGTACGGGGGCGACCGCCAGGGGGCCGAACGGCTATTGCGGCGGCTCCAGCCCGTGAACTGTGACGGCGGCGGCGACTGCGCCGAGCAAGCGGCACGCTTGTTCACGGACCTGCGGACCCAGCTATGGGAGGCGCTGCGCCGGAGCGATCAGTATTTGGCTCGGTCCGACCCGCACGCGCCGGTCTTGTCCCAGTGAGTGGCGCGTGCGTACGCCGACACGCCGACCCCGGATCCGAAGCTGCCATGCGGGGCCGAGACGCGGTGCGCCAAGGGCGTAGCCTGTCTCGCGCTGAGACCGCAGGCTCGTTTGGCGCCGCAGCACACGCCGATTGGCGAACGCATGCTGGCCAACGTATTTGTCGATACTGACTCGTCGGACATCGCGCACCTGATGCAAGACAAGGTCACGTGGCGGTGTGACGAATGTGCGCACGATGCCGGCGCCGCCGTGGTCGTGCCCATTTAAGCGGTTCTATAGGTTGGCGGAGAGGGTGGGATTCGGGCTTGACTGCCCCTCGCTGGCTCAGTGATTTACGGGGATGTCGGACAGATAGAAACGCTCGAACCTATCAACACCACGGCAGCAGGTACATTCCAGGTACAGCGATCGTGCGACTCATGACCGAGTGGCCCCAGCGGGCATTCGGCGTACTTGATGCAGGGCTTCTCGCAGTATCATGGAGTCCATGAGCCCGCACGTCTCAATCGACCGTGACGCGGTGTCCGCGTTCTGCCGCCGGCACCACATCACGCGGCTGGCCCTGTTCGGCTCGGTCCTTCGGGCCGACTTCCGCCCCGATAGCGACGTCGACGTGCTGGTCGAATTCCAGGCGGGCCATGTTCCGGGCCTCAACTTCGTCAGCATCGAGCGCGAGTTCTCGGGTCTCCTGCACGGCCGGCGCGTCGACATGGTGACGCCCAAGTTTCTCAACCCGCGCGTTCGCGAGCAGGTCCTGAGCAGCGCCGAGCCGCTGTATGTCGCCGCGTGATCTGGTCTATGTCGGGCACATGCTCGACATGGCGAAGAAGGCCGTCAGCAAGACCACCGGTCTCTCACGCGAGGCGTACGACGCTGACGAGAATCTCCGGCTCGCGCTAATTCATCTCGTTCAGGTTATTGGTGAAGCCGGGCGCCGCGTGACCCGGGAATTCTCGGACAGCCATCCCGAGATTCCGTGGGCCGAGATCATCGGCATGCGCCACAAAGTCGTGCACGACTATCTTGGCGTGGACGAGGACATCGTCTGGCAGGTCGTCACCGAAGACTTGCCCACACTGGTGGCCGCGCTCGAACCCATCGTCCCGCCGACGCCACCGCCTGCGAACCAGTAGGCACGATGACGAGCAACGATGTCGTAGGCTACTGGAAGATCACGAAAATGGAAGTATGGGGTCAGGACTACGTCGATTTGGTCGTGCCCAGTTCGGAACGGTAGTCGGATCGCCTGAAGCCGCTCCACGCCAGAAGCAGCGCTCGAAGCGGATCGACGAGTTGAAGGACGCGTGTCAGCGTCACATCTTCGACCTGCTCTTGCCATCCCGGTCACGTGGGTTCCTGGTCCACCCTGGTGCCAAGACGTCGGGAATCCGCGACCTTACTGTCTAAATGTAGCTCGCCAAACGCTCGTTGAGCGGTTCTGGCGGTTTCAGCGGTTTTATAGGTTGGCGGAGAGGGTGGGATTCGAACCCACGTGCCCTTTCGGACAACACGCTTTCGAGGCGCGCCCGTTACGACCACTTCGGTACCTCTCCGCTAGGGTGGGACCGCGACTGTCGCCGGAATC
>JBEGVQ010000094.1:0-6627 GCA_041178345.1 Acidobacteriota bacterium | reverse complement strand
GGCTGCCGGCCGAGTTCCAGTACGCCGTCGAGCTGCGGGACCCGCGTCTGCTGACCCCCGAGTATCACGCGCTGCTCAAGCGCCGCGGCGTCGCCCACACCTACAACTACTGGAGCGCCATGCCCATGCCCGTGGCGCAGAGCGCGATTGTCCCGCCCGAGGACTTGCCGTTCACGGTCGTGCGGCTGCTCTTGCGGCCGGGCTCATGGTACGCAGACCAAAAGGAACGTTTCCAGCCGTTCAACGCCCTCGTCGAACCTGACGAAGCCATGCGGCGGGACGTCGTGGCGTTGAGCGACCGCGTGCTCACGCGCGGCCGCAAGGTGTGGGTGCTCGTCAACAACAAGGCCGAAGGCTCGTCGCCCCTCACCATCATGGCGCTGGCAAGGCAGTTGGCCGAGCGGCGCCGGCCGGCCTGAGGCCGGACGGGCCCATTCGCGCCGGACTTGACAACCGCACGGTCACTGTCCTACTGTCCTATGACACATGGCGTGGGCCGATGCAGTTTCAACTGAACTTCAAGTCCGGTAAACCGGTTTACCTGCAGCTGGTCGACCAGGTGAAGTCGGCGGCCGCGTCCGGAGCGGTCCTGCCCGGCGAGCCCCTGCCGTCGATTCGTCCCCTTGCCGAGCTGCTGCGCGTGAACCGCAACACCGTGGCCAAGGCCTATGGCGAGCTCGAAAGCCAGCGGGTGATCGAGACCGTGGCCGGCAAAGGCTGTTTCATCCGCGAGACCAGTTCGCCGTTCAAAAAGGACGCGCGCATCAAGCTGCTGACCGAAGAGGTTGACCAGGCGGTCGTCCAGGCCCACCACCTGCAGGTCTCGAAGGACGACTTCCTGAAGCTGGCCGCGGACCGATTCGACGCCTTCGCACACAAGCGCACCCGCGCGGAGAACTCATGATGGCCATGCCCCCGGACGTTCCGGTGATCGACATTCAGCAACTCGTGCGCCGCTACGGCCGGACCGACGCCGTCAATGGGCTCACCCTGCGGGTGCCGGCTGGCCGCTGCTACGGCTTCTTCGGCCGCAACGGCGCCGGCAAGACTACGACCATCAAGTGCCTGCTCAACCTGCTGCGGCCCACCAGCGGCACGGCGCGGCTATTCGGACTCGACCCGGGCCGCGACGAGGTGGCCGTGAAGTCGCGCCTCACGTATGTCCCCGACCAGGTCGCGTTCTACCCGTGGATGACGGTGCGCGAGACGCTCGACTACTTCGCATCGTTCCGCGCCCGCTGGAACGCCGACACCGAGCGCGCATTGCTCGATCAATTCCGGCTCGAGACCCGGCAGAAGACCAGCCACCTGTCGAAAGGGCAGCGCACGCAGCTGGCGCTCATCACCGCCATCTGCCCGGAACCGGAGTTGCTGGTGCTCGACGAACCCACCTCCGGCCTCGATCCCATTGTCAGGCGCGAGTTCATCCAGACCGTGATCGGCGCCTACCAGGACGGCGATCCAGGGCGCCGGACCGTGTTCGTCTCGACCCATCTAATCTCGGAGTTCGAGGGCCTGATCGACGAGTTCACGATCATCGAGGAGGGCCGCGAGGTGCTGACGCTGGCGGCCGACGCGGCACGCGAGCGCTACCAGAAGATCTACGCGCGCTTTGCGAGCGAGCCGACGGAACTGGACCTGGCCGGCGTGCAGGTCCTGCACCGCGCCGGCCGAGAGCTCGAGCTGGTGGCGAACGGCAACTCCGGCGCTGTGCTCGATCGCCTGAAAGCGCGCTCACCAGAGGCCCTGACCAGCGAGTCGCTCACGCTCGAGGAAATCTTCGTCACCACGCTGCAGGCGGGCGGCGCCACCGCGTGAGCCCGCTCGAGACCGCGTTCCGCAAGGAGCTCCGGGCCCTGTGGCCCGCATTCGCCGTCGCCGTCATCGCGGTCGGCGCGCTCGCGCTGCAGTCGAACGGTCGCCACGGCGATCTCGGGTGGGTGGCGCTCTATGCCGGGGCCGTCAGCCTCACCGGCCTGTCGATCGGCCACGAGTATTCCAACGGCACGCTCGCAATGTTGCTCTCGCAGCCGTTTGAGCGGCGCCGCCTGCTGCTGGTCAAGCTCGGCGCAGCGCTGCCCCTGGTCGCGGTGCTCGTGGCGTTCGGCGTCACCGTGTTGCCGCCAGGGGATAGCCGCGGCCCCAGCGAGCTGCCGTTCCTCGCGCTGCTCTGCGGCCTGCTCGCGGCGCCGTGGCTCACGATGGTATGTCGCGGTCCGCTGGCCGGCATCCTCTTCGGAAGCTCGCTCATCGCGCTCGCGCACATCGCCGCTGAAGTCGCGCGGCTCCTTCGCTACGACTCGATTGACCTCAGCGGCGCGGACCAGGCCGCGTTTCGCACGGCCGTGCTCGCCACCGGCCTGGTGGGTGGCACGGTCATCTCGGCCATTTCCGGGTGGCGATTGTTCATGCGGCTCGAGGCCGTAACCGGACCGGCCTCCAGCATTGAGCTCGGCCGCTGGTGGCCGGCTCGAACGTCTGCCACCGCCCTCGCGCCCGCCAGGCTGCGCCGGCGGCATCCCCTGTGGCTGCTGGCGCTCAAGGAACTGCGATTGCAGCAGCTGACACTCGTGGTGACGCCGGCATTTGCGGCGGGATGGGTGGCCTTGAACGCGATCTACGGCCCCCGCGACGTCCTGGTCGCCGTCGGATTCGTCTACTTCGGCGCACTGGCGATCCTGATCGGATCACTGGCCTGTGCCGAGGAACGCCAACTGGGCACGCACGAGTGGCAGACGCTGCTGCCGATCGCCATCTGGCAGCAATGGTCCGTGAAGCTGGTGACTGCCCTCAGCCTGGCCCTGACGGTCTCGGTGGGCGTGCCGACCGTGTTGGCGGCCGGAGAGGTTGGCATTCGCGCCGGGCATATCGGCGTGATCGCACTGCTGACAGTCGGCAGCTTGTTCATCTCGTCGCTCTGCCGCCACGGTCTCCACGCCCTTGCCTGGTCTGTCCCGGTGCTCGTGGTCGCGTCGCTGCTGATCGGATCGCGGCTGGTCCCGATACTGTTCACCAACGAGCTGCTACTGGCGGGAGCGCTCACGGCAGCCGGCGTGGCGGCGGCCTGGTTCGGATTCGAGAATCATCGGACCTCCCAGCCCTCCGCCAGGCGCATCGCCTGGCAGGCACTGTTCATCGCCGCCGGACCGCTGGTCGCGGTGATCATCGCCGAGTGGCCGCGCTAACCTCATCGATGAACGCGCCGGCGCGCGCGACGAACGACTCGTCCCACTCATGGCCGCCCTCGAAGACGTGCTCGGCGACCACGACCCCGGCGCTGCGCAACACCCCCAGGTCAGCGGCGGCCATTGCTTCCGTGTACCACTTGTCCGCTCGACCACGGCCCAGCAGGATCGGCGGCAAGCCGGCCGCGACCGGTGCGACATCAGGCGGCACGTCGCCGGCGAGGGCGATTACGCCATCGCACGGCCGTTGAACGAACGCCGCGGCGCGGTACGCCATCGCGACGCCTTGCGAGAACCCGGCATAGATCATCGGTCGCGTGATCCCCGCCGCCCCCGCCACATCCGCCAGCACGGCCGCGACGTAGCCAATGTTGTCGGCGATGGCGAGTTCGCGATCCTCGGAGGTCATCCAGCCGGCCACGACGGCATTGGCGCGCGTGTAGAAACGGTTGAGCGCCTGGATGCTGATCAGATTGATGGCCCCCACCTTCGCGCCCGGCGCTTCGGTGGGCAAGCCCTGCGCGATTCGCCGCAACACGTCCAGGTGGATGACGGCGTTCTCCTGGTAGCCGTGGAAGCCGACTAGTGTGGCGACCGCGCCGGGTGCTGAATGGATCAGGTAGCGGCCATGCATGTGAACTGCAATGGTTCTCAGGTTGTTCGTCACGCTCAACGGCTCCCCGCGGGTCATCTGCCGATGATGCTATAACGGGATCATCGTGAGTCCCGTGGCATTCCACATCCCCATTGACGCCGACAGCCGCCTGACCGCGGCCCTGTATCCAGCCACGGGCGAGTCCGCACTCGAGGCGACGTTCGTCTTTGCGCACGGAGCCGGGGCCGGCCAGCTCCATCCCTTCATGACCAACTACGCCACTGCCCTCTGCACGCGCGGCGTCTCGGTGGTCACGTTCAACTTTCCGTACATGGAGAAGCGGCGCAAGACGCCCGATCGCGCGCCGGTGCTGGAGGACGCCTTCCGGCGTGCCATTGCCTGCGCCCGGCAGCATGGCATTGGTCCGGCGAGAGCCGGACATCACCCGGCACCGGGTCCCCACATTTTCATCGGTGGCAAGTCGATGGGCGGGCGCATGGCCACGCACCTGGGCGCGGCGCTCGACCGCTGGCCCGACGCGCCGCGGCCATCCGGCATCATCGCGTTCGGGTACCCGCTGGCGCCGCCGCGCGGCAAGCGGACCGGCGACCGCGTCACGCACCTCAAGGCGCTGACGGTCCCGACGCTGATCGTGCAGGGCACCCGCGACCCCTTCGGCGGGCCCGACGAGGTCGTCGAGGCCCTCGCCGGCGCGGATCCGGCGCCGCCGGTCACGGTGCTGGCCGTGGAGGGCGGCGATCATTCCTTTGCGGTGCTGAAGTCGAGCGGGCGGTATCAGGCGGCGGTCCACACCACCATCCAGGATGAGGTGGTGGCGTGGATCCGCGCCCGGTGTGCGGACGCCTAGTCCCCGGTGATCGGCGCGCGCAGGTGGACCGGCTTCGCCTTGCTCGCGCGGACCCGCAGGTTGATCACTTCGACGAAGATCGAGAAGCCCATCGCGAAGTAGATGTAGCCCTTCGGAATATGGACGCCGAAGCCGTCGGCGATCAGTGAGCAGCCGATCAGGAGCAGGAAGCTGAGCGCCAGCACCTTGACCGTCGGGTGCCGATCGACAAAGCCGCTCACCGCGCCGGCCGAGAACATCATGATCGCCACCGCGATCACCACCGAGGCGACCATGATCGACAGGTCGTCGGCCATGCCCACCGCGGTAATCACCGAGTCGAGCGAAAAGACGATGTCGAGCAGCATGATCTGGCCGATCACGGCGCCAAACGTCGGCGCGATCTTGGCCGAGACGTGCCCCTCCTCGCCTTCGAGCTTGTCGTGAATTTCATGGGTCGCCTTGTAGATCAGGAACAAGCCGCCGACGGCGAGAATCAGGTCGCGGCCCGAGAACGCGTGGCCGAACACGGTGAAGAGCGGCGCCGTCAGCCGGACGATCCACGCAATCGACATCAGCAGCAGGATGCGCATGCCCATGGCGCCCATCAAGCCGACGCGGCGCGCCCGCTCCTGCTGCGCGGCCGGCAGCTTGCCGGCGAGAATGGAGATGAAGATCACGTTGTCGATGCCGAGCACCACCTCGAGCAGGGTGAGGGTGAACAAGGCGATCAGGCCGTCAGCAGTCAGGAATGCGTCCATGGGAGTCAGTGAGCGGGGCGGCCGGGGTTATTCGAGCGCCAGTTCGGGCCGGCCCTTGAGGCCGCCCCAGGTTTCCGGGTCTTGCCACAGCAGCGCCCAGAAGTACCGGGCGACGGTGTCCTTGGGATACGCGGCCGACAGCGTCTTGACGCCCGCATCCAGCTTGGCAGCGTCCGGCTTGGCCGGCGACTCGTCCTTGATCAGTCCATCCTCGTGCGCAATCCCGAGGGCATCGAGAAACGCGCCCATCATCGGCCGCTGGTGTTCCAGGTGAAACGAGATGACGAGCCGCGCCGCCAGCAGGTCCGAGACCTGGACCAGCCCGGCCAGGTGCCGGGCGCGCTTGTCGACACTCAAGGCCAGGATACTTTTGGGCCGGAACTTGATTTGCCGGGCGATCAGGGCGACGGCTTCGGCCTGCTCGAGCGCGGCCTGCTCGTCACTCCAGAAGGAGGTGGCGGCAAGCACCCGCAGATCCAGCGGCATCAGGCGCCACAGACGGGCCGGGCGGATTTCTTCTACAGACGACATATCTCTTCAGTGTACCAGAGGGATCAAGGGGGGCAGGTCAAGAAAATCGACCCGACCCCAACCTGGCGCAACCCGAGCAAACTCAGTCGTCCGACTTGCGCGGGCGCATGTTCTGCTGAAGGATGCGCTTGCGGAGCCGGATGCTCTTCGGCGTGACTTCCACCAGCTCGTCGTCGTTGATGAACTCGACCGCGACTTCGAGCCCCATCAGGTGCGGCGGGACCAGGCGAATCGCGTCGTCGGCGCCCGACGAGCGCATGTTGGTCTGCTTCTTCTCGCGGCAAATGTTGACGTCGAGGTCGTTGGTGCGCGAGTTCTCGCCGATCAGCATGCCCTCGTAGACCTGGGTGGTCGGCTCGATGAAGATGGTGCCGCGCTCCTGCATGCTGGCAATCGCGTAGGCGGTGGCCACGCCGGTGCGGTCCGAGACCAGCGTGCCGTTGGCGCGGGCCGCAATCGGGCCGTGCCACGGCTCCCATCCCGAGAAGATATGATTGATGATGCCGGTGCCCTTGGTGTCGGTGAGGAACTGCGACCGGAAGCCGATCAGGCCGCGGGCCGGAATGCGGAACTCGAGGCGGACGCGGCCGCTGCCGTTGTTCACCATCTTGGTCATGGTGCCCTTGCGGGTGCCGCACATCGCGATCACCACGCCCTGGAATTCCTCGGCCACGTCGATGACCAGCTCCTCGACCGGCTCCATGCGGA
>JBEGVQ010000093.1:0-87127 GCA_041178345.1 Acidobacteriota bacterium | reverse complement strand
CGTGATCGGTCTGGCCCACCGAGCGCGGGCTCACGTTCTTCCAGCCGATGTCCTTGAGCGGCTTGCCCCACTCCTCGAACATCTTCATGGCGCCGGTGTTGCCCTGGCCCCAGATGCCGACAATGCGGCCGGTGCCGTTGTCGAGGTTGAAGTAAGCCTGCACGTTCTCGTGACCCGGCCGCGGCGTCTTGGTCACGGGGTCATAGAAGTGGCGCTCGACGTAGAGCCGCGAACCGATCAGGCCCTGCTCTTCGGCGGCCCACAGCGCCACGCGAATGGTCCGCCGCGGCTTCAGCCCCAGCGCCTGGATCACCCGCACTGCCTCGATCATCGCCGCCGAACCGGTGGTGTTGTCGGTGGCGCCGGTGGCGTACGGATAGGTGTCGAAGTGCGCGCCCATGATCACGACCTCCTTGGCGAGATCGGTGCCCGGGATCTCCGCGATGATGTTGAAGGCGTTGCCGGCCGGATCCGTTTCCGGATGGAACCTGGTCTGGATGTCCACTTCCATCCGCACCGCCTGGCCGCGCGCCAGCAGGCGGACGATGCGGTTGTAGTGTTCGACGGCGAGGGTGGCCGACGGCACCTGCGCCGGTGCCTTCGGATCGCGGCTGCCGCCGTTGCTGGGGAAGACCGTTCCGCCATCGACCACTTGCGTCCGCCACGACAGGTTGCTGCCGCCCAGCGGCGCATCACTGTCGGAGCCCCGATCGAGGTACACCGCGGCGCCCTCGGCGACGAGGAACCGCTGCAACGCGGCTGGTGAAAGTGGCGCGGTGGCGCCGGACGCGGCTGGCGCGGGCTTGGCGGTCGCAGCCGGCGGGGCCTCCGGCAACTTCATGGCCTCGGCCCAATCGGCGTCGTTCATCTGCAGCACGATGCGGCCGTCGAGCATTCGCACCGGGCGCACGGCCTGGCTGACGACGATCTTGCCCTGCAGCTGGCCCTGGTACTTCGCCAGGTCCGCCTCCGTCGCTGCCTGCACGTGCACGACGTCGGCGGTGACGGCTCCCTTGGTGGACGGCGAGTTCCAGCGCGGCTGGCCGATGACGACCGAGGCCGATGGCGCGGTCATGTGGGCCGAGAAGCGTTCGATCGTCCAGCCCTGGCCGAACGGGAAGCGCTCGATGTGAATGTTCTGCAGTCCCCACTCGGCGAACTTCTTCATCACCCAGTCGGCGCCCTGCTGGTAGCCCGGCGTGCCGGTGGCGCGAGGGCCATAGACCTCCGACAGCCACCAGTGCGTCTCCATCGCCTGCGAGCGCGTAATGGCTTCGCCACGAATGCGGTTGACGGTGTTCTGGTCAACGCCGGCCGGCGCCTGCGCGGCGCTGCGAGTTAAGGACAGAACAAGAGCAAGAATAACAACCGCAAACGTCCGATTCATGAATCCCTCTGGCGATTTACAGGAGATCAGGAGATCAAGAGGACAGAAATATAGATACTCCTGATCTCTTGATCTCCTGTAATTCTCTTACTGCTGCGCGGCCGTGGTCGTGACTGCCGGGCCGCGCTTGTATTTATCGAACCAGTGCCGCAGGTACAACTGGGTGCGCACGAAGTTCGACGGCGTGCTCGACGTGCCGTGCGCCTCGTTGTTGAAGCGCAGCATCGCGGTCGGCACCTTCAGCAGCTTCAGCGCGCTGTAGAACTGCTCGGTCTGCGGCATCGGGGTGCGCAGGTCGTTGACGCCGGTCATCAACATCGTCGGTGTCTTGACGTTGCCGACATAAGTGAGCGGCGAGCGGCGGATGTGCTCGGACGGATCCTCCCACGGCAGCTTGGCGAAGTTCTGGTACCACCCGGCGCCGTCGGTGGTGCCGACGAAGCTGAGCCAGTCGATCACCGGGCAGTTGGCCGAGGCGGCCGCGAAGCGGTCGGTCTTGCCGACAATCCACGCGGTCAGCACGCCGCCGCCGCTGCAGCCGGTCACGAACATGTTGCGTTCGTCCACGAAGCCCTGCTTCAGGACCGCGTCCACGCCGGCCATCAGGTCGTCGTAGTCCTTGCTGGGATAGGCGTTGTTGATCTGGTTGCCGAACGAGCTGCCGTAGCCGGTGCTGCCGCGCGGGTTGGTGTAGAGCACCACGTAACCGTTGGCGGCCTGCTCCTGCCAGCCGTAGTTGAAGCCGACCCCGTACATGCTGTGCGGACCGCCGTGGATGTGCAGCTGCAGCGGGTACTTCTTGGTGGCGTCGAAGTCGGGCGGCGTAATGTACCAGCCCTGGATCTTCATGCCGTCAGACGAGGTGTACCACATCTCCTTGACGGCCCCGAGCTTCTTGCCGGCGAGGATGTCTTCGTTGACGTTGGTCAGCTGCCGGATCTTCTCGGGCGCGGCGACGTCGAACGAGATGATGTCGCCCGGCGCGTTGGGCGAGGTGAGCACGCCCACCGCCTTGCCCTTCACCACGCTCGCGGTCGTCAACATGTAGGTGCCCTTGGTCAGCGGCTGCACGACATCAGTGCGGTCGCCGGCCATCGGCAGTACGTAGAGGTTCTGCGAACCCTGGTCCTGAGCGGTGAAGTAGAGGCCGGTGCCGTCCTCTTTCCACATCACGCTCTGCGGCGAGCGATCCCACTCGCCCGACACCATGCGGTGGTTGGTGCCGTCGATGTTCATCACGTAGAGCTTGCTGTCCTGCCAGGTGTCGCGCGACTGGTCGTAGCCGACGTAGGCCACGCGCTTGCCGTCGGGCGAGATCTGCGGGCTGCCGTCAGGACCCTTGCGGGTGGTCAGTTGCTTGATGGCACCGGTGTCCACGCTGACCGAGTAGATGTCGGATTCGCGAAACTGGTACTCGGCATCGGCGACGCGATTCGAGCCGAAGAGGATCTGCTTGCTGTCGGGCGTCCACTCGACGCCGTTGTGATGCCACTGGCCATCGGTCAGCTGGCGGGCCGTACCGCCGGTGGCCGGCACGACGAAGATGTGCCGGAACGCATCGTCATCGAAGCCGACGCCGTCGGAGCGGTAGTCGAGCCGTTCGACAATGCGCGGCGCCTCGGTCCACTTGGCGCCTTCGGGCGCGCGCGGCATCTTGATGGGCCACGAGTTCTTCGACTCGACGCTCATCACGAAGCCCAGACGCGTGCCGTCTGGCGACCAGGTCACGCCGGTGGGCGATTTCTCCACGCGCGTGACCTGCGAGGTCGCGCCTTCCGCGTCCATGTAGCGGACGAAGATCTGCGAGCCCTTGGGCTCGCCCTGGGCGGTGTAAGCAATGCGGTCGCCGGCGGGCGACCAGCGCGCCCCGCTGCCGCGCACCAGGAAGCGGTTCTTGCTGCCGTCGGCGTTCATGATCCACAGCGATGATTCGCGCTTGTCGTTGACCTTGTCGATCCAGCCGCGCGTGTAGATGATCTGCGCGCCATCGGGGGACAACTGCGGATCGGAGACCGTCTCGAACTCCCAGTAGAGATCGAGGTTGAGCCGGTCATTCGCGACCGGGTTCTGGGCGGCCATCGCCGCCGGCAGCGACGCGAGGGCGAGGGCGAGAATCAGTCGACGCATTCCAACCTCCAAAATAGCAGCCCGCCTCCGCGGCCGACGGCCGCTACGGCGAGGCCTCGCCGCAGCTCGTCAGACCGACTGCGAGCGTAGGCGGGATTCTAGTCTGTTTTGCCGGGCGCCGGCGGTGTGTCGCCCGGCGACGCCGACATCGCGTTCCTCGAGGCCCGGCGCGGCGCGAGGCGGGTCCCTCGCTCAGTACCGCCACCACGGCGTCGTCATGCCCTCGGGCTTGTGACGGGCGATGTGCGCGGCCATCTGCTTCAGGCGCTCGGGCATGGTCTCGGGGCCCTGCCAGCAGTGCCCTTTGCCGTCGCCGTAGAGGAAGAAGCCCTCGTAGTGCGGGTTCTCGGTGGTCTTCATCCACTGCTCGAGTTGCTTCGTCGAGTTGTTGAGGAAGAAGTTGTCCATCGTGCCGGTGTAGACGTGCACTTTGCCGACGAGCTTCGGGCCCACCGTGCGCTAGTCGATCTTCCGGTAGTAGGCGTTCTCGTCGGTGTAGATGTTGATGCCCTCGACGTCAGAGAAGGTGACCGAGTCGGGGCAATACGACCAGACGCCGCCGTAGAAATCGGGGTAGAAGATCTGGTGCGCGAGTGAGATCCAGCCGCCGGTGGAGCCGCCATCGGTGAGGCGCGCCCACGGCTCGCCGATGATCCGGAAGCGGCGCTCCACCTCGGGGATCAGTTCCTGCATGATGGCGTCGCCGCAGGGGCCGACGTTGACCGAGTTCACGCCGTAGCTGTCGTCGAAGTACGGCGCCGGGTGCTGCAGCGTGACCACGACCATCCGCGGGAAGTCGTCGCGCATCCACGCCTGGTGCAGGTCATTGCCCTCCTCGAACCCGAGGCCAGTCAGCGCTCAGCCGTAATGATCGGCACCTGCGGCGCCGCTGTCGGTGGTAGCACGCCGCTCAGCCGCGGATCGTCATAGACCTCGACTTTCCTGGCGTAGGGTGCGAAACCCGAACGCAGGTAGAACGGCAGGGCCTCCGGCGCGTCGAGGGTGCAGGTGTGCACCCAGAAGCGGCGAATCGGCTGCGACCACGCGAGCGCGACGGCCCGGTTCATCAGCCAGCGACCGGCGCCGTGCCCCACTAATGCCGGTGTCACGCCAAAGAACGCCAGCTCGCACTCACCGGGCACGCGGAAATCGAGTTCCAACAGGCCCTCGTCGCGTCCGTCCTTCATCAGCGAGTGCACGGCGACGCCCGGTGCGCCGAGTACGGCAGAGAGCGCCGCGTCGGTCAGAGACAGTCGCGAACTCCAGAGCCAGTCCGCGCCGACCCGGCGGTAGAGGTCGCGGTACCAGTCGAGGCCGGGCTGCGCCACGGGCCGCAGTGACCAGGAAGCTGCCGCCGGCTCGGGCCGCAGCAGCGGTGCCGCGGTCATCTCAAGATAAGTCACCACAGCGGCCAGGGCACCGGCTCGGACGTCGTGGTATCCGTCGGGGATGAGCATCGGCCTAGCGTACGCCAGTCTGCGCCCTGCAACCGCGCCGCCGAGGTAAGCACCAATGTCATGACGGCGAAGGCTCTGGGGCCTGGCCGGTAACTCACGGTAGTCTGTAGTCTGGTTGACAGGACTTCGAATGAAACTTGCACTGCTGATCGCCGTAGCGGCGATGGGTCTGTCTGTGGCAGCGGCCGAAACGCGTCTGACGCCTGGTGCGCCGATGCCGGCGCTGAAGGGCGACGACCTGGCCGGCCTGTCCGTGACCCTTCCCGACGCCGCGCGCGGCCGCGTGGCGCTCGTCGCGTTCGGCTTCAGCTACGCCTCGCGAACACCGGTGGAGGAGTGGACCGCACACCTGCGCCAAGGATGGGCGGCCGACGCCAGGGTCACCTGGTATCAGCTGCCGATGATTGGCGGCTTCGGCCGGCTGGCCAAGCCGTTCATCACCGGCGGAATGAAGAAGGACACGCCCGAGCAATATCGCGGGAATGCCGTCGTCGTGTTTGGCGGCGTCGGCCCATGGAAAGAGCGCCTCGCAGTGCGCGACGACAAGCTCGCATATCTGGTGCTGATCGACACGGCCGGCGTCGTTCGCTGGATGCACGCGGGCGCCTTCGATGCCGGCAAGGCCGCCGAGCTCGACGCCCAGGTTCGGCAGCTGCTCGACCCGCCGCAGGGCATCAACGCACGCTGGTTTCAAAAGTATTAGCGCAGCCGGCCCGGTGTCTTTCAGCGGGCTACGGCGTGCGACGCAAGCGGGCCAACCGTCGATAAAGCGCCGTGGGCGGCTCGCGGCGGTTGTTGGGCGTGCGCTGGAGCGCCGCCTCATAGGCGGCGATGGCGCCGGTGCGGTCGCCTCGCGATTCCAGCGCCAGACCGCGGTAGTAGTAACCGCGCGCGTCCTCTGGCGCCTGCGCCACCAGCGCATCGGCGGTGGCGGCCAGCGCGTCGGCCCCGCGCATCTGCTGGACGCGGGCGCGCGCGGCCAGTTGATCCGCAGGCGCGGTGGGCGCGGCCGGCATCGTCACCCAGTCGGTAACGATCGTGCGGCCGCTGACGGGGAGCGACACGCGAACGCGCTGTCCCGCCGGCGGCAACCTCGTCATGGTGACCCAGACTTCGAGCGTCGTCGACGCCTCCATGCGGATCGGCGCCTCATCTGGCGCACGGACGACTGAGATCGGCGGCCCGGCCGTGGCAGTGCCATCCGGCTGCTCGACCTCGATCCGGGTGAGGGCGTCCAGTTGCGTCCGCGGGAAGGTGACTAGGGCGCCTTCCGTCATGATGCGGTTGCGCAGTCTCCCATCGAACAGGCTCACGATGCCCAGGGCCTCGTCACCAGGCGCGCCGGTTTCGATCGCGAGACGGGCCATCAACGGTTCGACCGGTGCAACCGTTGCCACAGGTTGAACACCCACAACCGCCGCGACCGATTCGGCCTGGTCCACGGGCCGGCGCATGTACCACCACGCGCCCGCCGCTACGAGCAGGACCGTCATCCCCAGGCCGTAGCCAACCAGCCGCTTCACTTGAGCCTCACCTGGTGCTGGCAGTTGCCCACGCTGCTGCTGCCTGACACGGGCATCGGGTGGCCGTCCTCCATGCGCCGAGTGCCGGCGTTGATGCTGGTGCCGGTCTTCGACGTGCAGAACTGGTCGCCGAACTCTTCGGGGAAGGTCCAGGCGTAACACCGGCCGTCCCAGCCACGGTAGTAGGTGGCGTCCGAGTAGGCCATGACGCAACCGCGATGGCCGCTGGTGGCGCCGCCCCAGATGGCAATCACCCCTTCGTCACCACCGTTGCACTTTCCTTCGTCGTAGTCGCCGTGGTGTTCCACTGACACGGCGTGGCCCAGCTCGTGCGCGATCGTGTTGGCTTCCTCATCGGATGAAGCGGTGCGCATGACGCTGCCGTTGATGCAGACCTTGTCGACCTGGTTAGGCGTGCCGACGTCGGGAAACACCTCGCCGGCCGTGGTCTCGTCGAGGCCGCAATCGCCGGTCAGCAGCAGGCCCTTCTGGGCGCCGGCCGAGGCGTAGCCGCGGTTGAAGTTGACCACGCGCGAAGCGTCGTACTGGGTCTGCTGGATGGTGTAGGTCAGCACGCCGCTGGCGCTGAAGTGGCCCAGGCCCCTGGCATAGGCATCGTAGATGAAGAGCTCCTTGTGCCTGGGGCTGGTGGTCACCCAGTCGGTGCCCACCACGAACCCGCGATACTCCTCGAAGTTGGAGAAGCCGTCGCCGCGGTTCTCGCCCGCCGGCTCGTCGTCCTGGTCCGCCGACGCCGCCTGGCCCCACACGCCGGCGTTGCGCTCCCACCCATCCCAGATGCGGTTGCCGTTGGCGTCGAGCGGAACGGTGATCGACGGGCCGCCGGCGGCGTCGAGCAGGTACCATTCGCCGTCTACGATCACTTCGGCCTTGAGCCGGCCCCAGGCGCCATAGTCGAACGCGGCCAGGGTCACGCCGGCCGACGTGGCGGCATCGTTGGTTTCGATGACGAGGGTATTGCTGCCGGGCGGTTCCACCGGCGCGCCCATGGGCTGCGGCTGTTCGCCCGAGAATCGCAGGTCGAGTCCGGTGCCGCTGCCCCCGGCATTGAGCGCGTAGCCCTTTTCTCGAGACACGTCGAACAGCGTGAAGCGGAAGCGGCCGGCCACGCCAAGGGCGGGATCGATCGAGGCCCGCACCGTGACCTGCTCGGCCAGCTTGGGGCGCCACGCCGCATCGACGGCTTCGAGCGTGCCGGTGATGCCGAGACGCCGGCGCAGGTCCCATGTGACCGTGCGGGTCATGCCGGCCTCCGACGCGCGCCCCCGCGTCTCGTACGAGCCCTGCATGCGGCCGTCGAGCAAGGTGCGGCGTTCGCGATCGGCAAACGGATAGTCGGCCAGCGTGTTGGCCATCAGGCGGCGCAGGCCCGTGGTGTCGATCGAGGCCGGCGCGGGCGTCTGTCCGTTCCAGAAGAACACCGGCAGGCGGGTGCCGATGGCGTTCAGCATCTGCTGGGGCGGGACCTCGCCGGGCGACCGCTGCAGGATGACCGTGCGGTCGGTGGCCGTGAAGGTGTGCAGCACCTGCAGATCGGCGGCCGTCCAGAGCGCGTACGCGCCGCTCGGCAGGATGTCTTTCAGCGGATCGTCGTCGGCCATCGATTGATACACCCAGCCGGCCTGCAGCACGCTGCCGCCCGAACCGGATCCCGACAACTGCAGGCGCTCGGGGCGGCTCCGCGTCACCGCGACGCCGCTGGCCTCGGCCGTCCACGACGAGCCATTGTCGATGAGCAGCACCAGTTGCCCGGTGGTGCGGCCGCTCGGGTCCTTCACGTCGATGCGCTGCTTCTCGAGCCACTTGATGCGCACCTGGAAGGTGGCCGTCCACACGCCATCGGCAAACGGGTTCTCCTGGCGCGCGAAGTCCTCGGTGACGACCGAGGTGAGCGTGCCTTCCCAGTGCACGGGCCGCGCCGGCGCCTGGGCCGTCGGGCGCCAGGGCACGAGCGCGAGCAGTGCCACGGCGGCGAGTGCGGCCACTATCCAGCGGGCCGACGGGTGAAGGCGGGCGAACGGTGGCGGCGTCACGGGTCACAGATTATGACCAGTCGCGCCGTCGACATGTCAAAAGACCGGCTCTGATACAGTTTCCTGAGCCTCCCGGGACCCATGACGAGCCTCGCATTCACCGACTTCGACGCCCTGCGCAACCATCACTTTCCGACCGATGCCATGGTCGAGGCAATGCGGCTGTCGCTACCGGCCGTGGCGCAGGCTCGCAGTTCGACCCAGGCAGAGCTCAATCGAACGCTGGCGCGGTACCTGCTGTGCGAACCCGAGCATGTGCAGGTCCTGCACGGCGCGTCGCAGATCTTTCCGATCTTGAAGCGACTGGTGGGCGTCAGGCCGGTGCTGCGGCCAGAACCGTCGTTGGGTGAGTACGCGCGGATCTTCCCGCGCGCGAAGACGTACGCCGATGCCCTTGCCGGCTTCGACCTCGCCGCGTTCGACGCCGCCATTCCCGGCGACGGCGTCGTGGTGATCGCCTCGCCCAACAGTCCAACCGGCACGACCGTGCCGACCGCGTGGGTCGACGAGTGCGTTCGGCGCCATCCGCATACGCTGTTTGTGATCGACGAATCGTTGGCGGACTTCTGCGACGAGACGCCGATGGTCGAGCGGCTGAAGGCCGATCCCGTCTCGAACGTGATCGTCATCAAGAGCCTGGGCCACTCGTTCGGCGTTCCGGGCCTGGGCCTGGGCTATGTCTATTGCCTCAATCCCGAGGTGATTCGCGTGTTGGACGATGAGATTCCGATGTGGAATCTGAGCGGACCGGCGGCGTTCTTTCTCGAGCTGATGCTGGCGCACCGGGCCGACTTCGAGCGGTCGCTGACCGCCACCAAGGCCGACCGTGCGGCTTTTGCCGATATTCTCGCCAAGGTGCCGGTGGTGGCGCGGGTGCACGAGGGCGGCGGGAACTTCCTGCTGGCGTCGTTGCGGGGCAACGACCCCGCCATGGCCGGCGCGATCAAGACCGAGTTGCTGGCGCAGCACAACATTGGCGTCGCGGATGCTTCATACCGCTTGCGGCCGGCGCTGCCGCGCCTGCGCGTGGCGGTCCGGCTGCCCGACGACAACGCGCGGTTCTGCCGCGCGCTCGACAGCGTGACAATCGCGGTCCCGTCATGACCTGATTGAGCGTCGCTGAACGTCAAGGTCCGTGCCGACCCGAAGGCGCTCGAGGTAAGCGTTGTACGAGAACCAACGGTCGCGCTTCTTGCCGGTGGTCTCGATGAGCACGCCGGCGGCGGTGAGCGTATCGATGGCGCGGGCGGCGGTGGGCTTGCTCGTCTCGAGAAGCCGCACGACCGTGGCGATGCTCACCAGCGGATGGCGCGGCAGTACCTCGAACAAGCGAACGGCTGCTACCGAGGTCGCGCTGTGCTGGAGCACGCGCGTGCGGTCGGCGCTGACCAGGGCGTAGAGTTCCTGCGCCGACGCCACGCCCTCGTCCGCGATGGTCGTCACCCCGTCGAGGAAGAAGTCGGTCCACCCCTCCCAATCGCCGTTGACGCGGACCGCGCTCAAGTGGCGGAAGTAGTCATCGCGATGCCGCTTGAAATACAGGCTCAGGTAGAGCAGCGGCTTGGTCAGAAGCCGCCACTGTTCCAGGAGCAGGGTGACCAGCAGCCGTCCGATGCGGCCGTTGCCGTCGAGGTACGGATGAATCGTTTCGAATTGCACGTGCAGGAGCCCTGCCCGAACGAGTGGTGACAGGGTGCGGTCGTCGTCGTGCATGTACTTCTCGAAACTAGTCAGCACATCGCCCAGCAGGTGCGGGGGCGGCGGGACATAGACCGCGTTGCCAGGACGCGTGCCGCCGATCCAGTTCTGGCTCCGGCGCACCTCGCCGGGCTGCTTGTCGGCGCCACGGACTCCGCGCATCAGGCGCTGATGCGTGGCGTTGAGCAACCGCATCGAGAGGGGTAACCCTCGTGAATCGCCGAGTTGGCTTCGCGCGTAGCCCAGCGCATCGAGGTAGTTGCAGACTTCCTCGACGTCGGCATTCGGTGCCCCGCTCGCCTCGGCCTCGAACGTCAGGAGGTCGACCAGGGTCGCCTGGGTGCCTTCGATCTGCGAAGACAGCACCGCTTCTTTTCGGACGAACGCATAGATGAACCAATCGAGCGACGGCACCATCTCGCCGGCGAGTTCCAGCCGCGCCAACGCCTGCTCCGCATTCTTCAGGCGCCCGAGGCGGGCGGCATCGACAACCAACGCGGGTTCGGCAGGAGGAAGCGGGAAAGGTACAAAGGCCGCCACCTCTTCACTGGCCACGGTCGTCCGTTCGTAACGCCCCGTGACACGGATGGTCATAAGTGCTTACATTGAGAACGATTTCGTTCCTAAAGTCAAACGTAAAGAACGAAAACGTTACTTAATGTCCGCATAAGAACGATATCATTACTAGTGAACCCGCTGGTCAAGCAGGTATCCTTAGCGCGACCTCAAAGGAACCCCATGACTACCGCCAACGATGCCGCGGCCTTCGCGGCCCTCGCGAACGTCACCACGGCGACGCTCACCACGATCCTGCTCAAGAAGGGCCTCCGCAACGTCTGGATCCGCGGGGCCTTCCCGCTCACCAATGGCCAGGCACGCATCGTCGGCCGCGCGTTCACGGTCCGCTTCATCCCCGCGCGCGAAGATCTGGCCACACCCGCGTCGTGGAGCTCGCCCAAGTCCACGCGCGCCGCGATTGAAGAAATGCCGGCCGGCTGCATGGCGGTGATCGACGCCAACGGCGTCAAGGACGCGGGTTTCTGGGGCGACATCCTGTGCGCGCGCATGGCCGTGCGCGGCGTGGCCGGGCTGGTAAGCGACGGCGCGGTGCGCGATCTCGCCGGCGTGCTGTCCACCGGCTTGCCGGTGTGGGCCAGCGGCACCGCGGCGCCGCCGTCGGTGGCCGGCCTGACCTTTGTCGACTGGCAGCAGCCGATCGGGTGCGGCGGTGTCGCCGTGTTTCCCGGCGATGTGATCGTGGCCGATGGGGACGGCGCAGTGGTGATCCCGGCGGCGCTCTTCGACGAAATCGTCCCGCTGGCCGTCGAGCAGGAACATCTCGAGGGCTGGATCATGGACGAGGTCAAGAGCGGGGCCGCGCTACCCGGGTTGTATCCGGCCAACGCCGAGAACCAGGCGCGGTACAAGGGGTCGAAACGGAAGTAAGATGCGGCGACCATTTTCGCAGGAGACCCTTGCCATGACCAGCCGCTCGTCTGTCGCCTCAGTAATCGTCCTGCTCGGGTTAGCCGCCAGTCTCGCCGCCGCCGCGCCCTGGAAGTGGACCGGCAGCCGCGGCGACAAAGCGGTCGAGCTGCTGATCCTGGGGGACATCCAGGTGCACTCCCGGCGCGCCGATCCGACGACGGCCTTCAACCGGATGCGCGACACGTTGAAGGCGGCCGACCTGGTCTACGCTAACCTCGAAGGCCTGCTGGTCAAGTCGGTCGGCACGACCATCGACATTCCGGACAAGCCGGAGTGGACGCATCCCGGTCCTGACGGCGTCAAGGCGCTCAAGGCCGCCAATATCGCCGTGGTCGGCGTCGCCAACAACGTCGCCTCCGGCCGCGCGAACATCCTGAAGAGCCTGGGTGTGCTCGATGCCAACGGCATTCTCCACGCCGGCGCCGGCAAGAACATCGACGAAGCGCACAAGCCCGCGATCATCGTTCGCAAAGGTGTTCGTATCGGCTTCCTGCAGTACACCGCGCGGTGGTACCAGGACAAGGACATGATCGCGACCGCGACCGAGGCGGGCGTGGCCCGGATCAAGTCGCTCGACGGCATCACCATCGATCCTGGTGATCTCGAACGGCTCCGCAACGATGTGAAGAAACTGCGGCCCCAGGTCGACATCGTCGTGGTCTCGCACCACAACCGTGACGGCTCCACGCCGGTGCAGTTCGGCGACGTGAAGGGCACCAGCGCCGGCCGCGATCGAACGAAGACCGAGGAATACCAGAGACAATTCGCCCACGTGGCCCTCGACGCCGGCGCCGACATGATCTTCGGCCACGGCACGCATACCATCCAGGGCGTGGAGCTGTACGCGGGCAAGCCGATCCTGTATGCGATCGGTCATTCGACTTTCGACCAGCCCGGTTACGAGAAGTCGGTCGACGGTCTGGTCGCCCGCGTGGTGATCGAAGGCAAGAGCATTGTCCGCGTGTCGTTCGTGCCGGTGTCGCGCGACGGCAACAACGACGTCTTCATGCTTGATCCGAGCGAGGGCGAGGGCGCGAAGCTGGTGCAGGCGGTGAGAGACCGGTCGGCGGCGCCGCCGGCCCTTCGGATTGACGGGCACGAGGTGGTCCTGATGGACAAGGCAGCGCGCACGTCACACAACCAGTAGCCACCGACCGGCCGGGCCGGTCAATCGGCGTTCACCGCAGGCGCCCGATCATCACCTCGGTGGACTTGATGATCGCGACCGCCTCGTCGCCCTTCTTGAGCTTGAGTTCGTTCACCGCATCGCGCGTAATCACCGCCGTCAGGACCTGGTCGCCGATGCGCAGGCGCACCTGCGACAGCAGCCCGTCGCTGCGGACCTCATCGACGATCCCGCGCAGCTGGTTGCGGCCGCTGAGCGCCACCAGCACGCCGTGAGCGGCGGGCGACGGCTTGGGCGCTCGGCTCACGGCCCTGCCGGCCGGGGCCATCTGCAGACGCAGCACTTCGGACTCGGCAATGCGATGGTGGCCGCCGTTGGTGCGGGTCGTGCGGACCGAGCCGTCGTAGATCCACTGCTTGAGCGTCGAGTACGCGACGCCAAGCCGATCGGCCGCGGCGCGCACGGTGAGAAGGCGGCTCTGCGCGGTTTTGCTCAGCATCACGAAGTCGCTCCAAGTCGTTGCAAAAATCGCTCTGAATCATACTAAATTACCTAGACAGTGCGCACTCTTCGCCCGACGAAAGTGATTACGAGCTGGCTGGTCGCCGGGGTGACAGTCGTGATCCTTGCGCCCGTCGCGGCACAGCCGCCCGGCCCGGTCGTGTCGGTCGCCGCGAGCCTGCATGCTGCGCTTGCCGAGATCGCCGGCTTGTACCGAGCGGCGACGGGCGTGTCTGTGTCCCTCAACACCGGCGGTTCGAACACGCTGGCCCGGCAGATTGTCGCGGGCGCGCGGGCGGCGGTGTTCGTCAGCGCAGACGAGGCGCAGATGGACGTGGTTGAGCAGGCCGGCCGCGTGGTGGCCGGCACGCGCACGCGCCTGCTCACCAACGAACTGGCCGTCGTGGCCCCGAGCGATCGTCCGGCCCCGGCCGGTCTTGCTGAGCTGCTCCAGGGCGGCGTGGCGCGGCTCGCAATGGGTGAGACGGCTAGCGTCCCGGCGGGGGTCTACGGCCGCCGCTGGCTCGAGCATGAAGGTGCGTGGGCGCGGCTGCAGCCGAAGGTGATTCCGTTCCCGACTGTTCGAGCGGTGCTGGCGGCGGTCGAAGCGGGCCGGGTGGATGCCGGCATTGTTTACGCCACCGACGCGCGCGAAGCGGCCGTGCGGGTGGTCGGCCGTGTCCCGGCCAGGGAGCACGCCTACCTGAACATCGTGCAGCCGGCGGCGGTGATTGCCGGACCCGATGAAGCCGAAGGCCGCCGCTTCCTGCAATTCCTGCAAGGCCCCGCCGCTCGCGCCGTGTTTGCGAGGAGAGGATTCGGTACGGTTGAGCGCTGAGACCTGGCAGATCGCGCAGTTCACGGTGCTGATGGCAGTGGTCGCCACCGCGCTGACGCTGCCCTTTGCCGTGGCGGCGGGCTGGCTGCTCGCGCGCGGGACGTTCCGCGGCAAGGCGCTGGTCGAAACGGTGGTGTCATTGCCGCTGGTCCTGCCGCCGGTGGCCACGGGCTTGCTGCTGTTGTGGCTGCTCAGCCGCCGCAGCCCCGTGGGCCAGGCGCTCGATGCGATGGGCATCGCGGTGATCTTCACGTGGAAGGCGGTGGTACTGGCGATGATGGTCGTGAGCTTCCCGCTGTTCGCGCGCAGCGTGCGCTCGGGTATCGAGCAGGTGGATCGCCGGTACGAAGCCCTGGCCGCAACGCTTGGCGCGGGCCGCTTCCGCATTCTGCGGACCATCACGCTGCCGCTCGCCTCGAAGGGGATCATTGCCGGCGCGGTGCTCGGCTTCTCGCGCGCGCTCGGCGAATTCGGCGCCACCATCATGGTCGCCGGCGCCATTCCCGGACAGACCCAAACGCTGGCGGTGGGCATCTACACCTTTGTCGAGACCGGGCGCGAAGAGGCGGCATGGGGGTTATTGCTGCTGTCGGCACTGCTGGCGTTTGGGGCCATCTATCTGTCGAACCGGCTGGTGGCGGCGCGCCCGTGATCCAGTTGACCCTTGATGTCACGCTGCGCCAGCAGGCCTTCGAGTTGCGGATTCGCGACGCCTCGTCGGTCGAAGTGCTCGGGCTGTTCGGGCCGTCGGGCAGCGGCAAGACGACCCTGCTCGAGGCCATTGCCGGCCTTCGCACGCCCGATGCCGGAGAAATCCGCGTTGGCGATCGCGTCCTGTTCTCATCGTCGGCCGGCATCAACCGGCCGCCCCAGGATCGCCAGATCGGCTACGTGCCCCAGGACGCGCTGCTGTTCCCCCACCTCGACGTCACCGGCAACATCACCTACGGCGTCCGCCACAGCCGCCGTCACCTGCCGGGCGACGACGAGCCGCGCCTGCGATCGGCGCTCGTCGAGATCCTCGATCTGGGGCCGTTACTGACGCGCCGGGTGCAGAAGCTGTCGGGGGGCGAAAAACAGCGGGTCGCCATTGCCCGCGCCCTGATGACGCAGCCGGCGGTGCTGTTACTGGACGAACCGCTGGCCGGCGTCGATCGCGCGCGCCGCGATCGCATCCTGCCGTACGTGCTGCGCATTCGCCGCGACTTGCACGTGCCCCTCGTCTACGTGACGCACGACGAAGCCGAGCTCACCGCGATTGCCGATCGCGTGCTGCATCTCGAGGCCGGGCAGGTCACGAATGCGACGATGCGCTCGCCGGCAGCCGCACGGTGAACGTGGCGCTCTCGCCGGGAAGGCTGGTGGCCCGACCGCAGCAGTTGAATCCAGCCCAGCAACGCGTTGAGTGGTGTTCTTAGTTCGTGCGACAACGAGGCGAGAAACTCGTCCTTGAGTTGATTGGCCGCCTGGGCGTTGGCGCGCGTCGCCGTGCAAGCATCGAGAAGCAGCCGTTTCATCGGCCGCCAACCCTCCCATCCACGTGGCCACCAGGCTGGCGCGCAGGTCGGTCCACATCGCCGTGACCAGGATCGGCGGCACGAACAGCAGGAACGCGATCGGGTTGGTGGGCGTGAACGGCTGGATCGCCAGGCCCACGCCAATGGTCGCCGCCACCGAAATCGCGGCGATGCCGTACGAACTGAACGCTACTGGCCGCTGGCGATCAGCCCGGCCGAGGCGCCAACCCATCGCAACCCCTTGTTGTGATCCACGCCCATCATCTTGCCGCGCCCCATCCGGATCAACGGCAGCACCGGCTGAAAGCGCTCACCGCCTGCCCTGGGCGAAGTCGAAGGGGAACGCACATACATGATCCGGATCTCGGCCTGGGTCGGGCCCTCGGGCGTGTCGATCACGGGCTCGAACTGGATGCGTTCCTGCAGGATGTAGTTCTGACGTTGCTCAGCGGGGATGGCGGCAACCTGCGCATCGGTTGGTGCGAAGATGATGCCGCCGCCAGCGAACGAGAACAGCGGCTTCAGCAGGTAGCGCTCTCGATCGGCCGGCAGTCGATCGAGCTGGTGCAAGAACGTCGTCTCGGGGACCGAGCGGTGCTTCAGCCACGGAATGGAGAACTTGCTGATCTGGAAGTACCACGACGGGTGGCCGGCCCATTCCACTTCGAGGTCGTCTCGGTAGTCGAACGACAGCGGCACGTTCTTGCGTTCGAGCTCGTCCGGAATGACGCGGTTGTAGATCCGCGCGATCGGGGTCCGCTGGCCATCGCGCCGGTAGAACAGGCGCCGGCCGTCGCGTTCAATCTCCGGCGTGTCCACCGCGCGCACGCCCCACAGGTGTTCGGTGACGACGAAGTCGGGCCAGGTCTTCTGCTTGCGCGGCTCGATCTCCATCAGCACCACGTGTTTCGGATCGTGGCCGTTCAGCAACGCCTGGCCGACGAGGTCGTGGTACTGCGCCGCCTGCAGGCCCGCCAGGAACATGCCGAGCGACGGGTCCAGCGCAAACACGCCGCGATAGGCCTCGGCCACCGCCAGTTGAAACCCGTACAGCGAAGCGAACGCCTGCAGTTCGACGAGCTTCGGCTCGATCGCGCCCGAGGGCCCGCGCACCAGGCCGAAGTCCACCTGCAGGAACGTCGGATGCGTCTCGGCGGTCGGCCCCCTGAATCGTTCGGGCACCGCGGCGAGCGCGGCGGCGCGGGCGTCGGGGCGATCGAGAATCTGGCTGGCCAGTTCGAGGCCGGTCGCCGACAGTTCGTCCATCAGCGAACGAGGGAAGAAGCAGGGCGTTTCGCTGATGGGGAAGCCAATCGCGCCCCCCACGCGCGTCTCGAGCCGGCCCATCAGGTCGCGGTGGTGCAGCTCCGACCACGACTCGTTGAACGACCGGCGTAACCGTGGAATCAAAAGGGACCTGCTCCCATTTTAAGTCTTCTCGAAGCAGGTCCCTGTTCAGAGCCCGGCCTGGGTCTCTGACACCATGTACTCGACCACTTTCTTGAGATCCTGAGTCTCGGCGAAGACGGCGAGCTGGCGTTCGGCGCCGTTGCCGTGTTCGAGCATGGTCCTGACGTAGTCGATCTCGCTCCGGCTGCCCAGTTCGTCCACCACATCGTCCACGAAATCGAGGTATTCGAGCATCAGGTCCCTGGCCGGGACCTCGGTCTCCTGGCCGAAGTCGATCAGCTTGCCCTCGAGCCCGTAGCGCGCCGCCCGCCACTTGTTCTCCATGATCAACGCGCGGCTATACATGCGGAAACCCTGGTTGCGCGAGTGCAGCTTGTAGAGCTTGGCCATGGTCGCCTGGATCAGCGCGGCGAGCGCCAGCGTCTCGTCCACGCGCATCGGGATGTCGCAAATGCGCACTTCGACGGTCGAGAAGAACGGGTGCGGCCGCACGTCCCACCAGATCTTCTTGGCGTTGTCCATGCTGTTGGTCTTGATCAGCAGGTTGACGAAGCTTTCGTAGTCGGCCCAGCTCGTGTAGGTGTCGGGGATGTTGGTGCGCGGGAACTTGTCGAACACCTTGCAGCGATACGACTTGAGGCCGGTGTTGTCGCCGATCCAGAACGGCGAGTTGGCCGAGAGCGCCAGCAAATGGGGCAGGAAGTAACGCACCTGGTTCATCAGGTGGATGGCCACCTCGCGGTCTTCGATGCCGATGTGCACGTGCAGCCCGAAGATCAGGTTGGAGCGGGCGACGAGCTGCATGTCTTCAACGACCTGGCGGTAGCGCTCGTCAGGATAGATGTCCTGGGCGCGCCAGTCGGCGAACGGATGCGTGGCGCCGGCGCACAGCAGCAGGCCGTTCTCCCGGGCCAGGTTCACCATGGCGCGCCGCAGGTTGACGATGTCGGCGCGCGCCTCCTGCATGTTGCGGCAGACGCCGGTGCCGACTTCGACCACCGACTGGTGCATCTCGGCCTTGATCCGCTCGTCGAGCTGCCGCTTGCCCTTGGCGATGATCTCAGCGTTGATGTGCGATCGCAGGTCGCAGGTGACCGGGTCGATGGTCTGGTATTCCTCTTCGATGCCGATGCTGAATGAGGGCTTCATGTGCTCGGGTGCTGAAGTGCTGCCGTGCTAACCCCGAAGCAGCGCGTCCCAGCGATACGCGGCCGGGGGCGCCGGTTCCGTCGCCTTCTTGACCGCCAGCGTCGCGACGGCGTTCACGATCCAGTCGAAGTTGGCCTGGCCCACCGAGTGCAAGTCGGCGTCGGGCGCCGGATTCATGAAGTCGATCGCATAGGGCACGCCGTCTTCGACGGCGAACTCCACGGTGTTGAGGTCGTAGCCCAGGGCCTGGCACAGCGTGCGGGCGTCGCGCTCGAGGCGCTCCAGCAGCGCCTTCGGATACTCGGGCGGGTTCAGCACGTAGCGCTCGTGGAACGGCGCCCGCGGGTCGTAGGGCATGATGCGCACGTGTTCCTGCCCGACCACGTAACAGCGGAAGTACTCCTTGAAGTCGACGCCGCGCTGCAGCGTCATGCACAGGGTCCTGGTCTGGTCGTAGGCCGCGAAGAACTCCTCGCGGTTGTTGACCTTGTAGACGTCGCGCCAGCCGCCGCCGTCAAACGGCTTCAGGAAAGCCGGAAACCCGACGTAGTCGAAGATCGCGTCCCAGTCGAGCGGGTACTTGAGGTTGCGCATCGACCGCTCGGTGGTGCCGGTCGGGTGCTCCTTGTGCGGCAGCAGGATGGTCGGCGGAATGGCGACCCCGAGCCTGGTGGCCAGCGCGTAGTTGAAAAACTTGTCGTCGGCGCTCCACCAGAACGGGTTGTTGATGATCTGCGCGCCACAGAGCGCCGCGTTCTTCAGGTACGAGCGGTAGTAGGGGATGTCGTGCGAGATGCGATCGACGATGACGTCGTAGCCGCATGGCTCGGCCATGCGCACGTCGGCGATGTGCACGAATTCAGCCGCCACGCCGGCCACGCCCAGGCCGTTGATACGATTGACGAGCGCGGCCGGGAAGGTGTTTTCCATTCCGAACAGGACGCCAATCTTCTTCATAAGACACCTGCCGGGGGTCGGGAACCGGGAACCAGGAATCGAGCCGCCATGAGTACCAGCTTACTCCCGACTTCCGACTCCCGACTCCCGTCAAGGAATGTACGCTTGCGCCATCGGCCGCCAGTACGGCCAGTCATGTCTGGAATCGTTCCACACGTGCAGGGCGTGCGGGATGCCCTTGGCGCGCAGGATCGCCGCGAACTGTTCGTTGGGGGCCCGGCAGATGTCGTGGTCGCCGGTGACGATCACCCACTTGTTGCGCCGGAACTGATCCAGGTAGTACGGATCCGACAGCCCCGGCAGGAAGGCCGGCGGGTTGAGGAAGTAGCAGTCCTCGTCGTGGTACCCGTCGAGGAACTGGGTAATGTCGAAGGCGCCGCCCATGGTGATGCACGACGTGAACGTATACGGGTGCCGCAGCGCCAGCGCCATGGCGTGATAGGCGCCAAAGCTGCAGCCGGTCACGCCGAGGTTGTCGTGGCGAGTGAGGTGGCGCACGAGCGGCACGACCTCGTTCAGGAGGTAGTCCTCGTAGTGCAGGTGCCGCTCGACCCGGTGGCGCGGGTGAACCTTCTTGCAGTACCAGCTTTCGCTGTCGACCGACGACACGCAAAACAACCGCAGCCGGCCGTGCTCCAGCTTCTCGGCCAGCGCGCCGACCATTCCCCGGTCCTCGTACTCGAAGAACGCTCCCATGGAAGAGGGAAACACGATGACCGGCGGGCCGTCTTGCCCGAAGATCAGCAGTTCCATGTCGCGGTTCAGCGAACGCGAGAACCACTTGTGGTGGTCGCGGGTCATGCACCCTGAAGCCTATACTGATCGTGCGGCCCGATGCAGCCTCCGAACGCCACGCTCCAACGGCACGAGCAGTTCCATTCCGCCTTCCTGCCCGACGACCGCGACCTGCTGGTCTGGCTGCCGCCCGGCTATGCCGACGAACCAGGCCGGCGCTATCCCGTGCTTTACATGCACGACGGGCAGAACCTGTTCGACCCCGACACGGCCTTTCAGCCGGGCGAGCACTGGCGGGTCGGCGAAACCGCGGCCGGGCTGATCGCGGCCGGCGAGCTCCACCCGTTGATCATCGTCGGCATCTACAACGCCGGCGACGGGCGGATTCACGAGTACACCCCCACGAAGGACGCGCGGCTGGGCGGCGGGCTGGCCGGCGCGTACGGCCGCCTGATCGTCGAGGAAGTGAAGCCGCTCATCGATCGCACCTATCGCACCTGGCCCGGCGCCGCCCAGACCGGCCTCGGCGGCTCGTCGCTTGGCGGATTGGTGACCCTGCACCTTGGTTTCACTTATCCCGAGGTCTTCCGCCGCCTGGCCGTGCTGTCGCCGTCGGTGTGGTGGGACCGCCGCGCGATCCTGAAGACCGTGCGGCAAGCGCGTCCCCGCCCGGCGCTGCGCCTGTGGGTCGACATGGGGACGGCCGAGGGACGCCGCGGCCTGGACGATGCCCGGCTGCTCAAGGCAGCGTTGGTGGGAGCGGGATATCTCGAGGGCGTGGACCTGCACTACGCCGAGTTCGAGGGCGGCACACACAGCGAAGGCGCGTGGGCCTCGCGCGTCGGGCCGATGCTGACCTGGTTGTTTCCAACGCGGTAACGCCCGCTGTTTCGCCCAACTGCGCACTTTTGCGCCGCGGCAGCGCATCCCCAGATCTCCGCCTGAGCCATTGGAACCTCATTAACGCTAGAATGACACCCGCTGGCCATCCCCGAGGGCCAACTCACCAACCGATAAGTATGGAAAGGACCCCCTGATGTTGAGCCTGTCGATTCGATGCGTGCTGGCGGCAGTGATCCTGCTGGCCAGCGCAAATGTTCATGCGCAACCGGCCCAGACCGGCACGATCTCAGGAGCCGTGCTGGATGCCACCGGCGGAGTGTTGCCCGGCGTGACAATGACTGCGACCAGCCAGGACCGCGGGTTCGTCCGCACCGTGGTAACGGACGCCAACGGCCGTTACGTCTTCCCGGCCGTCCCCATTGGCCAGTACACGGTGGTCGCCACGCTGCAGGGCTTCGAGGCTGCCGAGGCCGCTGGCAACCTCGTCGAGACCGACAAGACCACCAGCATCCCGTTTACGATGAAGATCGGCTCGCTTACCGACACGGTCGTTGTCAGCGGCATCGTGCCGATCGTTGACACGACCACGGCGGCCGCCAGCACCACCCTGCGGCGCGAGGAATTCGACAAGCTGCCGGTCGGCCGAAGCTACCAGGCGCTGATCGGCGCGGCGCCGGGCGTCGTGGGCTCCGGCAATGTCAACGCCCTCGGCGCGCTGGCGAGCAATAACCTGTTCATCATCGATGCCGTGGACACGACCGACCCGACCACCGGCACCTTTGGCACCAACCTCAACTTCGAGGCGATCCAGGAAGTTGCCGTCCTCACGTCGGCGGCTGGAGTGGAGTACGGCCGGGCGCAGGGCGCGATTGTCAACGTGGTGACCAAGTCGGGCACCAACCGGTTCGAAGGCTCGGCCAAGTACCTGTTCCTGAACGACGACTGGGATGCGCAGAACACCACCAAGAGCGAGGTGACCAGCGCCTCCCTCGAACGGGTGAAATTCGACCAGGTCAACCCCACCTACTCGTTCACTGGGGGCGGGCCGATCTGGAGGAACCGCGCCTGGTTCTTTAGTACCTACGAGCTTACCCAGAGCACCTCGCCGCAGCGGCAGACCGTCGGCCAGGTTCCCGAAGACTATCAGCAGGTCCGCGAGGACAAGTTCCTCAACGTTCGTGGCACCGTGCAGTTGGCCGAAGGCCACACCGTCTGGGCGAAGTACTACCGGTCGCCGTCCGACGGGTTCGTGATCGACTACTGGGGCGCGTCCGCTGAGCGCGAGGCGCTGACCGGGCAGAGCCAGAGCGCCTCGAACTGGGCGGCGCAGTGGAGCGGCGTAATCCGCAGCAACTGGTCGATGGAGGGCGCGTTTGCTGACTACGCCTCGTTGATCACCGTCGACACGTTCGAGCCGAGCGGCCGGCTGTCGAATGCGCCGGTCTTCAACGTGGCCGAAAGCAAGTATTACAACGGCGCAACTTTCAACGGCTTCGTCGAGCGCCCTCGCCAGCAGTTCAATCTGGCCAGCAACTGGTACCTGTCGCCCGGCGGCCGTTCGCATAACATCAAGGTCGGCTACGACTTCCAGAACCTCGAGTCGAGCTCGCAGTTCGACTATCCGAACCGGCAGCTGTATTTTGCCGACTCTTACGTCCAGGCCACCGGCGCCATCGTTCCACAGTCGCGGCGCGACTTCGATGCCGGGCCCTCGACCTCGACCGGCAAGATCCACGCGGTCTTCGCGCGCGACAAGTTCGAAGTGAGCGACCGGATCTCGCTCGAGGCCGGCATCCGGTGGGAGAAGCAAACCGGCACCAGCGACGTCGGCACTGACACGGTCGATACCAGCGTCTTCACGCCCCGCTTCTCTGGCACCTACGACATCAGCGGTGACGGCAGGACGCTGGTGGTGGGCAGCTACGGCCGCTACTACTCAAGCATCATCCAGGGCTTCTCGGACGCCTTTGCCAGCGTGCCGCAGCAGACCAATTACGACAACTACATCTGGAACGGCAGCGCCTTCGTGTTCTCGAACCGCGTGCAGCTGAGCGGCTCGACCTTCCGTCCGAACACCGACCTCAAGCCGTATCACATGGACGAGGGGACGATCGGCGTCCAGCGGCAGTTCGGCCAGTCGATTGCCATCGGCGCGCGCTACATCAACCGCCGGTGGGGCAACCTGATCGACGACATCCGCACCTTCAACCCCGACAACACGATTCAGCGGCAGGTCGTCAATTACGACGCCGCCGAGCGCAAGTACAACGGCCTGCAGTTCACCTTCGAGAAGCGGTTCTCGAACAACTGGAACGCCCAGGGCAGCTACACCTACTCGCAGACCCGCGGCAACCACTTTGCCAACAACTTCACGGACCTCGGCGATTACCTGGACGCACAGTGCCGCACCACCGCCGACACCACCGTCGGGAGCGGCGGTGTCATCCCCTGCGCTGAAGTCAACAACGGCGCCAACAAGTACGGCGCGCCGAGCTACGACCGGCCGCACAACATCAAGGTGAACGGCGCCTACGTCCGGCCCGTGGGGCCGATCAACCTGACCGTCGGCGTGCTGACGGAGTTCATCTCGAAAGCGCGCTACCAGAAGCAGCGGACGGTCAACGTGCTCACGCCCGGGACGCAGAACAATGCCGGACCGACCGTGACCTACTTCTACAACGCCCTGGGCGAGGATGCCCTCGACGGGATGGTGAACGTTACCGATTTCTCAACCGAGCTGACGTGGCGGATCGCCGGACGCCAACAGGCCGCGGTGCGGGCGGAGGCCTTCAATCTCTTCAGCAATGAAGAGAAGATCGCCAGCAACAACGTGACCTGGTGCGGCAATACCGCCACGGCCGCCTGCACGACCGCGGTCAACAACTTCGGCAAGGCGAGCGCGCGCGGCTCGTTCCTGCAGCCGCGCCGCTACCGCTTCTCGCTCGTCTATCGTTTCTAATCCGCGAATAAGCCCGTGACCCGGGAACCGGGTGATCTCGCACGCTGCCGCCGGCAGCCGCGAGATCGCCCGGTTCGCCGTGCGCCCACCCCCCGCGCCGCTTCAGGCGGCGGTATCCTGAGACGTGAACCTCGGCCTCGACGCCATTGCCGGCCTGATCGTCGCCATCCTCGGCGGCGCCGCCGTAGGTGTCGAGCGCCAGCGATCGGGCCACGCGTCCGGACCCGACGCGCGCCTCGGCGGGGTCAGGACCTTTACCCTCCTCGGCGCGGTCGCCGGCATCGCCGGACTGCTCACCGCGGCCGATTCCGCACTGGCGGCCGGGCTGCTCGTGTCTGGCGCCCTCGCCCTGATCGTGGCCGGCTACGTTCGCGCCAGCAGGCACGACATCGATGCCACGACCGAGGTCGCGGCGCTGGTGGTGCTCGGCGCCGGCGTACTGAGCGGCCTCGGCGAACTGCGCTTTTCGGCGGCGCTGACGACCATGACCGTGCTGCTGCTGGCCGAGAAGCAGGGCCTGCACAAGTTCGTGGACCGTCTGGACGACACCATGCTGCTGGCGGCGGCCCGCGTGGCGGTGATGTCGGTGGTGATCCTGCCGCTGCTGCCCGAAGGCCCGTTTGGTCCGGCGCCTGGCATCCGCCCGCGCGAGTTGTGGATCCTGGTGCTGCTGTTCTCGGGTCTCAGCTTCGCCGGGTTCATTGCCGAGCGGCTCGCGGGCGCCGCCGGCTATCCCATCACCGGCTTGCTTGGCGGGCTGGTGTCATCGACCAGCGTGACGCTGACCTTCTCGCGCCTGAGCCGCGCGCATCGCGCCCAGGCGGCGCCGCTCTCGACCGGCGCGGTGGCGGCGAGCACCATCCTGTTCCTGCGCGTGCTCGTGGCGGTGGCGGTCCTCAATGCGGCGTTGGTGCAGACGCTGGCGTGGTACCTGTGGCCGCCGTTGGTCGCCGGCCTCGCCGCGCTGGCACTGGCCTGGCGGCAGATGGATGGTCCGAGGGCAGCGCCATCGCAATTGCGCAACCCGCTCCAGTTCCGCGCGGCGCTGGAAATGGCGGCGCTCTTCCAGGTGGTGTTGTACGGCGTGCACTATGCGCGCTCGTGGCTGGGGGAGGGCGGCCTGCTGGCCGGCGGCTTCCTGCTGGGCCTGACTGACGTCGATGCGCTGACGCTCGCCATGACCCGGAGCGTCACGACCGGCACCTCGGCGGACCTCGCCTGCCGGGCGATCCTCATGGGCGTGATCGCCAACTGCCTGATGAAGGCGGCCGTCGCGATCGTGATCGGCGAGCGCCGATTTGCGTGGCAGACGGCGGGGTCGCTGCTGGCGATGGCGGTCGCCGGCGCCGTAATGCTGATTCGCTAGGGACACCGGCCCGGGCCTCCGGGCACTGCGGGATATTCCCCGTTTTCGGGGTCCGTGGCCGGCGGACTCACGGCCGCGGACCCCTTTTTTCGCCTATCCCACCGCGTGCGCGCTTGGCACACCTGATGCTAGAGCCGTCAGGTATTGGTCTTTCAGTAAGAAGGAGGAGCCTGATGATCCGATTTGCCTTCATCGCACTCGTCGCTCTCGCGCTCTCGGCCGGCTCGGCGTTCGCCCAGGCGAAGATCGAGCATGGACCAATCAAGAACGTCAACGCGACAGATGCCAAGGGGATGTTCGCCAGCTACTGCGCCGTGTGCCACGGCACGGACGGCAAGGGCATGGGGCCGGCCGCGTCGGCCTTGGCCAAGGCGCCAGCCGATTTGACGAGGGTCAGCGCTCGTAACAAGGGTACCTTCCCGGATACGAGGGTCCGCCGTTACATCGAGGGTCTGGACGAAATCGCCGCCCACGGCTCGCGCGACATGCCCATGTGGGGCAGCCTGTTCAACTCGTTGAATCGCGATACCGCCCAACTGCGCATCGCCGCGCTGGCGGACTACATCAAGGGAATGCAGGTGCCTTAGCCTGCGGATCCAGCACTATCGCGAGGCGGGGGGTCGCCCTCGCCTCGCGGCCGTGTTAGCTTGCCGTGATGACCCGTCGTGAACTCCTCGCCGTCGCGTGTGGCTGGTCGTCGCTGGCCGCCATGGGGCGTGCCCAGCACATGGGGATGCCGCTCCCCAAACCCTCCACCCAGCCGCAGTCGTTCACGGAACCCGCCGACATCACCCTTCGCATTGGTGAGGTGTCGCTCGAGCTGAAGCCCGGCCGCACGGTGAAGACCCTGGCCTACAACGGCCAGGTGCCCGGCCCGATCCTGCGCGCGCGCCGGGGACGGCCGGTGATCGTCGACGTCTGGAACGACACCCGGGAAATGGACATCGTCCATTGGCACGGCCTTCACATTCCGTCGGAGGTCGATGGCGTGTATGAACAGGGCACGCCGGGCGTGCCGCCGCGGGGACGCCAGCGATACCTGTTTACGCCCGACCCGGCCGGCACCCGCTGGTACCACAGCCACCACATGGCCGGCCGCGACTTCAAGAAGGGCACCTACACCGGCCAGTTCGGCATGCTCGTGGTCGAGAGCGGCGACGAGCCGGGCGCCTACGATCAGGAGGTCCCGATCCTGCTTCACGAATGGGAGCCGCGGGTGACGAGCGCCAACCCGGCCGACGTCACCTACCGCTATCACTCGATCAACGGCAAGATGCTCGGCGGCGGTGAACCGATCCGCGTCCGCGAGGGTCAACGCGTGCTGTTCCGCATGGTCAATGCGAGCGCCACCCTGCATCACCACCTGGCCCTGCCGGGGCACCTGTTCCACGTCATCGCCCTCGACGGCAACGCCGTGCCCGCGCCGGCGAGCGTGCCTATGGTGGAACTGGGTCCGGGTGAGCGCATCGACGCGATTGTCGAGATGAACCGGCCCGGGGTGTGGGTCCTGGGCGAAACCAGGACTGCCCAGCGCGAGGCCGGTCTGGGCATTGCCATCGAGTACGCCGGGCAGCCGGGACCGCCGCGCTGGGCGCCGGCGGCGACCGGTGGCTGGAACTACCTGAGATTCGGCGCGGCCGCCGAAGTGGCCGAACCGGACGGCCGGTTGACGATGGTGTTCAAGCCCAAGGGCGATGGGCACAGCTGGACCATCAACGGCCAGTCACACCCGCGTATCGATCCGATCGTCGTCCGCGCCAACCGTCGCTACCGCTGGCTGCTCGACAACCAGAGCGCCGACGCGCACCCGATCCACCTGCATCGGCATACCTTCGAGCTGGTCAAGTACGCGGGGCAACGCGTCTCGGGCATCTGGAAAGACGTGGTGGTCGTGCCCGCCTGGCAACAAGTGGAGATCGACGTCCCGACCACCCAGCCCGGACTGTCCCTGTTTCACTGCCACCACCAGTTCCACATGGACATGGGTTTCATGACCATGATGCGGTACGAGCCGTGAGGAGGGGAAGGGACAGGCAGCTAGGTCGTCACCGCGTGAGCGAGGCCGTAGACCAGCGGCAGGTCTCGCTCGTGAAAACCGGGGTCGATGCCGACGGCCTCTGCGCGCAGGCGGATCGCGCGGTAGACGGCAAAGCGCAGCGGTCCCATCAGCGTGTAGCTGGAGGTCAGGTACAGGGCGTGATCGTTGGTATCGGCGCCGACCGGCTCGGTGAGTGCGGCCATGCGCTCGGCCACCCATTGCTGATTGACGTCGCCGCGCGCGCGCTTCTTTTCAAGGAGCACGAGCTGGCGCTGCCGGTTCACGATCTCGGGATGGTGGTTGACGCCGAGGATTCGCGGGATGACCGCGGCCGGGTCATCCGAAACCTCGACCATGGTGACGGCGTCGCCCGGCGTCCCGTCGTCGCGGCAATCAAGGGCCAACAGTTTCACGCCGGCTGGGGCTGCGCCGCGAGCGACGAGATCGTAGAGCCGGTTGTCGAGTACCGGAAAGCGCCCGGCGGCACCCAGGGTCCTGGCAAAGGGCGTGAACCACGGGTGTCCTTGCCCCTCGGGGCTGAGCACGTTGTGCCGGACACCCACGCTCTTGCCGCCCTTCTCAGGGCCCCGCAGCACCGCATCGGCGACACCCAGCCAACGGCACATCACGCCGAAGGTATGACAGACGGCAAACAACGAGGCGCCCGGGTCGGCGCGGATGGCATCAAATAGTGCGAACAGGCGTGGTTCCCAGGCCGGGTTTTCGACAATGCCTTGTGAGCCTTCTCGCCCGTCGTTGACGGCCGGGTCGAGATGGCCCGGGCCGCCGGTGCCAATGTAGACCGTGTGGCGGCCGCCGGGGGCTTCGGGCAGCGCCTGGCCCCGGCGCACGTCATACGAGATGACGCGCACGTTGAGCCGCGCCCGGAGCAGCGGCTCGCGCAGGTCGCAGACGGCGTTCTGCAGGACATGAACCAGCGCCTCGTGGCCCAGGTTGGGCCACCCGTGATGCATGTCCAACATGGCCACATCAATCACGCGGGAATCGGCCGGTGGCGCGCCGCTGCCCTGTTCAACGCGCGCGAACTGGAAGCCACCGACCTCGGCCGTGGTGGGGCACGCGGTCAGGCACGCATTGGCTCCGTGGCGCGCACGATAAGAACAGTCGAAGGGCATAAGGACGGCCCCCGGGGCCGATATGACGTCGATCATGTTACCCGTTCCGACCGTCGGCTAGCATCGGGTCAGGCGCGAACGCCTGGGGGACCCGCCCGCGAAGGACACCGGATGCGCGAAGGTAATCACGACGCGGCACCGCCGATCGACGAAATGTGCGCGAGCATCGTTTTGGGGCACCACGCTTACCTCCATCGCGCCTTGCCGATCATCCAGGAAGACCTCGGCCGCCTGGCCGACGACGACTGCGCCGCGGGGGTGTTGGCCGAGACGCGGACGGTGGTCGCCGATCTCGTGCAACAACTGAAGAGTCACCTTTCAAAGGAAGAGAACCTCCTGTTCCCGGCCCTCTCGGCGCTGGCACAGGCGGAGCGCGAAGGCGCGAGACGTCCGGCGCTGCCGTTTCCGACCGTCCTCCACCCCATTCGCATGATGGAGACCGAGCACGCCCGGATCGAGGCCGTGATGGCGCGCTTGCGCGCCCTGACGCGCGGGTTTGCGCCTGAGGACGACGCCACGGTGGCGTGGCGGCATTGCCTGACCCAGCTGGCGCAGCTCGACGCCGACCTGCGCGAGCATCACCGCACCGAGAACGAAGAATTGTTCCCGCGCGCGCTGGAACTCGAACGGCGCCTGCCCTAGCCGCAGCGTGGCGTATCATCCCCTCGTGTCCACCCCTCCGGACGACGACCTGCTTCGCCGTATCTCGCTGTTCCGGCGCCTGGCGCCCGACGCGCGCGCGCGGGTCGCAGCGGTGGCGCACCTGCGGTCCTACGACCGCGGCGACCTGATCTTTTCCGAAGGCGACGCCGGCGATGTCTTCATCGCCATCGTCACCGGGCGGGTCAAGGTGTTCAAGTCGACGCCGGCCGGCAAGGAAATCATCCTCGAGATCTTCGGTGACGGCGATCCGCTCGGCGCCGTGGCGGTCTACGAGCGCGCGCCGTTTCCGGCGTCCGCGCTGGCGCTGGAGTCCACCCAGTGCGTGCGCATCGATCAGGCGGCTTTCTTTCGCCTGCTGGAACAAGATCCGGAGATTGTGCGCGGCCTGTTATCGGGCCTGACCATTCGCCTGGCGGAGCTGACGCGCCGTCTCGCGGAGCTGACCGGCGCGCGGGTCGAGGCCCGCTTCGCGCGCCTGTTCCTGAAGCTCTGCGATCAGATCGGCCGCCCGGAGCGCGGCGGGACGTTCGTGGCGATGCCGCTGTCTCGGCAGGAGCTGGCGGATTTGACCGGAACCACCATCGAAACGACGATTCGCATCATGAGTCGCTGGCACAAAGAAGACGTGCTGCACACGGAGAAGGACGGCTTCGTGGTGATCCATCGGCACGCACTGGACGAGGCGTCGGCGTCTTGAACGAACCGGAGACCAGGAGGTCATGAGCACAGGAGTGGCGAGGACCCATCTCTTGATCGCTTGATCTTCTGTCAGGCATTTCAGATGTCGGCGCGCGAGAGCGCGCGCATGGCGGCCGCCAGCGGCGCGATCAGCCAGGCCACCAAAGACAGCGCCACCAGCGCTGCCGCCATGCCGGCGCCACCCGTGAAGCGCAACAGCGCCAGTGATGCCGCGCCGAACGCGGCCGTGCCCTCGATGGCGAGCAGCGAACCGGTGCGGGCCGCGTCCACTGGATTAATCAGCGTAGCGATGATCAGCAGGCGCGACGCCGAGCCCGATCGCAGCAGCGACGCAATGCCGAGCACGGCGACGTCGAACATCACCACCGTAGCGAACCAGACCACCAGGGCGGCGGCCAGCACGCGCGTGCGGCGGCCGGCGTTGATGCTGGCCAGCAGGGTGGCGATGGCTAGGAAGACACCGGTGATGGCCACCGCGGTCACCACCAGCGCGCCGTAGCGCCACAGCCCGTCCGGCCCGGCCTGGTGCTGCATGAACACGCCGGCGATGCCGAAGCCGATGGCCTCGGCGGCGGCCAGCGCGAGCCACACGCCGAGCATCCGCCCCAACAGGATGGCGCCGCGAGAGACGGGTTGCGAGTACAGCAGTTCCGCAGCGCCGCGTTCCGGCGTGAGGGCCAGCCCGCCAAACACCAGCGACGCCAGAGGCACCAACAGCAGCACGATCTGGATCAGCGAGACGGCGGTACGGGAGAAGTCCTGGACGCCATGACCGCCCGAAAGGATGTAGCCGGCGCCCGACACGGCCAGCGCCAGGGCGGCGAAGACCACGGCGAACAATTGCAGCCAGCGCGATCGCACGGCCAGCACCAGTTCGTACCGCGCGCAGAGCCAGAGCACCGATCGCAGCGAGGTCATGGCATCACCGTCGCCTGGCTGCCGCCGGCCGCCGCCGGGTCGGCATCTCGAGAGGTCGTGTCGGCATGGGCGAGCAGGCCCGACGCCATGGGCGTGGACGCAGTGGTCCTGGTAAACAGCGCCGCGCGCGCGTTCACCCACCCGCCCGAGCGATGGTCGGCGACGTAGACCACGGCGTCGCCAGGCAGCGGTCGCTGGCGCAGGTAGTCGCGCAGGCACCCGAGGTCGTCGAAGAACACCGCCTCGTCGCCGGCGCGGACGATCTGCGCGGCCGTCGCGCGCGACACGATCGTCATGCGGCAGCCCGCGCAGGCGTCTTCGCCCAGTCCGACGGCGGCCGGTCCCGGCGGACCGCCGGCACACCCGCCCATGACCAGGGCCGCCGCCAGCACCCACTTCGTCATGACGGCACTCCGATCAGCTCGCGGTAGAACTCATCGAGCCGGCCCTCTTCCGCCGTGAGGCCGCGAATCTCGGCGCCGGCCTCGCGAACCAGGTCGAGGATCAGCGGCCGCATGGCGGCCGAGCCGGGCACGGTCAGCTCGTCGCCGGCCCACCTGGCCCCGGGTGCGCGCTCGCTGACGCGCTCGAGCAGCCCGGCAATGGGCGCCGCCAGCCGCACGCGCATGACGCCCCGGTCGGCCAGCCGCGCCGCCAGGTCGCGTTCGGTAAACTGCGCCACGAGCTTGCCGGCGACCATCACCGCCACGGCGTCGGCGAGGCGTTCGATGTCGCCAAGCTGGTGCGAGCTGAAGAAGACCGTGCCGCCAGATCTCCGGCGCGTCTCGACCAGTTCGTAGAAGGCGCTCAGTCCTTCCGGATCGAGCGCGGCCGTAGGTTCGTCGAGCAACAACACTTCCGTCGTGCCCAGGGTGGCCACCGCGAGCCCGAGCCGCTGCACCATGCCGCCGGAGTAGGTGCCGACGGCCCGCGCGCCGGCGCCGTTGAGCGACGCGAACTTCAAGACGCGATCGGCGGCGCCAACCGGCGCTTCGCGCAGGCGCCGGTAGAACTCGACCACCTCGCGGCCGGTGAGCGTCTCGGGAAACGACACGCGCTGCGGCAGGAACGAGCACGACCGGCGTCCGCGCGGGTCGAGGGCGCTGATGCGATCGTGGCCCAGCATCACCTCGCCGGCGTCGGGCCGAATCAGGCCGGCCGCCGCCTTGATCGACGTGGTCTTGCCGGATCCGTTCGGGCCGAGCAATGCCACGACCGATCCGGGCGGCACGAGCAGCGTCAGGGCATCGACCGCGGTCCTGCCGTCATAGCGTTTCGTGAAGGCGCGGTATTCGATCACGATCGCCTGCCTTTCACCCAGGAGCGCCCGCCTGCCGCAAGCACGCCGCCGCCGACCAGCAGGAGCAGCAGGGGCGGGGCGGTGCTGGCGACCGATTGCGACGAAGCGACCGACGCCGGCATCGGCACCGCGTCGAGGACCGGCGGGCGCACCAGCGGATGCGCGTCGATCACCGGAATGGGGTCGAGGATGGGAAAGGCCCGTTCCGCCGCGCCCAACGCCGACGCCGCGACACTACGCGAGAACAGGTCGGCGGCGGTCAGGTTGCCACGCAGGTGATCGAAGACATTCGACAGCCGGTACGGCCGGTCGCTCACGCCGTCGCCATCGAGATCGGGCACGCCGTGGTCGGACCAGTAGTTGCCGTCGAAGACGGTATCAGTGCGCTTGCCCGACAGCGACAGCGGCGTCAGGTTGCCGACGAAGGCGTTGCCCGCGAAGTGGTTGGCGCCGCTCGAGTCGTAGATCACCAGCGCCATGTCCGACATCGCCACCAGGTTGCGACGGAACCGATTCCGATACGAACCTTCGAGAAAGACCCCGCGCGCGTTGTCGGCGATCAGGTTGTCTTCGGCCACCACGTCATCGCATGCCTTCAACAGGAGGCCCACCGAGGCAAAGCCGCGGTTGTGCACGAACTGGTTGCGCCGGAACGTCATGCGGTTCGAGTACATCAGCGCCGCGCCGGCGGCGCCGCGCGCGAACACGTTGTCTTCGAAGACATTGTCGTCCGAGAACATGTAGTGGAGGCCGTAACGGAGATCGCTGGCGCGGTTGCCGCGCACCAGGCCGTGCGATGACGACTGGATGTAGAAGCCGTCGCGGGCGCCGGCGATGGTGTTGCCGGCCAGGCGGAAGCGCTGGCTGTTCCAGACGTGGATGCCGCTGCCGTTCTCGCCGGGATCGCGGCCGGGAATGCCGGTCACCGTCGTGGTCTCGACCACCGCGTCATCCGCCTCGCGCAGGTAGATGCCGAACAAGGCCTGACGGATGCGGCAATCACGGATCGTGACGCGCGGCGCGGCCACGTGAATGCCCGAGGTGTCGCGGCCCAGGTCGCCCTGGCCGCGCCCGTCGATGTCGAAGCCCTCGATGATGACGCCGGGGGCACGCACGCGGACCACGCTGCCGGTGCCCGACCCGCGCAGGGTCGGACGACCCGTGCCGCGCAGGGTGATCGGGCGATCGATCAGCAGGTCTCCGTCGTACGTGCCCGCCGGCACCACGACGCGGTCGCCGGGTTGTGCGCGGTCGACCAGGGCCTGGAGGGGCGAGGCGTGCGCCGCGGCCGGCCGCCCCTCGACGCCGGCGCCTGGCGGCATAGCATCTGTGACCTGCAGCAGGCCCAACAGCAGCATCACGGCGACGGCTGTCACGGCGTCATCCCCGATCCGCCGCGACCGGGAGCTCGCCGGTGGGCCGTTGCCACCAGGTCAGGAACAGCGCCGCCAGCAACAGGGCGATCACGCCGGCCATCGCGTAGGTCGCGGGCCGCGGATAGGAATAGACCTCGAAGTTGGCGATCTGCGCGCCGCCGAACATCGGCGGCATGAACGGCGGCACCTGCACCGCCGCTTCCGGCGACAGGTCGTGGCCGTAGCGATACAGCTTGTAGCCGAACGACCACAGCGAGAAGGCGCCGAAGTAGACGAACAGCATGGTGACGTCGACCAGCGCGACGACCGTGCCGTGGACGGCGGCCCGCAGCACCAGCAGGCCGAGCGCGCCGATCACGAACGGCATCCACTGGAACTCGGTGAACGATTCGTTCACCAGGTCCTGCATGCCGATGTAGTGGTTGAGCACGTTGATCTCTTTCACGTCCTGGCCGTTGTTGCCGCCGACCAGCGTGTAGGAGTAGATGTCGAGGCGAAGCCCCTCTGGATACTGCGGTGCGAACATCGTCAGGTTCCAGAGGGGGAAGAAATAGGTGGCCACGATCAGAGCCGTCGCGGCAAGGAGCATGATTCTCGCCGGAAGACCGATCGGCATGTCCAAGAACCGATTCGCGCGTTGGAGGAACGCCTGCATCGTGACCACCTAAACTGCCAACTGTCAACTCTTCAACTGTCACCGCTCAAATCACTTGACGATCATGTAGCCCTGCATCTCCTGGTGAAGCGCCGAACAGAAGTTGGTGCAGTAGTAGGCGAACACGCCGCTCTTCTTCGCGGTGAAGGTGACGGTCTTGGTTTCACCCGGGTCGATGACCAGGTTGATGTTGTAGTCGAGCAGCCCGAAGCCGTGCAGTTCGTCGGTGGTCTGCTCGATGTTGGTCACGGCCACCGTGACCTGGTCGCCCGCGGTCACCTCGAACGAGGTCGGCGTCAGCGTCGAGCGCACGGCGATCATCTTGACCAGCACGTTCTTGCCATTGCGGGTCACCCCGGCGTCCTTGAGATCCCACACCGCCATGGGGTGCTTGTTTTCCTCTTTCGGATAGACCTCGATGGCCTTGATCTTGTCGGCCTTGATGATCTGCGCGTAGTGCGGCTCGGGTTCGGTGAAGGCGTCGTAGAGCAGCTTCATCTTCTCTTCGGTGATGTCGAGCAGCTGTGACGACTCGGGCTGCGACGGCCCGACGCTCAGGTGGCGGCCGTGCGACAGCTTGTTGAGGCCGACCAGGTAGTTGCCGTCAGGGCTGACGGTGTCGCCTTCGGCCGCGGCCAGGTGGCCGATCGAGTACGACATCGGCGCCTTGTCGACGACTTCCCACGTGCCGAGCTTCCATTTCGCGATCGCGCTGTCGACGAACAGCGAGGTGTAGGCCCAGCCATCGGGGCCGAACTGCGTGTGCAGCGGGCCCAGGCCGACCGCGACCTCGGCGTCCTTGATCGACTCGTACTTCAGCACCGGGATGCCGTCTTCTTCGCCGATGAAGTCCTTGTTGCGAATCGCGGTCTGGATCTTCTCGAAGTTGAACGCGGTGGTGACGCCCTGGAGCTTGCCCGAGCCGATGATCCACTTGCCGTCGGGCGAGACGTCGACGCCGTGCGGCGACTTGCCGCAGGGCAGCAGGTAGACGATGCCGGGCACCTTCTTGGGGTCGATCACCTTGACGCCGCCGATGGTGTCGAACTTGCCCTCGGCGATCGCCTTCTCCGCGGCGCGCCAGTCAACCGCGGCAATGTAGTCCTGGTCGCGTTGCGAGGCGGTGACCTCGAGCTTGCCGGTGGCCCGCTCGGTGTTGTACGAGGTGAAGAACATCCAGCCGTCGGACGCCAGCTTGCCGGCGTCGCCCAGGTCGTAGTCGAACGGCGGCATCAGGATCTGCCACGCCAGCGACATCTCGCCCGAGGCCGGTTCGATCTTGACGCCGGCGATGATGCCCTTGTACTCGGTCGCGTACTTGTCGATGCCGACGACCCGGTTCGGCACGGGCCGGGAGAAGCGGGTGGCCATCATCGCGTACTCGGTGTTCGGGGTGACGAACGACGAGGCGTGGTTGCCATGCAGGTTCGGCACCGGCCCCAGGATCTGCTTGGTCTTGAAGTCGCGCAGATCGATGCGGGCAATGCGCCCGTTCATCTCGTTGATGAACAGCCAGCGGCCGTCGTAGTCGCCCTTGGTTTCCGACAGCGCCGGGTGATGCGCGTCACCCCACGTCAGGTCGCCCAGCATCTTCTTGCTGTCATCATCGAAACCGTAGCCGGTCGCCGGGTAGGGGGTGTAGACGGGGATGGTCGAGAGGTGCCGCATCGAGGGCAATCCGTAGACGTAAATCTGGCCGGAATGCCCGCCCGACGAGAACATGTAGTACTCGTCGAGGTCACCCGGGGCCACGTAGGTCTTGAGCGCCGCCACGGCGGCGTCCGACTGCACGCCGCTGCCGCCGCGCCGCGAGGCGGGCTGGCTCGGCGTGCACTGGCTGGCGACGAGCGCCAGCACCAACAGGGCGGATGCCCTCGACCACGCCACACGATTCGTTCGGTCCATAAGACTGCCTCCTCACTATTTGGAAATCGCGGCCGCGGCCGTTTCACGCTGGCGCTGGTACTCCGCAAACGCCTCGCGCAACTTCTGGATCGCCACTTCCTTCTGCTCGGGTGTCAGGATGATCTGGCGCGACAGCACCACGCTCATCGTGCCGGTGGGGTTGGCGATGAACGCGTCGATCGTCACGCCGAACCGGCTTTGCACGTCCTCGACGGCATTCGACAGGTCGGGCCCGATCTGCGCCGGGCTCCTGACCCCGAGCGCCGAGATCGAGTGGCACACGAAACAACCGGTCTGCACGAACCACCCGCCAGGGCCGGTCCGCATGTCCGCCTCGGCCTTCAGCTCCTCGGCGCTGCGGGGGTCCGTGCGGGGCGCGCCCGAGACAAACCGCGCCGGCACCTCGTGCCGCCGCCACGACAGCATCAGCATCGACAGCGCCTGCGCCTGTTCGGTGCTGAAGTTGAAGTTCGGCATGACGGTGCCCTCGCTGAGCGCGCGCGGGTCCTTGAAGTGCGCCATGTGCCACGCAAACGCGGTGCGCTGGCCCGACAACCGGCTCATGTCGTACTGTTCGGGCGCCTTCTCGCCGACGGTCGTGAGGTCGGGGCCAATCGTGCCGCCGAACCCGTTGATCACGTGACAGGCCCGGCAGCCCTTGTCGTTGATCAGCCGCTTGGCCAGGTTGATGGCCTCGGCGCCCTTGGTCTCGCGGTCGTAGCGGTGGCAGGTGTTGCAGTTCATCTGCATCAACGCGTTCTTGTTGCCGGCGAGCGTGTATTCCTCGCCCAAGGTCCGGCTCAGCAGCGGCTCCTCCCAGTGCGCGACCTCGCCGTGCGCCGCCGCCGTGTCGATGGCCCAGCCCTGGCCGCCGTGGCACGAGGTGCAGCCGTAAGCTTCGACCGGGTGAAGCTGCAGGGGTTCGAGCGGATGCGTGCGGTAGGGATGCTCGGCCTCCTCGAAGCCCTTGTAGGCGATCGCCTCGTGGCAGGTGATGCAGCGATCGGCGCGCGCCAGCTCGGCCGCCCAGACCTGCCGCACGCCCGACGGGAGAAGCGCCGCCTTGTCATCCCCAAACTTCTCGGCCACCATCCGCCGGAACTCGGCCTGGTAGTAGCGCCAGTCGTGGGCGCGGTCGCTCCACATGAACAGCGCGGTGCCGATTACCAGCGTGACGCCGACGAGCGCCAGCACCAACCGGTCGATCCGCGGATACGGAGATGAGGTGCGGTTCTCCATCTCAGATCCTTCCGGGAATCTCGGGCCAGGCCTCCCACGGCCAGTAGAAGTACCAATACGGCCCGCGCAGGACCATGCCGACGAACGTCAGCACCAGCACGAACAGCACGATCAGCAGGAACACGATGTTCTGCCGGCGGCGGTCGCGCGGCAGCCAGACGCCGGCCGCCAGATGGGACGAACGATCGAGCCACGGCCAGAAGGTCATGAGTCCGACCAGCAGCCCGGGCAGGATCACGCCGCCCACGAACGCCCCGTTCAGCGTGAACGAACCGATCCGAATGGTGGTGTCGGTGACGATTTCCTGGAGCCACAGGAAGTACCACGGCGCCTTCGCCGGGTTGGGCGTGATCAGCGCGTTGGCCGGCTCCTCGAGCGGCGAGGCGATGAACACCGACATGATGCTGACGACGGCAATGGTGCCGAGGACGGCAATCAGCGCGCGGCGCGTCAGGTCCGGCACGGCGTTGACGGTGGTGTTGGCCGCCTCGAGCGTCCGCGCCGTCACCGTCGGCGCCGTGCCGCGGGCGACGCCCAGCAAGGTGTAGGTCTTGGTCGGCACCACCTCGGTGGTGCGCAGCTCTTCCAGCACGGTCTCGTGGTCGGCGCGGGCCAGGCCGCCGTCCTTGCGCACGCGCCACATGTGATACGCGAACAGCACCGCCAGCAGGCCGGGCAGGAAGACGACGTGCAACACGTAGAAGCGGATCAGCGTCGCCTGGTCGATGTTGCGGCCGCCGATCATCAGTTCGCGGACGGCCGGGCCAATCGCGGGAATGGAGGAGGCGATGTTGGTGCCGACCGTAACCGCCCAGAAGGCCAGTTGGTCCCAGGGCAGCAGGTAACCGGTGAACGAGAGGAACAGCGTGGTGAGGAACATCACGACGCCGATCACCCAGTTGATTTCGCGCTGCTGCCCGCGGCCGACGCCGTTCTTGTAGGCGCCGGTCAGGAACACGCGGACCAGGTGCAAGGCGACGACGATCACCATCAGGTGCGCCGAGATGCGGTGCACCGCGCGAATCCACGAACCGAACGTGATCACGAACTCGATGTCCTTGACCGACTGGTAGGCGCGCTCCACCGACGGCACGTAGAGAAACAGCAGCGGCAGGCCCGACAGAATCGTCAGGAAGAAGAGCGCCCCGGAAATGGTGCCGAGCCAGAACGAGTAGTTCCACGCCATCGACGCCTTGCTGATCTTGGCGGGGAACCAGTGCAGCATGAAGTTCGACACCACCGCATCGCCGGCTTCACGGTCCGACTGGGGGCGCAAACTCCACAGCGGCTCCGCATGCACGTTGGGAGCCTCGGGCTTGGTGCGGGTCAAGGAGGGCAGGCGCATCACAGTCACCCCACCGTCAGGCGGAAGTCGCGGCCCACTTCGTCCGCGAGGTCAATCACCAGTTGCCCATCGTCGGGCGCGAGCAGCAGGCGGTACCAGGCCAGCGGCTTCGGCGCGGGGCCGGACACGTTGGTGCCGTCGCCCTTGTATTCAGAGCCGTGACACGGACAGAGGAAGCGATGGGTCAGGCGGATGGAGGCACCGCCGGCGTCGACGGATTGGGGGGAAGCCAACGCCTCCGCCCGGACGGTGCATCCGAGGTGCGTGCAGACGGCCGAAATAGCGTGGAACGTGTTGCCTTCGCGGAACACGAGCACGCGTTCGTCCGGGAGGAACTTGAGGCCATCGGGGAAGTCGGACGGTGGACCGAGCTTCACGGTGGTCGGCGCGTCGTACGACACGTTCGGCACGAGCGAGCGCAGCGACGCCCCGGCCTGGACGGTGATGGCGGCCACGCCCGCGCCGGCGCCTAGCTTGAGCAGAAAGTCGCGTCGATCGGTTGGTTTCTTGTCATCGCTCATGACGCCGTACTCCCGTTCCAGCGTTCGGTGATGGTGAAGCGCTCCATCGTCATGGCCTCGGTCGGGCACCGGATGGCGCACAGGCCGCAACGGATGCAGCGGTCGTCGTCCTTGATCAACGCGGCGAGCGGAAAGCCGCCGGCTTGCGCCCGCTCTTCGACGGCGGCCCGTTCCGCGGCTGGCAGGTCGAGCGCGTCGATCGGCACGAACGCCAGGCAGTACTCCGGACAGATATCGACACAGCGGTTGCACAGCACGCACTGTTCCGGGTCGTAGATGGTCTGCACGTGGCACACCAGGCACCGCGCCGCCTGCGTGCGCGCGGCCGCGGCGTCGTAGCCGGTTTCGACCTCGGTGATGCCGGTGCGGCGCCCGACGTCGAGCGTGGGAGGCGCCTCGCGGTCGAAGCGCTCGAAGCCCGCTACCATCCGGTAACGCGACGTGACGAGCGCTTCAACCTCGAGGTGCGTTTCGATGCGGGCCTCCTGGCCCGCCAGGAATTCGTGGATCGAGCGCGCGGCGCGCTTGCCGTTGGCGACCGCCTCGATCAGGTTGCGGGGGCCGAAGGCGACATCGCCACCGGCGTAGAGGCCGGGTGCCGATGTGGCCAGCGTGAGCGGATCGATCTTGATCGTGCCGCCGGGCGTCAGGGCCACGCCGTCGGCGTCAGTGAGGAACGACAGGTCGGCGTTCTGCCCGATCGCGAGAATGCAGGTGTCGGCCTCGAGATCGAGAATGTCTTCATCCACGAACTGCGGGGCGAATCGGCCATTGGCGTCGAACACCGAGGTGACGGCGCGCAGGGCAATGGTCTCGAGGTGAGACGTCCCCTTGAATTCCTTGGGGCCGCGGCGGGTAATGAACCGCACGCCCTCGCGCTTGGCTTCCTCGAACTCCTCGTGGCCCTGCGTGGTGCGCAGCACCGGCATCTCCGAGAAGTCTTCGAGTGACACCACCGTGACTTCGGTGGCGCCACCGCGGATGGCGGCGCGCGCCGAATCCAGCGCTTCCTTCACGCGCGCATCGGTTTCGGCGTGATCGGCGGGCGCCGCTTCGTCGCGGCCGGCGCGCAGGGCGGTGCGGGCCGCATCGAAGGCGACGAAGCCGCCGCCGATGACCACCACCTTGCGGCCAAGATCCAGGCGGTAGCCGCGGTTGACGTTGAGCAGGTAGTCCACCGCCTTGATGACGCCATCGAGTTCAACACCTGGCGCCTGCAGGTCGCGGCCACGCGACACGCCCACCGACAGGAACACGGCCTCGAAGCCCTGCGCGCGCAGCTGGGCGACGCCGAACTCGGCCGAGAGCGGCGTGTTCAGCCGCAGGTCCACGCCGAGCGAGACGATGCGGTCGATCTCGGCGCGCAGCAGCGTGCGGGGCAGCCGGTATTCGGGAATGCCGAACCGCATCATGCCACCCGGCTCGGCGGCGGCCTCGAACACCGTCACGTCGTAATTGAGCAGCGCCAGGTCGTGCGCGGCCGCCATGCCCGCCGGCCCGGCGCCAATCACCGCGATGCGGCGGCGCGGGCCCGAACGAGGGGCCGTGCCGGCCGCAACGGCCTCGGCCGACCGGTAGAACGGCAGCGGCAAGTGGCCGGTGTAACGGTTGCCCTCGTGGGTATCGGTGGTGAGCAGTTGCGCCTGGGTGTCGGGCCGGATCGACTCGACGCCGAACTGCTCGGTGACGTGCCGCTTGAGGGCGCGAATGGACACCGGCGCGTCGATCACGCCGCGGCGGCACGCGTCTTCGCACGGAGCGGCGCAGACGCGGCCGCACACAGAGGCAAACGGGTTGGGCGCGCGCGCCACCAGGAAGGCTTCTTCAGGCCGGCCGTCGGCGATCAGCTGGACATAGCGGCCGGCGTCGGTGGCCACGGGACATCCGGCCTGGCACTTGACCTGGGCCTTCCAGTGCGCGAGATCCGGCAACGCCGTGCGAATGCCCATTCACCCCTCTTGCGCAGAGTGCGGCATTCCGTCGCAGGGGGGTATGACCGGCGTCATATCCAGCGGACTTGCCGCGATCGCGATTGCCGCTACTTAGGCAGCAGCACCGAGTCGATGACGTGAATCACGCCATTACTGGCGGAGATGTCGGCCTTGATGATGGTGGCGTGGTTGATCTTGAGTGCCGCGCCGACGCTCGAAATCTGGACGCGCTGGCCCTGCGCCGTGCCGAAGTCCTTCATCATTTTCAGGTCGGCGGCGCTGACGTTGCCGACGAGCACGTGGTACTGCAGCACGGCCGCCAGTTTGACCTTGTCCTTCATCAGCGCATCAAGGTCGGCCTTGGGGATCTTCGCGAACGCCTCGTCGGTCGGGGCGAGCACGGTGAGCGGTCCCGGCCGCTTGAGCACGTCCACCAGGTTGGCCGCCTGGACGGCGGCGACCAGCGTCTTGAACGAGCCGGCGGCGACCGCGACATCGACGATGTCCTTGGTGCCTTGCGCGCGGACGGGGACGAGAACCAGCAGGGCGATCAGGGCCGCGGTTCCGAGAGCGGCACTCGTACGTGACAGTGGCTGCCTCATGGCTCGCCTCCTTCAGCACGTCACGCTAGGTCATGTGCAGGGCGTTGGGTATGACCGCCGTCATAACGCCCTCGATGACTGGCCGGTCATTTTTTCCATTATCATGAAGACTGATCGCACCCTCACCTGAACCAGATTCGGAGCAGTTGTGAAACATCTAGCCGTCCTGTTGGCCGTGTCGACCGTGGTCCTTTCCGGGCAGAGTCGGCCCGCTCCGGCCGCCCTGGTGCTGCAGAACGGTAAAATCGTGACCGTCGAGGCCGCGCTGCCCGAGGCGCAGGCGATTGCCGTCCGTGGCGATCGCATTGTCGCGGTTGGCACCAACCAGGCCATCGAGCAGTATGTCGGCCCCGCCACGCAGGTCATCGACCTGCGCGGCCAGCTGGCCATTCCCGGGCTGGTCGAGAGCCACGGCCACTTCATGGGCTTCGGCCTGTCGAAAATGACGCTCGACCTGATGGACGTCAGGGACTGGGACCAGATCGTGTCGATGGTCGCCGAGGCCGCGAAGCAGGCGAAGCCGGGCGATTGGATTCTCGGGCGCGGCTGGCACCAGGAGAAGTGGGCGAGCGTGCCGCAGCCGAACGTCGAAGGCTTTCCGCTCCACGATGCGCTGAGCAAGGTCTCACCGAACAACCCGGTGATGCTGACGCATGCCAGCGGCCACGCCAGCTTCGTGAATGCGAACGCCATGGCGGCCGCGGGCCTGACGCGCGCAACCATGAATCCGAGCGGCGGCGAGATCCTGAAGGACGCGGCCGGCCGTCCCACCGGGCTGTTGCGCGAAACCGCGTCGGGCCTCGTTGGCGGCGCCCTCGAGCAGTGGCGCTCCGCCAGGACCGCCGCGGAACGCGACGCCGATGCGCGCCGGCAGATCCAGCTGGCGGTGCAGGGCAGCCTCGAGCACGGCATCACGAGCTTCCAGGATGCCGGCGCGAACTTCACCACCATCGATCTCCTCAAGCAAGCCGCGTCCGAGGGCGCGCTGGGCATCCGGTTGTGGGTGATGGTGCGCGACAGCAACGACAACCTGCGCGCGAAGCTCGGGCAATACCGCGCCGTGGGCCTCAACAACCACCACCTGACGATCGCCGCGATCAAGGTCACCGCCGACGGCGCGCTTGGTTCGCGCGGCGCCTGGATGCTCGCGCCGTACAGCGATTCGCCGGCGAGCGTCGGGCTGCCGACCAACTCGCCCGAGAGCATCGCCGAGACGTCGCAGATCGCGCTCGAACACGACGTGCAGCTGTGCGTGCACGCGATTGGCGATCGCGCCAATCGCGAAGTGCTCAATGTCTACGAGCGCGCCTTCAAGTCGCGGCCGAACCAGAAGGACCTGCGCTGGCGCGTCGAGCACGCCCAGCACATCAGCGCGGCCGACATCCCGCGCTTTGGCCAGCTTGGCGTGATCCCGGTGATGCAGGGCATTCACGCCACCTCGGACGCGCCGTATGTGCCGGCGCGGCTGGGCGCCGGGCGCGCGGAAGAAGGCGCCTACGTGTGGCAGAAGCTGATCAAGAGCGGCGCGATCATCGCCAACGGCACCGACGTCCCGGTGGAACGGATCAACCCGATGGCGAGTTTCTACGCCTCGGTCAGCCGCAAGACCACCGACGGCGCGGTGTTCTACGGCGACCAGAAGATGACGCGCGCCGAAGCGCTCAAGTCCTACACCTGGAACGGCGCGTACGCCGCGAAGGAAGAAGCGCTCAAGGGCTCGCTGGCGGTAGGCAAGCTGGCCGACATCACCGTGCTGTCGAAAGACATCATGACCGTGCCCGAGGACGAGATCCCGTCGACGCGGGCGATCTACACCATCGTTGGCGGCAAGGTGGCCTACTCGCGCTAACGCTCGTGGTTGGCCAGCACCCGCCCAACACGAATACAACGCAGTCTTTCAGCGAACGGATACCGCCATGACGTGGCTTCGAGATTCGATGGCCGATTCTTTCTTCAAGGCGATGGCCGGTGAGCCGGACGCGATCGCCATCCTCGAGCGCGAGGTCGAGACGCTGCGGACGAATCAGAATCTGATTCTGGCCGACCGCCCGGACACCTTGATTCTGGCGACGCGGAGTTTGCCGGGGTCCCTGTACGAGGGACTGACGAAAAGCGCGAGAGTGGGGCGCCCGATCTCCTACGCGATGTTTGCGCATTCATCGGCGCCGATGCCCGGCCTGGAGCAGACGCTTGAAATCCAGCGGTTCGCGTTCAAGTGCAAGAGCGACGCGGAGATCCAGGCGGGGCTCGCGGCGGGCGTGAAGATTCCCGGCGCCGTGAAGGATCCGGCGAGAGCCCTGCTGGCGTCCGACCCGTCATTCCCGCCCGCCGAGTTTGACCGGCTGCTGTCCATCCTCTGGCTCAATCACGCCGACTACCTGAGCGTGTCGCCGGGCGACCGGGTGGTCGAAGCGCTCCGGATGCTGCACCTCTGCGAGGCACAGAATGGTCTGTACTTCGATCTCACGCCGGCCGCCGACGGGTCGAACGAGGCGCGCCTGCTGTTTGCGATCGCGAATCCGCCCCACACCGGCTACGTCGCGCAGGTGGTGGAGGTGCTGCACCGCTTTGACGTGGGCATCCGCAGCGCCGACGTGTTCGACGTCTCGACCGGCGCGCAGCCGTATGCGCTGTTTGCGATGTCGGTGCGGCAGCGCAAGGGCCAGATTCAGGAGACCGCCGCCGTCCTCCGCGACCGGCTGCAGAGCGAACTGTTCAACACCCAGATCCTGACCGCCACTTCCCCTGAGTATCGCGAGTTCGTGACGACCGGGCAGATGAGCGGCGACGACGCCTCGCTGACCCGCGCGTTCGTGGCGTTCTGCCACACGCAGTTGGCGCACGCGCAGCCCGATCGCTACGACTGGAAGGAAGTGCAGGGCGCGATCTACGCCAACACGCCACTGCTGGCGCAGTGTGTCGCCCTGTTCCGACTGCGCTTCGATCCGGCGGTGGCGGGGCGCGAGGCGGCCTACGCGGCGCTGCGGGCGACCGTCGTCAAGGCCGTGGCCGACTACGATACCGGCCACGCCCATCTCGATGCCATTCGCCGGACCGTGTTTCACTGCTGCCTGACCTTCATCGAGCACACGCTGAAGACCAATTTCTTCGTGAAGGAGAAGCAGGCGCTCGCGTTCCGGCTCGACCCGGCCTACCTCGCCGACCTCGGGCAGGTGTCGACCGCCGACCTGCCGTCCGGCACGCCCTTCCGCGTGACCTTCTTCTTCGGCGGCCACGCGTTCGGGTATCACATCGGGTTCTCCGACATCGCGCGCGGCGGCTGGCGCACGGTGATCTGCCGCACCCAGGATGACTTCCTCACTAACGCCTCGACGCTGTTCAAGGAGAACTTCGTGCTGGCGCACACGCAGCACTTGAAGAACAAGGACATCTACGAAGGCGGGTCGAAGCTCGTGGTGCTGCTGGATGCCTCGGCGGTGTCGAAGGAGCCGCGGTCGGTGCTCGATCGCCTGCTGCGCAAGAAGCAGCGCGATGTCTTCAGCGCCTTCCTCGACATCTTCGTCACCGAGGGGGGCGTCGCGAAGAACCCGGCGGTCGTGGACTACTACCGGCAGGACGAGCCGATCGAACTCGGCCCCGACGAGAACATGCACGATGACATGATCGAGGACATCGCCCTGACCTCGAAGCGCCGGGGCTACATTCTCGGCACCGGCGTGATGTCGTCGAAGACCATCGGCATCAATCACAAAGAGTACGGCGTGACCTCGACCGGCGTGGTCAAGTTCGCCGAGATCGCGATGCGCGAGATCGGCATCGACATCACGCGCGACGCCTTCTCAGTGAAGTTCACCGGCGGGCCGAATGGGGATGTCGCCGGCAACGCGATGCGGATCATGCTGGACCTCTGCCCGAAGATGCAGATCCGGCTGATCCTGGACGGCGCCGGGGTGCTGTTCGATCCGGCGGGCGCCGATCCCACGCAACTGCGGCGCATCCTGCTCGAGCAGGACGTTGACGGATTCAGTCCCGAGGCGCTGCACCCCGGCGGGTTCATGCTGTTCCGGGGCTCGCCGAAGGAAGACGGGCTGCGCGTGCTGTATCGCAAGGTCACGCGCAGCGCCGCGGGGCTGGTCGAAGAGTGGATCTCGATCGACGACCTGTCGCGACAGTTCGGGGAACTCCCGTTCTCGGTGCCGGCCGACCTGTTCATTCCCGGCGGCGGCCGCCCCGAGACGATCAACGACGAGAACTGGCAGCGCTTCCTGCTGCCCGACGGCAGCCCGTCTGCGAAGGTCATCATCGAAGGCGCCAACTCGTTCATCACGCCGGCGGCCCGCCTGGAACTGCAGAAGAAGGGCGTCCTCCTCATGCGCGACGCCTCGGCGAACAAGTGCGGCGTGATCTCCTCGTCCTACGAGATCATCGCCAACCTGCTGCTCACCGAGGAGGAGTTCCTCCAGAACAAGCCGAAATACGTCGCCGACGTGCTGGCGATCCTGAAGCGGCGTGCCGAGGAGGAGGCCCGTTTGCTGGTGCGGCGCCATGCCGCGAGCAGGAAGCCCTGGACCGAGATCTCCGACGACATCTCGGTCGAGATCAATCGGAATTACCAGCGCCTGTTCGAGTTCTTCCAGGCCAACCCCGGCGTCGCCAGCCAGCCGATCTTCGACAAGGTCATCCTGAGCCACCTGCCGGCGCTCCTGCGTGAGGACCCCCGCTTCAATACCCGATACCAGAACCTGTCGCCGAAGTATCGCTCGGCGATCCTGGCGGCGGAAATCGGTTCATCAATGGTCTACCAGGCAGACCATGACGCGGAGTTCGAAGACGCGATCCGCCGGCACGTCGAGCGACGGTTCAAGTAGTCGAGGGCACGTCGCCGCCGGTCCGTTCGCCGATATGACCGGTGTCATAGGCCAGGCGCCAGGAGCCCGATATCGTGGTCCTGGAGATGCGGGGGGATGGCCCGAGCCTACGACAAACGCCCGCTTGAACAGACGCTGCTAGTCCGGCACAGCGTGCAGGTGGCGTTCCTGCTCCTGAATCTCTGGATCGGCGTGCGGTTCTACCTCTGGGTTCGTTTCTACGAAACAGCCGGGGCCACCGTCTACGTCCCGCGCCCGCCCGGGGTTGAGGGCTGGCTGCCGGTGGCCTCCCTGATGAACCTGAAGTACCTCCTGCTGACCGCCAGCGTTCCCGAGGTGCATCCCGCCGGCTTGTTCCTGCTGCTGGCGTTCCTGGCCATGTCGCTGGTGTTCCGCAAGGCGTTCTGCAGTTGGCTGTGCCCGATCGGCACGATCTCCGAGTGGCTCTGGCAAGGCGGGCGCGAGATGTTCGGCCGCAACTTCACGCTCCCGCGCTGGGCCGACCTGCCGCTGCGCAGCCTGAAGTACATCCTCCTGGCCCTGTTCGCCTATGCCGTCGTGAGCATGCCCGTCCCGGCGTTGAGCGCGTTTCTCTCCAGCCCCTACGGGCTGGTCGCCGACGTGAAGATGCTCGATTTCTTCCGCGACGCCGGCCGGCTGACCATCCAGGTCTGCCTCGTCCTGGTGCTGTTGTCGGTGGTGACCAAGAACTTCTGGTGCCGGTACCTGTGCCCGTACGGCGCGCTGATGGGCCTGGTCTCGATGCTGAGCCCGACGCGCATCACGCGCGATCCGATCTCGTGCATCGATTGCGGCAAGTGCGCCAAGGCGTGCCCCTCATTGATTCCCGTGGACCGGCTGATGACCGTGCGCACGCCCGAGTGCAACGGCTGCCTGACCTGCGTGACCGCGTGCCCGGTGAAGGACGCCCTGGAGATGCGGACGCTCGGGACCCGTCGCCGGGTCACCGCGCCGCGGATCGCCATCGGGGTGGCGGCGATCTTCCTGGCGCTGGTCGGCTACGCCAGGCTCGCCGGCCACTGGCACGGGAACACGCCCGAAGAGGTGTTCTTCCAGTTGATCCCGAACGCCGCCTCCTTTTCACACCCGCGATAAACCGGGCCGTTCAGAACTTCAACTACCGTCGGTTCGTTCGCGAGGCGTAGTGTCGGCGGATCCCCGGTCGTCCCGCGCCGGCCGGCGCGGTGCTGACACCGCTCAAGTGGGCACGCCGAGTTTCGGCAGCACCCACACTTGGAGCGCCACCCAGATCACGAGAAACGCGGCCATTCCGACCCAGTTTTCCATCGCTACATTCTTTCCGATGCCTGGCCGACGCACCGGCCCGGACTAGGCCGCGGGCTTTGGCTCCCGCAGCATGATCAGCAGCATGCGCGACGCGACCGTCGCCTCGACCGCGTGCGGCACGTTCGCCGGCATGCGGACGATGGTGCCGGGCGTCGCGGTGACGGCCGTGCCGCCAATGGTGAGCGCCAGCTCGCCATCGAGCACCATCACGAGCGCGTCGAACGGCGTCGTGTGCTCGCTCAGCCCCTGCCCTCGATCAAACGCAAACAGCGTCAGGTTGCCGCCGCCGTTCTTGGCCAGCACGCGGCTGGCAATGCCGCCGGCGGTCAACGCGATGAGGCTCTCGAGCGGCAGCGCCTCGGAAGCCGGAATGGTGCCTGGGGCCGTCGTCATCAGTGGTTCCTCACCCAAGGCGGAAGGCACCCTCGTAAATGACCGAGCCCGCCAGATTCCAGGTGCCGGGCGCGACGATGAAGTCGACCGACGCGCTACGGATGGGCAACGCCGCCATCTCGGCGTTGACGAGGTGAAGATGGTGGCCGCCCTCGCGCCAGGCGCTGTTAGTGCTTCGCGAAGACGTACTTCTTGCCGTCCTTCGTGAACGCCATCACGTTGTACGACTCCTTCATGCCGCCCTGCTCCATGCCGGGCGATCCCATCGGCATGCCGGGCGCCGAGATTCCGGCAATGGCCGGCTTCTCTTTCAGCAACCGCTTGATGTCTTCGGCCGGGACGTGGCCGACGATGGTGTAGCCGCCGATTTTCGCCACGTGGCACGACGACAACTCGTCGGTCATGCCGGCCTGCTTGCCGACCGCTTGCACTTGAGGATCACTGACGTCGTTGGCTTCCACCTGGAAGCCTTGCGCCTGGAGATGCTTCATCCAGGCACTGCAGCACCCTCAAGTCGGGGACTTGTACACCACGACCGAGTTTGCCGTGGCGGTCTTCGCTGTCGCGGCCGGCTTCTGCTGAGCTAGCGCGACCAGGCTGAAGCCTGCCACCACCAGTCCCACCAGGGCCGCCGCCGTGTATTTGATTCGCATTGCTCGATGCTACCCCAATCCCTCGTTCGTGAGAACCGTCGATCAGCTGACCGGCCTGGCGAACATCAGGCCCACGGCGGCGACCATGCCAAACGCTACCAGCCCGGCCGCGACGCACACGACCGCCGCCCTGGCGAGGCTGCGATAGTCGAGCGCCTGCCGCACGGCGAGCACCGTCGCGGCAACCACCCAGAGCGTCGCCAGCGCCACGACAATGGGCGCGACCGCCCGCATGGCGCCAAAGGCGAGGAAGACACCGGGCGCGGCGGCAAACCCCATCGTGCGCAACAACTCTGCCGGCCGGCTGCTGGTGGCCGGCTCCGGAAGGACCAGCGTGCCGATGGTGGTAATCAGGAGCGCCCACACCACCCACGCGCCGAGCGTCGCGGTCAGGCCGGCGATGAACATGGTGACGTTCAGCTGCGAACTGCCGGCGACCGCGAAGCCGCCCGCCAGGCACGTCAGCAACACCACGAGGGCGGCCTGGCCGCCCGCGGCGCGGTCGGACTCGACGTCTTCAAACGTTGTCGGATCGAGAGCCAGCGCGCCCATGAAGCGCCTGACGAACTGCGTCGTGGTTCCGCTTGCGGATTGCGTCATGGTGGCCATGTCGAGCTCCCTGCCCGGATCGGGGAGCACAGACCATGCCAGTGGCACCGGCGCGCCGGGCGCGAAGATCCGCGAGCGGGCCGGGGATATTCCCCCGCCCGGGGAGGAATTCCACCCGGATCTCCGCCCATTTTCGGCGACGATCACAGGACTGCATTTTGCACTGGTGTCCTGCCATGGCGATGCTGAGCTTGCTCGTAATGTGTCTTCTCCTGCCCTTATCGGCTGCGGCTCAGCCGATGGCGCCGCCCGGCTGGGACGCGGGCCTCAAGCTCAAGGAGTCGATTGACACCAATCCCGATCCGAAAGTGGTGGAGATCACCCTGACGGCCCGGCTGGCCGAGGTCGAGGTCGCTCCGGGTAAACGCGCGCAGGCGTGGACCTACGACGGCGGGTTGCCCGGGCCGCTCATCAAGACGCGCATCGGCGATCGGCTGATCGTGCACTTCAAGAACGAACTGAGAGAGCCGACCACGGTTCACTGGCATGGCCTGCGCGTGCCGATCGAGATGGACGGCGTCCCCGGCATCTCGCAGCCTGAGGTCAATCAGGGCGAGTCGTTCGTCTACGACTTCATCGTGCGCGACGCGGGACTCTACTGGTATCACCCGCACGTCAGGTCCGCGGCGCAGGTCGGCTTTGGCCTCTACGGCGCGCTGCTCGTCGAGGATCCCAATGACGGCGTCGGCGTGGCCGACCAGGTGACGCTGGTGTTGAGCGACATCGGCTTCGACGCCGGGGGCCGGCTCGAGCCCGCCGACAGTGGCGGCTCGGCCGGCATGGTGTTTGGCCGCGAGGGCGACTACGTGCTGGTGAACGGCCGCACCCACCCGGTGCTGCGCGCCCGTCCCGGCGCTCCGCAACGCTGGCGCATCGTCAACGCCGCCAGGAGCCGGTTCTTCTATCTCGATCTCGACGGCCAGATGTTCACGGTCATCGGCGCCGACGGCGGGCTGCAGGAGCGGCCGGTGACGACCGACATCCTGCTGATCACGCCAGGCGAGCGCTTCGACGTGATCGTCACGCCGAAGGGCACGGCGGGCACACCGCTGACCTTGCGCGCGATGCTCTACAACCGCGGATACGGCAGCGTGCAGTATCGCGGCGTCGAGGACGTGTTGACGATCGAGTTCACGAAGGAGCCGGCGGTGACCGCGCCGCCGGTGCGCGTGAAGCGCGCCCTCCCGGTGCCAACGGTCGAAGGCGCGACACCGGTGGAGATGGTACTGACGCTGCCGCCCATGGAGAATGGCAAGTCCGAGTTCCGCATCAACGGCGTGCCCTTCTGGAAGGCGGAGCCCTTTCGGGCCCGGCTCGGGGAAACGCAGCTCTGGACCGTCAAGAACGACAGCGACTGGGACCACCCGTACCATCTTCACGGATATTTCTTCCAGGTCATCGACGACCAGGGCCAGCCGGTGCGGCCGCTGGCGCTGAAGGACACGGTCAACGTGCCGATGAAGACGACGGTGCGGTTGCTGGTGACGTTCGACGAGCGGCCGGGGGAGTGGATGATCCACTGCCACATCCTCGATCACGCCGAGGGCGGGTTGATGGGCACGGTCCTGGTCGGCGACGGAAAACCATCCGGCCACGTGCACAAGAAGCCATAATCGGCTGCCATGGGCGAGACCCTTGCACCCGGGGCACCGGTCTTCACCGCCCGCGGCATCACCAAGGTTTACCCCATGGGCGAGATCGAGGTGCATGCGCTACGCGGCGTGGACTTCGATCTGTTCCCGGCCGAGTTCGTGGTCCTGCTCGGCCCTTCGGGCAGCGGCAAGTCCACACTGCTGAACATTCTCGGCGGCCTCGACATCCCGACGGCCGGCCACGTGGTCTACCAGGACCACGACCTGACGACGGCGGGCGAGGCGGCGCTGACGGAGTATCGCCGCGAGCACGTCGGCTTCGTGTTCCAGTTCTACAACCTCATCCCCAGCCTGACCGCGCGCGAGAACGTCGCGTTGGTGACCGAGATCACCGATCACCCGATGACCCCCGAAGAGGCACTGGCGCTCGTCGGGCTCGGGCACCGGCTGGATCACTTTCCGGCCCAGCTGTCGGGCGGCGAACAGCAGCGGGTGGCCATTGCCCGCGCCATTGCCAAGCGTCCCGACGTGCTGCTGTGCGACGAGCCAACCGGCGCGCTCGATATCACCACCGGCGTGGTCGTGCTCGAGGCGATCGAGCGGGTCAACCGCGAGCTGGGCACGGCCACCGTGGTCATCACGCACAACGCGGCCATCGCCGGCATGGCGCACCGCGTCGTGCGGCTCGCCGACGGCAACATCGCCGGCGTCAGCTACAACGAGTCGCGCCGATCGGCGAAGGACATCCAGTGGTAGGCCGCCTGCCGATCGCCGCGCTCGATCGCAAGCTGCTGCGCGATCTGTGGGAGATGCGCAGCCAGGCGCTTGCGATCGGCGCGGTCATGGCCGCCGGCGTGGTCATGTTTGTCACCTACCTGTCGAACTTCGATTCCCTGCAGCGGACGGTCGACACGTACTACGAGCGGCAGCGGTTTGCCGATGTCTTCGCCATGCTCAAGCGGGCGCCGACCAGTCTCGAGGCGGACCTGCGGGCGATCCCCGGCGTCGCCGTCCTCGACACCCGCGTCGTCGCGGACGTGACGCTCGACGTGCCGGGCCTGCTCGAGCCGGCGACCGGCCGGCTGATCTCGGTGCCGTCGCGCGGGCGGCCGCTGCTGAACGACGTGTTCCTGCGGTCGGGGCGCTGGCCCGAACCCGGGCGGCCCGACGAGGTGCTGGCGAGCGAGGTCTTCACCGAGGCCAACGGCATGGCGCCGGGCGACCCGGTCACCGCCATCATCAACGGCCGGCGGAGGCGGCTGACCATCGTCGGCGTGGCGCTGTCGCCGGAGTACGTCTTCAGCATCCGTCCCGGCGAGATGATTCCCGACAACCGCCGTTTCGGGCTGCTGTGGATGGAGCGGCGGGCGCTGGCGAGCGCGTTCGACATGGAGGGCGGCTTCAACGACGTCAGCCTGCGGCTGATGCCGGGCGCCTCGGCCGACGAAGCCATCGCCGGCCTCGACCGCGCGCTCGAGCCGTTCGGCGGCCTGGGCGCGGTGCCGCGGCGGCTGCAGCAATCAGCGTGGACGCTCGACAACGAACTGGCGCAGTTGAGCACGTTCGGGTTCATCATCCCGGCGATCTTCCTGGCGGTGGCGGCGTTCGTGCTCAACGTGGCGCTGGCGCGGGCGCTGGCGTTGCAGCGGCCGCAACTGGCCGCGCTCAAGGCGCTCGGCTACTCGAACCGCCAGCTGGCGTGGCACTACTTCAAGTGGGCCCTCGCCATCGCGTTGCTCGGGGCCGTGACCGGCGTGATCGTCGGCGCCTGGCTGGGCTCGCAGATGATCGAGCTCTACAACCTGTACTTCCGCTTCCCGTCACTGGACTACCGGCTGTCGGCCGAAGTAGCGCTGACCGCCCTGGCCCTGGCGCTGGTTTCGGCGGTCATTGGCTCGGTCACGGCGGTGAGGCGGGCGGTGAAGGTGCCGCCGGCCGAGGCGATGCGGCCCGAGTCGCCGGCCCGCTATCGCGCCAGCGTGATCGAGACGGTCCGCATTCAGCGCCTGTTGCCGCAGGGCGCGCGCATGGTGCTGCGCAGCCTCGAGCGCCAGCCCTTGCGCGCGTTCGCGTCGGTGATCGGGATTGCCTTCGGCGGCGCCATCCTGCTGATCGGCTTTGGCTTCATCGATGCCATTGAGATGCTGATCGCGCGGCAGTTCAACGACGGCATGCGGCAGGACGTGACGGTCAGCTTCGTCGAGCCGCGGTCGTCGGCGGCCATGCATGCCGTCGCGGGACTGCCCGGCGTGATGTCGGTTGAGCCCATGCGGATGGTGCCGGCGCGGCTCAGGGCCGGCCCGCGTTCGCGGACCCTGGCGCTGACCGGGCTCAATCCCGACCCCGACCTCAATCGCGTCGTCGATCAGCAAGGCCGGCCGCGGACGCTGCCTCCCGAGGGCATGGTGCTGTCGATCGCGCTGGCGACGGTCCTGGACCTCGAGCCCGGCGACCTGGTGCAGGTCGAAGTGCTCGAAGGGCGCCGGCCGGTGCGGCAGGTGCGGGTGGCCGGCGTCATCGACGACATCATGGGCCTGCAGGCCTACCTGGACATTGCCGCGCTCGGGCGGCTGATGCGCGAGGGCGGCACGGTGTCGGGCGCCTATCTCCAGGTCGACCCGGCGCAGCTCGAGCCGCTCTACGCGAAACTGAAGTTAACGCCGTCGGTGGCCGGGGTCGCGATTCGCGAGACGGCGCTGCGCAACTTCCGCGACGTGATGGCGCAGAACATGAACCTGACCATCGGCATCAACGTGATCTTCGCCGCGATCATCGCCATCGGCGTGGTCTACAACGCGGCCCGGATCTCGCTGTCGGAACGGGAGCGCGAGCTGGCCAGCCTGCGCGTGCTCGGATTCACGCGCGGCGAGATCTCGTCGATCCTGCTCGGCGAGCTGGCGATCCTGGTGCTGGTGTCGCTGCCGTGCGGCACGCTGATCGGTTACGGGCTCGGCCTGTTCATCATGACCCTGTTCCAGAACGAGGTGTTCCGCATCCCGTTCATCGTGACCCCGGCCACCGTGGCGTGGGGCTGGCTGACCATCATCGGCGCGGCGGCGCTCTCGGCGCTGGCCGTGCGGCGGCGGCTGGATCGGCTCGATCTGGTCGCGGTCTTGAAGTCGAGGGAGTAAGGTGATCGCCATGAGCCGTTATTGGCGTTGGTTGCTCGTTGTGCTGGTCGTCGGCGCCGTGGTGGCGGTCGCGATCTGGCCGGCGCCGGTGCCGGTCGACGTCATGCCCAGCACCCGCGGCCCGTTGACCGTCACCGTGGATGACGAGGGCGAGACCCGGGTCCGGCATCGTTACGTCGTCTCGGCGCCGCTGACCGGACGGGTCCTGCGCAGCGAGCTCGAGACGGGGGATCCCGTTATCCGTGGGACGACGGTGGTGGCGCGGGTTCGCGCCGAAGCGCCGGCGTTGATGGACGCGCGCAGCCGCGCCGAGGCCGACGCCGCGGTGGCCGTCGCGCGCGCCGCCCTGGGCCGCGCCGAGGCCGAGCTGCGCCGGGCCACGGCCGCGGCCGGCCTGGCGCGCGCCGACCTCGGGCGCCAGCGCGACCTGGCGGCCGCGCAGCTGACGACCCGGCAGGCCGTCGACGCAGCCGAAACCAACGCCAACGCCGCCGAAGAAGCCGTGCGCGCGGCTGAGTTCGCCGTCGCCGGGGCCCGCTCGCAGTTCGACCAGGCCACCGCGCGGCTGATGGCGCCGACCCTGGAGGCCAGCGGCCGCGTCCTGACGGTCACCGCGCCGGCCGACGGCGTCGTGCTGAAGCGCCTGCGCGAGAGCGAGAGCGTGGTCGCGGCCGGCGAGCCGCTGCTCGAGATCGGCAACCCTGACGAAGACCTCGAGATCGTGTCGGACCTGTTGTCGACCGACGCGGTGCGCGTGAAACCCGGCGCGAAGGTCCGCATCGAGCAGTGGGGCGGCGACCGGGTGCTGACGGCGACGGTGCGGCGAGTGGAGCCGTCGGGCTTCACGAAGATCTCTGCGCTCGGTGTCGAAGAGCAGCGGGTCAACGTGGTGATGGACTTCGAGGACCCCGCCGGAGCCTGGAACGCACTGGGCGATGGCTACCGCGTGGAAGTGCGGATCGTGATCTGGGAGGCGGCCGACGTGGTAAAGGTGCCGACCAGCGCGCTGGTGCGGCAGGGCGACCAGTGGGCGGTGTTCGTGGTGGACGGTGATCGGATTCGCCGCGTCACGGTCGCGGTCGGCCAGCGCAACGCCGAAGAGGCCGAGATTCAATCCGGCCTCGAGGCGGGCGCGCAGGTGGTGGTCCACCCCAATGACCGGGTGGTGGACGGCGCGTTGGTGGAGGTCCGCGCGTCACGCGAGTCGTGACCTGCCGGCCGCGCCGATCAGCGGATCGGCGTGCAGCGAATCGCCGACGGGATCCGATCGAGCATCATGTTGGCGCGCGTGTCGTAGAGGATCAGGTCGCGATCGAGAAACCGATACTGGACGTCGTCCGGCAGGGTCGGCAGCACGCCCAGCACGCTCGGCGGAACTGTCGAGAGCGATGAGTCCCGCGGGTACGGGGCGCTGGGGCGGAACGGGATGTTGCCGGGATTGTCCTCGAGGATGGCCGCGCAGATGCCGGGCTTCGTCACCCCCATCAACAGCTGCTTGAACGCCGCGTTGATCTCCGGCGTGAAGATGTCGCCCTGCTTGGCGCGCTCGCGCGCCAGCCGGATGCGCCTGGCCAGCGCTTCTTCGGCGCGCCGAATCTCGTTGCTGTTGGCGGTCACGACCAGTCCGGGCAGGCCTGCCTCGAGCGTTCGCCGCAGTTCAGCGTAAGCGGTAATGCGGGCGGTGAAATCGGCGACGATCACGCCGTCAACCGCGGCCGCGGGCTTTGCGGGGGGCGGGGTCGCGGGAGCCTGCGCCAAGGCGACCGACGCCAGCAAGGCGCAGGGCAGGAGGGCCGCGAAGGCGAGGCGCAGGTTCACGCTCACGTTACCTCCATTGTCGGTGATGTCCGGGTCTCATGCTGTGCTTCATTGCACGCACCGTGTCGCATCCGGCTTTAGCCGGATAACGCCACTAGCGCGGCCGTCGGTTCATGGTCACGTCCTGCAGTTCGAACTCCCCATAGACGAACTCCCCCTCGGGTAGTAGCCACCGTGCTTCGCCGAAGCCCATCAACCGCGCGGGACCGAAGGCGCGGTAGTTGCGGACCGGCGTGGAGAATCGCAGCGGCGTAAACGACTTGCCGTCCGGTGACGAGCGCGACCGGTCATCGGACACGAAGTTGGACAAGAGCCCATCCTCGCCAAACTCGAGCACGGCCGAGATGGTGTGTGCGCCGCTCGTGAACTGCGCGCGCGCCGTCGGCCCGTCGCCTGGTTGCCAGCGGATGGCCGGATCGAGCAATGTGCTAGGCGCCAGCAGGCACATGTCGTTGAGCAACGTGACCGCTTCAGAGCGGTCCATTTCGTCACCCCTGGCGTCCGCGATCGGAATGGCACCGAACCGGGCGCATTCGGAGCGCACTCCCGCCGGCCAGCAGCCACGCCACGCCCATCGCGCGCGAGATGGGCTGGACCAGTTGTGGCAGTTCAGCCAGGCCGAACGCCTTCGCGAACCCCATCGCGTGAATGAGGCCGTGTAGCGCCAATACGCCGACGACGATCCAGCGCATGCCAGGATCTCCTACTGCGCCGCCGCGTGGGGCGCTACACGGCGAGCCTGCTAGGCGGCAGCCGCCTTGATGGCCTTGGCGCCGTCCTGGATCTCGACCTTGCGGGCGGCTGGGGCGACGGTCTTGGCCGGCATCGGCACACTGACTTCGAGCACGCCATCGGCGAAGCTCGCCTTCACGTCTTCGAGCTTCACGCCCTCGGGCAGCGGCACGGCGCGGTAGAAGCTGCCGTACTCGCGCTCGCAGCGATAGAAGTCGTCCTTCTTTTCCTCGGTTTCGCTCTTGCGTTCACCCGAAATGGCGAGCTGTCCGTCAGTCACTTCGACCTTGACGTCGTCCTTCTTCAGGCCGGGCAGGTCGACCTTCGTCACCAGGCGGTTGTCCTTCTCGAACACGTCAATTCGCGGGTTCCACGCGGCCGCGTCAGCGAATCGCTGCGACCGCAGCGCCGGCCATCCCGCTTCGCCGAACAGCCGATCGAAGTCGGTGGTCATCTGGCGAAGCAGGGCAAATGGATCGCGTCCGGTCCGGGCCAGGGTGGTTTCTCTGTTGCGGAACATGACTTACACCTCCGATGTGCGCTCCGCCGGAATGGCGGGGAGGCAACACAAGGAAGACAGCAATCCGCGTGCCCGGCGGCAGGCGAAATATGGCCGAAATCAGGGCGCCTCGCGGGAGCGGGGTGACCGCTGCGGGCTTTTTCAGGGGGGATGCTGAAATTTACCTACGAATGCTGTGAATGCACGATCAACACCGGACACGTCGCGTGACGAATAACGTCCTGGACGTTCGAGCCGAACACGGCGCGGCTGACGGCGTTGCGCCCGTGCACCCCCATCACAATCAGGTCGACCTTCCTGGCGGCCGCCATGCGCAGCACCTCCCGCGACGCCTTGCCTTCGACCACCGCCGCCTCCACGGTGCAGTAGTCGCGCACCGCGAATGGGATCAGGGCTTCGAGGCGAAGCAGTTGTGATTCCTCGGCCCGGATCTTCAAGTCCTCGAGGTTGTAGTCGTACGAGGCGGGTGGCTCCCGCAGCTCGAGTGGCACTTCGATGGCGTTCAGGATGGTGACGTGCGCGCCGGCCTCGGCGCCGAGCGACAGCGCGTAGCCGAGGGCGTCGCGCGAGCTTTCCGAGAAGTCCACCGCGCACAGGATGCGGTCGAACTCGACGTTGCCCGGCGGCACGGCGTGGTCCGTGCCGTGCGGCACGATCAGCACGGGGCAGGGTGCCAGCCGGAGCACCCGTTCGGCGACCGATCCCAGCACCAGCCGCGTCAGCCCGCCGTGACCGTGGTTGCCCATGACCACCAGGTCGGCCGGCCAGGTCAGCGCCTGGTCGAGGATCTCGGCGGTAACGCTCGGCGACTCGGCGACGACCATGTCGGCCGTGGTCTCGGCACCGGCCGCGGTGGCGATCTGGCGCATGTGCCCGGCAATCGTCTCGCGGTCGCCGGGTGCCAGCGTGAACGTCTTGGGAGGACTGGCCAGCAACGGCAGGATGCCGACCGGCGGCGTCAGCACGAACACGTGGAGGACCCGCAGGTGGGCGCCGTACCAGCGCGCAATCGCCGTGGCGTGGTGCAGTGCCCGGTGCGATGGTTCCGAAAAGTCGATTGGGCAGAGGATGCGCGAGATAATGACGGGGGTTGGTAACGACACGGTGGCTCCATCCGAGGGTGAAGCAATCGCCGTGCCCGGCGCTAATCTGCGTTCAATCGGTCGCCCTGAGGCTGCGAATCTTCAGCCACAGCGCGACCACCACCAGCAGAATGGCGCCGAGCGACACCGCCAGGCCGGTCTTGCGGAACGACACTTCTTCCAGCGCGGCTTGCCCCTCGGCATCCACCTTGGCGGTGATACCCAGGCCCGCTTCGAGGACCGTCGTGACCGCCTTGGGCTCGAAGGCGTGCATCTCGGTCCGGGCGAGGGTCAGGTGGTTGGCCGCCTCACGCAACGCCAGGCTCTGCTCGTCCATCGCCATGCCGGCGTTCTCCGCGCTGGACACCAGCGCGTGCGAGCGGTCGATCGCCGCCTTCAGCTTGTCGATCTCTGCCCGCATGCCGGCGGCGGCCTTGAAGCCGTTGTCGCCGTCGCTGTGGCAGGTGATGCACATGCTGGACTTGTCGGTGCCGAGCATCGCGTCGGTCGGCTCAATGATCTCGTGGTTGCTGTGGCACTCGACGCAGCCACGGTCGAAGATCTGGCGATGGGTGCTCAGCGCAAACTTGGTCGCGAACACGCCGTGGCAGGTGCCGCAGACGTTGGTGACGGCGCCGACGCCCGGTGGGGCGGCGCCGTGGTTGCCATGGCAGTCGTTGCAGGTTGGCGCTGACAAGTCGCTGCGCTGCGTCATGGCGGTGTAGTGCACGCTCTTCTCGTACTTGACGCGCTGGTCGGTGGGCAGCGGCGATCCGTCGGGCAGTTTGTAGCCCTTCATGCGCTCGGTGTCGGCGTGGCACGTGGTGCAGGTCGCCGCGACGTTGACCGGATACACCGGCGACTTGGCATCGCTGACCAGGCGCACGCCGTGCGCGCCATGGCAACTGATGCAGGTCGCGACCTTGGTGTCGCCCTTGGCCAGTTGCTGCCCGTGCACGCTGGTCGCGTACTCGGCTTCCTGATCGACCCGCTGCTTGGGCGCGTACTTGCGCATGAACGCGGCGTCGCTGTGGCACCGGGCGCAGACGGCCGTCACCCCTTGGGGGGAGGGCTTGCCCTTGAACCCGGTGGCGGGCGCCTTGGCTCGCACCTGGTCGGTTTCGTTCGGGTTCCCGCCGTGGCAATCGACGCACGTAAAGCCGCGCTCGCGATGGACATCGGTGGCCAAGAAGTCGCGGGCCGGCGTGGACAGCGCCGGTTGCGGATGCTCCTTGTGGCACGTCTCGCATCCCGAAGTCTGGGCGGGCTGGGCCGCGGCCGGCGCCGCCAGCGCCAGCACCACAGCCACGACGAAGGTGAGGTTACGCAGCCAGGTAGCCATATATGGTGAACACGACCAGGTAAATGACCGCGAGGATTCCCGCGGCGGTGATCAGTTTGCTAGGCCGGCCGTCGGCCGCGTGGCGATCGAGAAACGGCATCACCAGCAGCAGCCCGGCTGCGACACTGAAGCCGAGCACGCCCAGCATCTCGCCTTCGAGTCCCATCACGTGGCTGGGGATCAGCTTCAGCGTCTGGAACATGGCGAGGAAATACCACTCGGGGCGAATGCCCGCCGGCACCGACGCAAACGCATCCGCTTTCGTGCCCAACTCCCACGGCAGGAACAGCGACAGCGCGGCGAGCACTGCCAGCGCGACGTACCACCACATCACGTCGTGCAGGACATAGTTTGGGAAGAACGGCTCCTGGGGGATCTTCTCGCCAGCCTTTTCCCGCTTCTCCACGCTCAAGGGCACGCTCATGCCCTGCCGCTGGATGAACAGCAGGTGCGCTCCGAGCAACACGGTGGTGATGGCGGGCAGGATGGCGACGTGGATGCCGTAGAACCGCGTCAGCGTCGCGCCGGTCACATCGTCACCACCACGCAGGAAGCGAACGATGAAGTCGCCGACCACCGGGACGGCGCCGGCGCTGCCGGTGCCGACCTTGGTGGCGAAAAACGCCAGCTCATTCCACGGCAGCAGGTAGCCGCTGAAGCCGAAAGCCAGCATGATGAAGAGCAACAGGACACCGGTCACCCAGGTCAGTTCGCGCGGCTTGCGGTAGGCGCGCAGGAAGAACGTGCTGAACAGGTGCACGAACGCCATCAGGATCAGCAGGTTGGCCGACCAGGCATGGAGGTTGCGGATCAACCAGCCAAACTGCACCTGGCTGACGATGAACTGGACGCTCTCGTAGGCCTCGCTCGCGCTGGGGCGGTAGTAGAGCAGCAGCAAGATGCCAGTGGCCACCTGGACGCCCACCAGGAACAAGGTGATGCCGCCCATGTAGTACCAGACGCTGTGCCGATGTTTCGGCACGGTCTTCTCGGCCACAAAGGCGCGTAGCGCGCTCAGGTCGAGCCGCTCGTCGAGCCACGCCAACACCTGCTGGGTCACGGCGCCACTTTCTCCTGGGTCACGTGCGTGAGATGACGACGTCTTCCTGCCCGGGCTCGCCGCGCAGGTTCACCTGGAAGCTCTCGAGCGGGCGCGGCGGCGGGCCCGACACGACCGCGCCGGAGAGGTCGTAGAAGCCGTTGTGACACGGGCACCAGATCTGCGAGGTGTCCGACTTGTATTGCACCGTGCAGTCGAGATGCGTGCACACGGCGTTGAAAGCCTTGAACTGGCCGTCGCTGGTCCGCACCAGAAGCGCGGGCTTGGTGCCGAACTTCAGGACCGCTCCCGAGTTTGGTCTGAATTCCGACACCTTGCCTGCAACCACGCTGTCGGTCGCCGGTTCAGCCGACGCCGGTGGGATGACGTAACGCCAAACCGGATAGAGGATGGCGATGGCCGTCGACACAAATCCAAGTCCGAGTACTGTGTCAAGAAACAGTCGCCGGGGTACCTCGTTCACTGCATGTCTCCTGTGGTGATTGTGAGCCCACCTACCAGAGGTAGGTGAACTTCACGAAACCGGCATGGGCGGTGTAAGGCCGATACAGGTAACCGAGCAGCAGCGCGTTGGTGGCGACCACCGGCTGTCCCTCCTGGACCGCCGGCAAGGCAAGGCCGCTCAAGGTGGTCGGCCCCAGCGCGAAGTCCTGCACGTCGTAGTCGTCGTACCAGTAGGCCACGCCGAAGCGCAGGTTGCGGGTCAGCTCGTAAGTCACGTCAATCTCGCCGCGCAGCAACTCGTTCTTCACGGGCGGCAGTTGCTCGGGCGCAACCAGCGGCGAGCCGGTGACCAGTCCGTAGAGATAGGTGTCGTTCGAGCGGTTCCAGTCGGCCGACAGCCGGACCGCGGTGCGTTCGATCGCATCGATGTCGAACCCGGCCTCGAGGAAGTTGACCTTGCCGGTGTAGTTGGTGGTCCAGTTGCGCAGCGGGTTGGCCTGGTCTGCGGCGTTGTTGGCGCCGCGCGACAGCTGCAGCGACTCGTAGCGTTCCCACCCGTAGCTGGCGGTCAGGTTGTAGCGGTCGTCGGGCGACACGGAGAAGCCCGCCGAGTACTGATCCGAGTCGAACGACTGCAGGCCCGCGCCGCTGTCGCGATACTCGTCGCGGCCGACACCGGCCGACGCGGTCAGCCCGAAGATGCCGCCGGGCATGACGTTGGCGATCAGCGTGAACCGCTGCCGATCGCGGTTGGCGACATCGTAGTGGCGCATGTCGGCCAGCTCGCCGACCTCTGCCAGCACGTGGGCGTCGAACTGCTCGCCTTCGCGCGTGCGGTTCTCGTAAACGCCGCGGAACATGAAGTACTGGTTACCGGTCGTGTCGAGCGAGACCCGGAACACGTCCTCGGCGGTCTGCTCCCAGATCCGATAGGTGTAGTCAGAGGCGAGATGGCTGTAGCCGACCCGAAGCGAGGTGGTCGGCACCAGCTGGAACGCCGCGTCGGCGTCGAAAGTCGCGCGCTTGACCGAGTGGTACTCGGATGACGCGGCCGCGGCTGGCCTGAAGGTCGTGTCGTAGGCCACATCTCCCAGCGGCCGATCGAAGACCGGCGTCTGGACGTCGACGTTGGAATAGCGGTACTTGGCGTTGACGGACACCACCCGCGACGGCCGCGACGCCAGCGTGAACTGCGCGATCGTCATCTGGTTTTCGGCCAGCGCGGTCGAACGCGCCAGCGCAATCGGTGCAATCGCCGTGTTGATGGTGAACGGCAGCAGTTCTTCGTTGCTGCGGCCCTGTCCCAACGCGACGTAGGCAGTCAGACGGGTGCGGGCCGGCAGGCTGACGGCGCCGGTGCCGTGCAGGTAGGTCAGGGTGTTGCCGGGCCAGAGCGACATGCGGCCCTGCGACGGCTGACCGGCCGCGTCGGGACCGAAGCGCAGGGGGTTGTCCCAGGTCACGCTCTCGACGTTGTTGTCGAAGGTCGAACCGTCCCAGCCGATGCGCAGCATGCCGGTGTCGTTGCCCCACTCGAGTGCCGACTGCAGCTCGGTGTGGCGCCAGTCGACCGGCACCGGCAGTTCGACGGCGTTGTTGAATCCGAAAGTACCGCCAAACGGGATGGCGCCATCGCGGGTGGTGTTGCGTACCAGCAGCGTGATGTCGGTGGAGCGGTCGAACGCGAACTTGACGTCGGCCTGGCCGATCTGCCGCTCCGTCTTCATGTCGAAGCGTACCGCCTGGCTTTCGAAGTTGCGCAGGTTGCGGGCGCCCGCTTGAATCTCCTGCTGGATCGCATCCTCGATGCGGAACACGCCCGGCGCGGTCTGCGTGTACAGGGTCCGCGTGTCGCGGCTGATGAACATCGGTATCTGATCCCACAGGAAGCTCGCCGTGAGGCGGCCGACCCGCTGGAAGTTGAGCAGGTAGCGCTGATCGCGATACCCGGCGTTCCAGCCCTGGACTTCGAAGTTCCAGTCGTCGGTCCGGCGCCCGAGCAGCATGTTGGTGCCGTAAATGCCGCCGCGCAGGTCGCGGTAGCGCTGGAACCGCGCTTCGTCGCCGTCGACCTGCGTAATGCGGCCGCCAAAGTCAATCGAGCCGTAGACCTTCCCGGTCGTCTGGCTGCGCGCCACGTCGACCGGATCGGTCAGAGCGGGAAGCGTCGGCGGGTTCTGTGCGACCGCCGACCCGGTCATCGCCAGGGTCAGGGCCGCCGCCATCCATATTCTGTTTCGCATGATTGGCCTCCGCTACTGCCGCAAGAACGTCGAACCGGCCGGATGGTTCGAACCATGAATGGCTGAGTGGCAGGAGACACAGCTGCGGCTGTAGAGCCGGTTGCTGGTTCCCAGAACCCGGTTGTCGTAAATGGTCGACGGATGCCGCGTGTGGTTGTGGCAGCGCTGACACAGGAACGGGAGTTTCGCCACCAGCATGCGGTCGTTGTTCGAGCCGTGCGGGTCGTGGCAGGTGGCGCAGCTGTCGCCGCTGATGCCCGCATGCTCGAACAGGAACGGGCCGCGCTTCTCCGTGTGACAGCTGGAGCACGACTCGTTGATCGACGTGCCCGTCTTCAGCAGGCGCACGTTGGTCGAACCGTGCGGGTTGTGGCATGACGTGCATTCCATCTTGCCCTCGCGCACCGGCATATGGCCCGAGCGATCGAGCTTCGCCACCTTGTCGCGATGGCACGACATGCACTGCATCTGCTGATTGGCGGTCTTCAGCTGGGCCTTGGCCGATTTCGGCTGGTGAATGCTGTGGCAGCTCACGCACGAGACGTTGCGCGCTTCGTGCTGACTGCCTTGCCACAGCGCGTGCGGACCGCGGTTGTGGCAGGTCGCACAGGTGTCGGTCACCGCCTTGGCCGACAGCTTGTCGAACTGCCGCGGCTTGACCTTCTCCGGGTTGTTGGCATGGGCCTCGCCGGGGCCGTGGCACGATTCGCACCCCTGTGCCGCCGCCGGCGTCCGGGCGTCCTTCACCTGGCCGTGCTTGGACGATTTGATCGAGGCGTCGTACCCCTCGTGGCAGGTCGCGCAGGCTTCCGCGCCGACATAGCCGGCCTGGGGTGTGGAAGGCGCCGCCTGGGGCGCCGGTTCGGCCGGTTCGGCCGTGACCGGCGCCGCCGGACTGGCGGTCGGGTCTGCAAAGGCTGCGGCAGGCGCCGGGGACGCGGCCACCGGCGCGGTCTGCGCTACCGTGGCCACCAGCACGCCCGAGAACAGCAGCGTGGCGGCGATGTTCATGAACACGATTGGACGTATTCTCACGTCATCCTCTCTTCTCTCGAACGGTCACTGCAAGTGCACTGGTCGACATTCGCCCTGCAACTTCCTACGGCATCTTGTGGCACGATTCGCAGTCCTGCGCGATGGTCTTCCCACTGGGGGCCTTGTGGTTGTCGTCGTGGCAACGGAAGCAGCCCGGCGACGTCAGGTGGCCGATGTTGTTGGGATAGGTGCCCCACCCGACTTTCATGGCCGGGAACACGTTTTGTCCGTAGAGGTCCTGCACGCCGGCGATGATTCGCGCCACTGCCGCGGCGTCGGTCGTCTGGGGCCGGTAGGTCTCGAGCAATTTCGCCTCGATGCCGGCAAAGGCCTCCTGCCGAGAGGGGAAATCGGTCTTGAGCGCGGCCACCGCCTCGCGCCTGGCAAACGGCAGCTCGCGCGGAATGATCCCGGCGGCAATCGCATTGTCGACGGCCCGCTCGGCCGACGGCTCGAACGTGTGCGCGGGACGGTTGTGGCAGTCCATGCAGTCCATGGTGCGGTACTCGCCCTTGGCTAATTCCTCGGCGGTCGTGCCGTCGACCGTGTACTCGGTGACCTTGCCGGTGTGGTCGGTGAACTTCACCCACGGAATGACCTGGCGCTGCGCGTCGGTGGTGATGAACTCGACCTTGTTGTCGATGTTCATGTGCCAGTGGATGCCGGAGCCGTTGCCGTTGACGGCGCGCCCGCCGCCGACGTGCAACTGCAGCGTCGTCACCGACTCGGAGCTCTGCTCGTCGTCGGCGAATTCACGAATCTGTCGGAGCTTGTCGCCATGCGATTTCTCGGACCAGTGGCAGGTCTCGCACGTCTCGCGCGCCGGCCGCATGGTCTTGACCGGCGAGTGGATGGGTGCGGGGTAGCCGCCCGCGAACAGCTGCCAGAGCTGCCGGGTGCCGGCGATCTTGGATTCGATCAGCGCGCCCGCGCCGGGCCCGACATGGCAGGCCACGCAGCCGACTTTCGAATGCGGGCTGACCTGGTAAGCGGCGTACTCCGGCTCCATGACCGTGTGGCAGGTCGAGCCACAGAACTCGGCCGACTCCATGTGATGGACCGCGCCGTAGGCGGCCAGTGAGAAGACCAGCACATTGAAGAGCGTGATCATCGCGACGGTGAAGACCACCGTGCGGGTTCGCGGCAGGCGCAAGTCGATGACCGGCCATTCGTCGGTGACCTTGCCGGCCGCGACGCGCCGGCGCTGCCGCCAGGCCCCGAGGGGCACGAGCAGCATGCCGACCAGGAAGACGGCGGGCACCGCCACGAACAGCAGCAAGCCCAGGTACGGGTTTTGGAGCTGGCCGCCCATCTCGAGGGCGAGCAGGACGAAAAAGATCACCGCCATCGCCGTGGCCACGGCGGTTCCAATCAAGCTGACAGGGTTGCGGGCGGCTGAGGGCAAGTCAAAGCGCATATCGGTCCCGGACGGCTATTTTTTCTTCGCGGCGAGGAAAGCGACGAGCGCGTCAAGCTCGTCTTTCGCCAGATTGGGGAACGCCTTCATCGCCGGTTTACGCTCGGCCTTGACCTTGGCGGTCATCTCGGCCGGTGTGACGATCCAACTGCGTATCTCCTCGGCCTTTAGCTTGGAGCCGATAGCGTCCAGTGGACCCTTGGCATTGCCCTTGCCGTCGAGGGCGTGACAAAGGGAGCACTTCTGCGCGGCAAACACCGCCGCGCCCCGCTCCAGGGTCTGCCCCGCGGCAGTCACGACCGGCACGACCAGCGCGACCCCGGCAAACAAAGCGATGCGGCCGATGATGGTCATAGGCGTCTAACCCTTCTTCTTTGAAACCATGAACGCCACCAGGGCGTCGAGGTCTTCCTTCGGCAGGTTGGGATAGGCGCGCATCGCTGGTTTGCGCGTGGCGTTGGCCTTCTTGGTCATCTCCGCCGGGTTGACGATCCACTCTCGGATCTCGGCGGCGGAAAGCTTCGAGCCAACGCCGTCAAGGGGGCCTTTGGCCGGTCCCTTTCCATCCAGGGCGTGGCACATGGAACACTTCTGGGCGGCGTAGACCGCCGCACCTCTCTCCACGGCCGCGGCCTGCGCCGACACGGTCGCCGCCAAGCCGAACATCACCGTCATCATCACTACACCCACTCGAATCATCGCAACCATCGCTACCTCGCTCAGCAAACGACACCGACCGGCCGTTCCGTCCGCGCACCGCATTGCACGACAACACCGGCCTACCAGTCTCCAGTGCAAGACTCTCGCCCGGCTTTTCGTCTCAAAAAGGCGCATAATCAGCCTGAAATCGGGGATTTCCCCCGAGTCGTGCGGAAGAATTCCCATTTGAAGACCTCCCGGCCGCCGCGCCTTTCGACGACGATCGCGCTAATGTGTCTCGCGGCTATCGGGACTCACCTGGCCCTGCGATACGGCCTGGGCGCTCCCGTGGCGGCCTCGAACCTGCCTTTGTTGGTAGTCATCGTGCTCGGCGGCGCGCCTTTGCTTCTGGACCTGTTCCGCAAGGTCCTGCGCCGCGAGTTCGGGGCCGACCTGCTTGGCGGCATGTCAATCCTGACCTCGCTCTGGCTGGGCGAGTATCTCGCCGGGTCGATCATCGTGCTGATGCTGGCCGGCGGCGCGGCCCTCGAGAGCTACGCCCTGCGCAGCGCCTCCTCCGTGCTTGACGCGCTGGCCCGCCGCGTGCCGCTCGTGGCCCATCGCCGCACGGACGGGGCCACGGCCGAGGTCGCGCTTGGCGACATCGCGGTGGGCGACACCCTGGTGATTCACCCCCATGAGATCTGCCCGGTCGATGGCCAAGTCCTCGAGGGCCACGGCGTGATGGACGAGTCCTATCTCACCGGCGAGCCGTTCGAAATCACCAAGACGCGAGGCTCGCAGGTGATCTCGGGTGCGATCAACGGCAACGCCGTGCTCGTCATCCGGACCACGCGCCGGGCCGCCGACTCGCGCTACGCCCGGATCATGGACGTGATGCGCGACTCGGAAGCCACCCGGCCGCGGCTGCGCCGGCTGGGCGACCAGCTTGGCGCGATCTACACGCCGGTGGCGCTGGCCGTCGCATTCGCCGCGTGGGCGGCGACCGGCGACGCCACGCGCTTCCTGGCCGTGCTGGTCATCGCCACGCCGTGCCCCCTGCTGATCGCCATTCCCGTGGCCATTGTCGGGTCGATCTCGCTCTGCGCGCGCCGGGCGATCATCGTCAAGAGCCCGGCGGTGCTGGAGTCGATCGCGACCTGCCGCACGGCGATCTTCGACAAGACCGGAACGCTGACCTACGGCGAGCCCACCCTCACGGAGATCCTGGTGGCCGACGGCTCCTCGAGGGAGGAAGTCCTGAAGCTGGTCGCCAGCCTCGAGCGTTACTCGAAGCACCCGCTGGCGCGAGCGGTGCTCGGCGCCGCCAGCGCCGAGGCGGTCCGGCTGGCGGAAGCGGCCGAAGTGACCGAACCGCCCGGCGCCGGCCTGCGCGGCAGCGTGCTCGGTCGCGAGGTCATGGTGACCGGCCGGTCGCAACTGCTTGCGCGCGACCCGTCCGCGGCGGGTCAGCTGCCGCCGGCGGCCGGCGGCCTCGAGTGCGTGGTGGCCCTCGACCATCGCTACGCCGCGACCCTGCGGTTCCGCGATGCGCCGCGCCCCGACAGCCGATCGTTCGTGCAGCACCTCGGCGTGAAGCATGGCTTCCGAAAGACGCTGATCGTGTCGGGCGACCGCGAGTCTGAAGTGCGGTACCTCGCCGACAAGGTCGGCGTGACCGAGGTGCACGCCGGACAGAGTCCCGAGCAGAAGCTGACGCTCGTCCGCGCCGAAACGGCGCTGGCGCCGACACTGTATGTCGGCGACGGCATCAACGACGCGCCGGCGATGATGGCCGCGACCGTGGGCATGGCCATCGGCGAGCACAGCGACGTGACCGCCGAAGCGGCCGGCGTGATTGCCCTCGACAACACCCTGAAGAAGGTGGATGAGTTCCTGCACATCGCGCGGCGGATGCGGGTCATTGCGCTGCAGAGCGCGGTCGGCGGCATGGCGCTCAGCATGATTGGCATGGGCTTCGCGGCCGCCGGCTACCTGACTCCGGTCGGCGGCGCCCTGCTGCAGGAGGCGATTGACGTGGTCGCGGTACTGAACGCGTTGCGGGCCGCGTTTCCACCAGCGACCATGCACGACTTTTGATCGTCTCGGCAGGGTCCGCCTTCAGCCGGACCTTTAGCGGAGCGCCGCCCCGCCGCGCGGCAGCAACTGGAACATCTTCGTCACGCCCTCGTCCACCTGCTTCTGCAACCGGTCCTGGTTGTCGATGATGCCGGTCATGGTGTCCTGCGCCCAGCCGCGCCAAATCACCTTCTTGGTCTTGACGTCGACGATGTCGATTACCAGGGTGCCCTGTTCGAAGTCGACCACTTGCGGCTGGCAGTCGCCGTAGCAGTACCCGGCCGCGTTGTCGACGCCGTACACGTCGAGTCGCTGGTTGACGCTGGCGTGGTAGTGAACCAGCAGCTCGGCCGGCCGGCCTTCGGCCGCGCGGGCAAAGCCCTTGGCCGTCATCTGCTTCTCGACGGCGCCCTGCAGGTAATCGTTGAAGAACGGGTTGTTGTCCAGCCGCGGATCGCCGACCGGCAGGTTGTCGGGCGGGCCCCATTCGTAGGTCACGAACTCGGCAAAGTTCACGCCGCGCTCGAGGTGAGCGCTGACGTTCATGGTGGCGCAGGCCGCGGTGACCGCGAGGGCCACGGCGGCGGCAAGGGCAGTGAGGGTGCGCATGACGTTCTCCAATGTGATCAATAGCCGCCGTTGGCACGCGCGTAGCGGCCCGTTTCGTCGCGCTGCAGAAAACCTTCCCTGACCAGGTCGTCGAGGGCCTGTTGGCAGGTAGCGCCATCGACCGCCCACAGGCGCCTGGCCTGTTCGGGCCGAAGGCGCAGGCCCGGCATCTCGCGGTACTCGCCGCGAATGCGGAGCTCCAGTTCGCGCAACGGCGTTCGCTGGAACACATGCACGGTGCAAGGCTCGTTCATGTGGACCGCCATGACGCCTCCCTCTTCAGCCGGACAGAGCATCCCTCGTGCCAACGCAGATACGGGCTGCAGCCCTGCAGATGACGCCGACGTCAGGGAAAAACCCCCAGCTTGGGGAGTATTCCTCGCTCCACCAACCGGCACCGGCCGCTCACCCCGGCGAGCCCGGCGGCAGCGACTTTGCAGCTTTTCCCGGCAGACACCCTAATCGAGGAGAGTCGCGATGAGAGTCTACGAAGTGATGAGCAAGGCCGTCGAAACCGTCAAGCCGAAGGTGGCCGCGTCGGAGGCCAAGACTCGCATGCGGCAAAAGAAGATCCATCACCTGGTGGTGACCGACGGCGCCGAGCTGCAGGGCATCGTGTCGGATCGCGATCTCGGCGGCGCCAAGCTGCCCAAGGTCCTGGGCAAGTGGACGGTGGGCGACCTGATGACGAGCCCGGTGCTGACGGTGACGACGCGGACCCCGGTGCGGCGGGCGGCGAGCCTGATGAAGGGCCGCTCGGTCGGATCGCTGGTCGTGACCTCGGCCAACGGCAAGGTGGCGGGCATCGTGACCGTTTCGGACCTGCTTGAACTGCTCGCCCGCAAGCCCGAACACCGGTCCAACCGCGAGGTGCGCAAGGCCCGCGGACAGGAGGACTGGGTCGAATCGGAGGTGGAATGACCGGCCTCGCCACAGTCCCTCGCCCCCAGCGACGCGCGTTGGCGGCAGCCCCGCTCGCTGCCAATGTGGCGTCCGGCTTCAGCCGGACCGTTGATCGCCAGTCACCGCGCGAACACCGTAGACCGACGCGTGACGTGCGGCGGATGGCTCAACGCAACGCGAAGGTGCGAGCCGCACACCGGCGGTTCCGCACGGGACTGTGGTCCTATTGCTGGCGCGGCGACCTGCCGACGCGGTTGACCGCGCCAGTCGTTTACACGCTGGCGCTGCCCTTCGCCCTGCTCGATGCGTGGGTCTGGCTGTTCCAGGCGATCTGCTTTCGCGCCTGGGGCATCACCCCGGTGGGACGGCGGGCGTTCTTTGCGTTCGATCGCCATCTGCTTGCCTATTTGAACGGCGTCGAGAAGCTGAACTGCCTGTTCTGCAGCTACGCCAATGGTCTGATTGCCTACGTTCGTGAAGTGGCGGCGCGCACCGAGCAGTACTGGTGCCCCATTCGTCACGCCAGGCGAACCCGCCAGCCCCACGACCGCTACGCAGCGTTTGCCGGCTACGGGGACCCCGCGGCCTATCACCACGCCCTGCCGCGCCTGCGCGCGCGGCTGAAGAAATAGCCGGTACAAACCCGCCATAATCTGCTATTCGTTGTGCGGCACGCATGAATGACACCGAACCGCACAAGTTGATGGACGCCGGTCGCATTGCCGAGGCGCGCTGGCGCGCGGTGGTCGACGCCGCCGTCGACGGCATCATCGTGATTGACGCGAAGGGCACGGTCGAGGTGTTCAACGCCGCGGCCCAGCAGATGTTTGGCTACAGCGAGGCAGAGGCGATCGGCCGGAACGTCAGACTCCTGATGCCCGAACCGGATCGCTCGCAACACGACGGCTACCTGGAGAACCACCTCCGGACCGGCGAGCGCAAGGTCATCGGCATTGGCCGGGCGGTCACCGGCCGCCGCAAGGATGGCCACACCTTCCCGCTGCACCTGTCAGTCGGCCGGATGGAGATTGACGGCGAGCCGCACTTCACCGGCATCCTGCACGACCTGTCGAGCCGGGCCGACCTCGAGGATCGCCTGCGCGAGGCGAGCGCCATGGCCCGCCTGGGCGAGATGGCCGCGGTGATTGCGCACGAAGTGAAGAACCCGCTGGCCGCCGTGCGCGGCGCCATCCAGGTGATTGGCTCGCGCATGAAGGGCGAGTCCGGCGACGGTGCGATCATCAAGGAGATCATCGCCCGCATCGACGCGCTCAATATCCTGATCCAGGACCTGCTGGTGTTCGCGCGGCCGCCTCAACCCAAGCTGTCGGCGACCGACGTGCGCGCCCTGCTGTCGAGATTGGCCGACCTGATGAAGGCCGATCCGGCCTTTCACGGTCTCGAGGTCACCATTGCCGGCGAGGCGCCGGCCCTGCTGCTCGATCCGTCGCTGATGACCATCGTGTTCCAGAATCTGTTAATCAACTCGGCGCAGGCAATGCACGGCAAGGGCGCGATTACGGTGTCGATGACGCCGGCGGACGGCTGGCTGCGGGTGGCGGTCGCCGACCATGGTCCCGGCATTCACCCCGAGATCCGCGCGGCGCTGTTTCGTCCGTTCAAGACGACCAAGGCGCGGGGCACCGGCCTGGGCATGGCCACGGCCAAGCGGCTGGTCGAACTGCACGAGGGCCGCATCCACGTGACCTGTCCGCCGGGCGGCGGCACGATCGTTACCGTGGAGTTGCCTTCTCCAGCTTGAACTTCTCGATTCGATAGCGGATCTGGTCGCGGTTGAGGCCGAGCAGCGTCGCCGCCTTGGTCTGATTCCAGCCGCTGCGCTCGAGGGCCTGGACCACCAGCGACCGCTCGAGCTCCTCGAGATTGATGCCGCCGGCCGGCAGTCCCATGCCCGCCGACAACTCCGCGTCCCCCGACACGAGCATGGCGAACTGCGCCTCGGACAGCTCGGCGCTCTCGGTCAGCAGCATGGCCCGCTCGACGGCATTGCGCAACTCGCGGACGTTGCCGGGCCAGGCGTAAGCCTGCAGCATCTTCATGGCGCCGGGCGACACGCCCGAGATCTTCTTCCGGAACTCGGTGTTGAAGAGGTCGATGTAGTGCCGCAGCAGCCGCGGGATGTCGTCGCGCCGATCACGCAGCGGCGGCAGCGGCACCGCCATCACGTTCAAGCGGTAGAACAGGTCCTCGCGGAAGCGCCCCTTCCGGACCTCGTCCTGCAGCGAGCGGTTGGTAGCGGCGATCACCCGCACGTCCACCTTGATGTCGGCCGAGCCGCCGACGCGCTTGAACGACTTCTCCTCCAGGAAGCGCAGCAGCTTCGCCTGCAGCAGCGGCACCATCTCGCCGATCTCGTCGAGAAACACCGTGCCCCCGTCGGCCGATTCGAGCAGGCCGTGCTTCTGCCGATCGGCGCCCGTGAACGCCCCGCGTTCGTGGCCGAACAGCTCGCTTTCGAGCAGCGTTTCGGGCAGCGCCGAGCAGGTGATGTTCATGAACGGCCGCGCCGCGCGGTTGCTGCTGTAGTGAATGACCTTGGCGGCCAGGTCCTTGCCCGTGCCGCTCTCACCGGTCAGCAGCACCGTCGACGCGGGGCTGACGCCAATCTTCTCGAGCATCGACCGCACGGCGACGATCGGCGCGCTCTCGCCGACAATGCTGCCGGGGCCGTAGGGCTGAGCCTGGCGCGCCCGCAGCGTGCGGACCTCGCGCCGCAGGTGCGTGGTCTCGAGTGCCTTCTCGACCAGCAGCACGACTTCGTCGAGATCGAACGGCTTGTTGGCGTAGTGAAAGGCGCCGGCCTTCATCGCCTCGACCGCGGTCTGCACGCCGGTCTGCCCGGTCAGCATGATGACGAGCGTGTCGGGATCCGATTCCTTGATCTGCTTGAGCACCGACAACCCGCTCGCGTCGGGCAGGCCGATGTCGAGCAGCACCAGGTCGACGCCCTCTCGGAATTGCGACAACGCTTCGGCGGCGGTGGCGGCCTCGAGGGTGCGGTAGCCCTCGTCTTTCAGACGGCTGGCCAGCGACCATCGAATCAGTTGTTCGTCGTCGACGATCAGGACGGTGGCGCGTGGCATCAGGATGGACGGGGCGTGCCGGTCAGGCCGAGCAGCTGGGCGAGCTCGGTGAGCTCGAAGGGTTTGTTGAGGACGCCGATCACGCCGAGCTCGAGGGCCGCGGCGACGATCTCGGCGCTGCCAAACGCCGTCATCAACACCACCGTTGACAGCGGCAGCCGCTCGCGCACGCGGCCGAGCAACGACAGGTCGTTGACATCCGGCAGCCTCAGGTCGAGCACCACGACATCAAAGGCCGTCCCGGCGTCGCCGATGGCGCGAAGCGCACCGGCGCCGTCGGCCGCCTGGGCGACGACGAAACCCAGGTCGCTGAGGGTCTCGCTGACCGACCAGCGGATCAAGGCCTCGTCGTCTATCACCAGGGCCGTGCGCGGCCCCGGACGGTCGGAGACACGGGATGCTTCGCCGGCTGGAATGGGCTGCACGAAGCCGCCAGTATGGCCCAAGTTGGCGCCACCTATCAACGCGCCGGGGTCAACGTCTCCAACACGACGCGGCTCAACTCGCTCAGCTCAAATGGCTTGTTCAGGACCGCGCGCACGCCCAACCGGCGGGCGTTTGACACGACCTCCGGCGTGCCGAACGCGGTCATCAGGACCATCGGCGTTTCGGGCAGCAATTGGCGGATGGTGGCCAGCAGCGACAGGTCGCGCATGTCCGGCAACCGCAGGTCCAGCACGATCACATCAAACGGCAGGGCCGTGGTGGTTATGGCCTGTAAGGCCGCGGCGGCGCAATCGGCCTGCTCCACATCAAGGCCAAGGTCGGCCAGGGTTTCGGTGACCGACCAGCGGATCAGCGGTTCATCGTCGACGACCAGCACGTGGAGTGGGTGTTTTTTCACGGCCGTCCTCAGAATCTCTCGCGCCGTTCGGACCGGCAGGGGGGAATCAAACCCGATAATCCGATTGAACGTGCCGGCGATCGCGTTCATGCGGACTCGCGTTTCAATAATCGGGCCATGGCGGGAGCCGCCGGATGGCACGTATTGTGCTCATCTCGTGGTTGCCGGCGCATCCGCCGCGCGATTTGATGAGGCTTCCAATGGTTGTGCTGAAGAACATTCTCGTGGCCACCGACTTCGGCGAGCCATCGGCCGTCGCCATGGCGTACGGCCGTGACCTCGCCCGCTCCTACAGCGCCACCCTCCACGTCCTGCACGTAGTGGAGGACGTGATGATGCGGTACAGCCCCGAGGTGGGCTTTGCCATCCCGGACCTGCAGCGGGACCTCGAGAAGGCCGCGCGGCGCGACCTCGAGGCGTCGATTACCGAGGACGATCGCCAGACGCTCAAGGTGGTTGAGGTCGTGCAGACCGCCTTCAACGTGCCCGGCGGCGTCACCGAGTACGCCCGCGCCAACGCCATTGACCTGATCGTGGTCGGCACACACGGCCGCGGTGCGGTGAAGCAGTTGTTGCTGGGCAGCGCCGCCGAGCGGATCGTGCGCACGGCACCATGTCCGGTGCTCGCGGTGCGCGCACACGAACGCGACTTCATCGCGCCCGACGCGCTCGTCGCGACCGCGAAGGACTAGCCGCGAACTGCGATCCGGACGCGCACGTCGATCGCCGACACGCCCCCAGGCAACACCTTCACCGGGTTGAGATCCAGTTCCTCGATCTCGGGGCACAGGCCGACCAGCGCCGAGATGCGCAGGATGGCATCCCGGAACGCCGGTTCGTCCGCGGGCTCGGCGCCGCGGAACCCGCGCAGCAGGCGCACGCCCTTCAGGGACTCGACCATCTCGCGCGCATCGCGGTCGGTCACCGGGTGCAGCCGGCACGCCGAGTCGGCGAGCAGATCGACGAGCACGCCGCCGCTGCCGCACACCACGACGTGGCCGAAGACGGGATCGTTGATCGCGCCGATCATCATCTCGGCGCCGCCGTTCACCATGGGCTGCACCAGCAGCCCCTCCATGCGGTCACCGAGCGCCTCGGTCAGTTCGGCGGCGGCCTTGCGGACCGCCAGCCTGGACTCGAGATTGAGCCGCAGGGCCCGGTGCTCGGTCTTGTGGAGCAAGGACGCGCCTACCGCCTTCAGTGCCACCGGCAGCCCGACCGAGACCGCCGCATCGACCGCCTCGTCGACCGAGGTGACGAGCAGGGACCGCGGCATCGTGATGCCGGCCGCTGAAACGAGCGCGTTGGCCTCGACTGCCGACAGCCAGCCACCACCGCGCCGCACGGCCGTGTCGGTGACCGCGCGCGCCAGCCCTTCCTGGATGTCGTGAAACGCCGGTGCCTCGCTCGGGGGCTGCCGCCGCCACTCGCCGTAGCTGGCGACACGCGACAGCGCAATGGCCGCCGGTTCCGGGAAGGCGTAGCACGGTACCGCCGCCAGCGAATCGGGCGCCGCATGGCTGCGCATGAACACGCCGGACACGGGCTTGCCCGAATCCGCCGCCGCGCCGGCAATCGCGGCGGCGACATCATCGGCACTGGTGATCAGGGGTGGGATGAAGATGACGATGGCGCTGTCGACGTTGGGGTCGGCCAGCAGCAACTGCAATGCTTGCCGGTATTGGGCCGGCGAAGCCGAGGCGAGCATATCGACCGGGTTGTGGACGGCGGCCGCGGCCGGCAGCATCCTCTTGAGCCCGTCTCTGGTCTTGGCCGAGAGCTCCGCGGCGAGCAGGCCATGCGCCAGGCAGGCGTCGGCAGCCAGGATGCCCGGGCCGCCGGCATTGGTCAGGATCGCGACCCGGCGCCCCTGTGGCAGCGGTTGTCGCGACAGCAGCGTCGCCACATCGAATAGTTCGGTGACCGTGTTCGTGCGGATGACGCCGGCCTGGTGAAAGAGCGCGTCGACGAAGTCGTCGCTCGAGGCCAGGGCGCCGGTATGCGAAGCGGCGGCGCGCGCGCCGACTGGTGAGCGCCCCGACTTGAGCGCCACGATCGGCTTCGTGCGGCTGATGCGCCGGGCGATGCGGCTGAACTTCGACGGGTTGCCGAAGCTCTCCAGGTACAGCAGGATCACGGCCGTGCTGGGATCCGTTTCCCAATAGAGCAACAGGTCGTTGCCCGAGACGTCGGCCTTGTTGCCCACCGACACAAAGGTCGAGATACCGATGTTCAACTGGCGCGCATAGTCGAGAATCGCCAGGCCGAGGGCGCCGCTTTGCGTTGACATCGCCACGCCACCGGCCGGCGGGTACACCGGCGAGAACGTCGCATTCAACGCGAACCGCGCATCGGTGTTCAACAGGCCCATGCAGTTGGGGCCGATCAGCCGGCTGCCGGCGTTGCGAATCTTCCGGACCATTTCGCGCTCGACCGCGCGGCCTTCCTCGCCGCATTCGCCGAAGCCGGCGCTGATGATGCAGATCGCGGGCACATGTTTCGCGAGGCAATCGTCCACCGCCGCCGGCACCTGCGCCGCGGGCACCACGATCACCGCGAGGTCCACCGCCGAGGGGATATCGGCGACCCGCGGATAGGCGGTCAGGCCCTGGATGGTGCCGGCAGAAGGATGCACCGGCACCACCGCGCCAGTGAAACCGGTGGCCACCAGGTTATGCAGGACTTCCGACCCGATCTTGTTGCGCTCGCGGCTCGCGCCGACCACGGCGACGCACGACGGCTCGAAGAACGGGGTTAGGGCCTGGCGGGATGGCGGGGGCAATGCGGGCAAACTGTAGTCCTCGGCTCGGTCCATGCACGGACCGGGCCAGCGCGGAATATTTCTCGCGTGGCTGGAAATGTCGCGGCTCAGAAGCCCGCCAGGCCCGCCTTCGGGGCTATTCCGATGGCATGGAGGTTGCCCCTACGGGGAGTAACGGTCATCCAGAAAGGGACCAGGTCATGAGCCCCGACTTCAAGAGCATTCTCGTGCCGGTGGACTTCAGTGCGAACTCCGCTCGCGCCCTCGATTACGCGCACACCCTGGCGACGCGCTTCGGCGCGTCACTGCACCTCATTCACGTCTGCGAGGTGCCGTCGCTGACCACCGGGTCGATGGACGCGTACGCGGTCGCCTACTCGAACTGGAGCCAGCAACTGGGCGAAGAGGCCGAACGCGAGCTCCTGGAGCTGTTGCCGAAACTGACCGGCGTCCCCGTGACGACGGAAGTACTGTTCGGCAACCCGGCGCGGGCCGTGGTCACCGCCGCGACCAATCGCAAGGTCGACCTCATCGTGATGGGCACGCACGGGCACGGGCCCTTGATGCATGCGCTGATGGGCAATGTCGCCGAGCGCGTGGTGCGCACGGCGCCCTGTCCGGTGCTGACGGTTCGCGAGCCGAAGGAGGCTGAGCACCGGCCGGCGTCGGCCACCGTCATCATGGCCGCCTTCCTGGCTGCGGCGCTGCTGCTGCCCGGTGCGGCCGTCCCGGCGACAGCCCAGCAGGCTGCTTCGCAACCTGCCGCGGACATGCGCCAGCGGGTGACCGGCGGTGAAGTGTACCGGACCTACTGCGCCACCTGTCACGGCCCAACGGGCCGTGGCGATGGTCCGCTGGCCAGCTCCATGCGGCGCCCGCCGGCCGACCTCAGCGAGATCGCCAAGCGTAACGGCGCGGAGTACCCGTCAGAGTTGGTGTTCCGCACCATCGACGGCAGGACACCGGTGCGCGGGCACGGTGGGCCCGACATGCCCGTATGGGGTGACGCCTTTGCCCGCTCGCGCGATGGCGGCGATGCGGCAGCCGTGAAGGACCGGATCGACTCGCTGGTCGAATTCATTCGCACCTTGCAGGTGAAGCCGGTTCACTGACGCGAGGGAATGACGCGGATCGACATCTGGCTGAGGCGATCGAAGCGGCTGGCCTCGGCGCGAATGGGCCACCAGTCGTAGAGGAACACCTCGAGCGGCCGCCACATGGCGACCCAGCCACCGATCAGCAGGCTTTCGCGGAAGATCCCGCCGAAACGGTTGTCGGTCATGGTGGTGGCGACCAGATCACCGAGCACGATCGACGCCGTCAGCGCCGCGAGTCCAATCATCAGGCTGGTGCGGCCGACCCGCAGCACCTGGCGCAGCCGCCGGCGCGTCACGAGCGCCCGCTGCTTGAAGAACTCGCTGATGGCCTCGCGCAGCATGGCTGCGTCGGCCGGTGTCGCATCGACCCGGTCGACGTGGACCACCAGGCCGAGTGGCGGCTCGCCGTGCAGTTCAGTGGCCCAGCCGACAATGAACTCTTCCGCCCGGGGATCGAGGTCGCGCTCGCGAAACGGCGTCGGGTCGAGCGAGTTAAACAACTGCTTCAACTCGCCGACGTGCACCTCGATGAGTTCCCGTTCCTTGGTCTGCGTCACGACGCCCAGGTTACGCCAGTTGCGGCCAGACCAGCCCTTCGGAGCTGCTGCAGATCTCGGCGTACTGCCGCTCCACGATGTCGCGAACTGACGCCGGCAGGACGCCCGCCAGCGCGTCCCTGAAAGCGGCCACGGTCATGTCATTGCCGCGCCGGACTTCAGCCAGGATCGCGCGGTCATCGTGTCCGCTCCAGTTGTCACGGACGTCCATCCACTTGCGATGCAGCAAGGCCGCGGTCGTACCCTCGGCCGCCTCGGACCCGCCAAACCGCTGCGCGTGCGGCAGCAACTCTGCCGCGACCTGCGCGCGACCACGGGCGAGGTCGGTGAAGAGCGTCTTGATCGCGGGATCATTCACCAGCTGAGCAGCGTGGAGGAAACCAGACGCGCTGTCCTTGCAGGTTTCGATCAGGTGGTTCAGAACCGCTCGCGAACTTAGATCGGACATGACATCCCTCCGGGCGCGAGGGCAGCGGACGCGCCCCCGGCAACAGCACGACCTGCACACTTCGCGCCACGCGAGTTCGGGCCAGGCCGCCATCCATGCCACCTGGTGAGCGCATCCGTTGACAGCGAAAGACGGCCGCGGGCGACCCGCCGGGACCGCCTTGGGGGGATCCGTGGGGGAAATCCCCCGATTGTAGCGATATTCCCCCACGCGAGGCGGGCGCGGCCCCGGGATCGCCTGACTTGTGGCGCGCGCCCCCGGCACGGACCTTGCGCTAACGGTGGTCGTGATCCTATGTGCCATCGACCTGGGACCGCTCACGGGGCGGGTTCTGTTTCACGCCTACGGGCTGTCAAAACTGCTCGAGGCTGACCTGCGCGTCCTGCATGTCAGCGCGGACGATTCAGCCGACCTGAGGGAGCGCGTGGTGGCGGAGTGCAGCCGCGCGGCGCCGTACGAGGTCAACATCGACAACGAGTCGGTGATCATTGCCACCGGTCGCGTTTCGGAAGCCATTCAGCGCGAAGCCTTGCGCCGTCGCGCCACCCTCATCGTGATCGGTTCGCGCGGGCACAGCGGCCTGGCGCGGCTGCTGCTCGGCTCGACCAGCGAGGCCCTGTTGGGGCTGGCCCGGACGCCGGTGCTGCTGGTGCCGCCGACCGAGATCGACATTGTCAGCGTGGGCAACCGGCCGGCCTTGACGTGCGGCCCGGTGGTCGTCCCCGTCGACCTCACCATGCCCTGTGAGCATCAGCTGCAACTGGCCAGCCGCGTGGCACGGATCGCCGGCCAGCAGCTGGTCCTGATGACCGTGGCGCGCAGCAAGCTCTCCGACCACGATGCCGCCGCCGAGTTGCGGGACCGGGCGCACGGCCTGGAACCCGTCAAGCCGACGTCGCTCATCGTCCGGCGGGGCGATGTGGCCGAGGAGATCTCGCGTTGTGCGGTCGCGGAAGGCGCCGGACTGGTGGTGATGGGACTGCGGGAGCCGCCGCGGGGACGCCCCGGGATCATTGCGTCGGCGGTGCTCAAGACCGGCCGCGCGTTCGTGTTGGCGGTGCCCGAATCTTGACCGGGCGCGGAGGACGACATGAAGATCATCATCACGCTTGCGGCCGTGGCCCTGGCCGCAGCGCTGGGCCAGCCGCTGATCGATCGCGACGGCGTGCTGTCGTTTGCGCGGGCGACCGAGGACTACGCGTTCATGCACCGGCGGCTCGAACGCCGGCTGCCGGCGATGGAGGTGAACGCCAAACCCGAGACCATCCGTCAGGCCATCGACGCCATGGCCGCCGCGGTTCACGCCGCCCGGCCCGACGCCAGGCAGGGCGATTTCTTCAATCCCCGCGTCCAGGCGGCGATTCGCGTCCGGATTGCCCGCGCCCTACAGATTCACGGGCTCACGCCCGCCGACGTGCGTGCCGCGGAACTGGCCGACGGCATCGACCCGGCCGGCGTCACCCTGCACATCAACGGCGCCTTCCCCTGGGCAATTGGCACGGCGATGGTGCCGTGCATCCTCGAGGCGCTGCCACCACTGCCGCCTGAACTGCAGTACCGGATGGTCGGCCGCGACCTCGTGCTGATCGACGTGCACGCGAGCCTGGTGATCGACATCCTGGCCGGGGCGCTCGCCGAAAGCGGGACCGTGGACAAATGATTGCAGCCCGATCGCATCGCGCCCGGTAGAATCGCCCGATGCGTTCGGGTCTGCGGGCGTTGGCCTGCGTTATCTGTGTCACCTGCGGTTCTGATGCATTTGCCCAATCGGCGTTTGACATCAGGACCATTGACCCGGAAACCTTCCGCGCCGTCGCCTTCAAGCTGAATGACGGACAGCAGCCGAAGATCGATGGACGGCTCACCGACGAGGCGTGGGCGTTGGCGCCGGCGCAGGGCAACTTCATCCAGCGCGAGCCCGACTACGGCCAGCCATCGTCCGAGAAGACCGAGTTCCGCGTGCTCTACGACGACCAGACGCTGTATCTCGGCGTTTGGGTCTGGGACAGCGATCCGGCCGGGATCCTGGCGAGCGAGATGAAGCGGGATGCGGGGTTGAACAAGGGCGACCAGCTCAAGATCACCATCGATACGTTTCACGATCATCGCAACGCGTTCTACTTCAGCACCAACCCGCTCGGCGCCTACAAGGACGCCAACACTGTCGAAAACGGCCGCACCATCAATTACGACTGGAACGCGGTGTGGGACAACAAGACCTTTGTTGACGACCACGGGTGGTATGTCGAGATCGCCATCCCGCTCAGCCAGTTGCGGTTTCGCACGACCATTGGCGAATCGGTGTGGGGCATCAACCTCTGCCGGATCCTGTTCCGCAAGAATGAGGAATCGTATTGGGTGCCGTTTCCGCGTGAGTGGGGCGCGTCGGGGTTCGCGCGCGTGTCGAATGCCGGCGTGCTGACCGGGCTCAAGGACCTCAAGTCGCGGCGGCGGATCGAGTTCGTGCCGTTCATGCTGCCGACCGCCGCTCGCGATTACGTGCGACAGGCCGGCGCCGCGGTCGATGCGAAGTACGGCGGCGACTTCAAGATGGGCCTCACTAACGACCTGATTGCCGACCTCACGTACCACACCGACTTCGCGCAGGTTGAAGCCGACCAGGAGGTCGTGAACCTGACGCGCTTCAGCCTGTTCTTCCCAGAGAAGCGGCAGTTCTTCACTGAAGGCGCCGGCATTTTCGATTTCGGCAAGGCGGTGGCGGGGCTGGGCGGCGAGGCGGCGGCCAACGATCCGGGACTGCTCGCGTTGTTCTACAGCCGCCGCATCGGCCTGGTCGACGGGCAGCAGGTGCCGATCATCGGCGGCGGCCGCGTCACCGGGCGCATTGGCGACTACGCGCTTGGCGTGCTGAACATCTCGACCGAGGAAGAAACCCTGGCGGCGCGGCAGCTCGAGAACGCCAATTTCACGGCCATTCGCGTCAAGCGCAACGTGCTGGCGAAGTCGAGTGTCGGCATGCTGCTGTTGAACAGCGCGAACGGCATCTCCGAGTTCAACCGCTCGCTCGGCTTTGACGCCGGTCTCGTGCTCGGCCGGTACGTCACCTTCACCAGCTTGTTTGCGAAAACGTTTTCTCCCGATGCAGCGTCCGGCTTCCGCCGGACCGCTGGTTCCACCACTGCCGGCGTTGTCGACTTCCTGTGGAAGAACGACCGGTTCACTTTTGGCTCGCAGTACCAGGACATCGGCGCGCACTTCAACGCCGAGATGGGCTACATCCCGCGCCGCGACATCCGCGCCGGCAAGGTCAAGGGCGGCTGGACGCCGCGGCCGCGATGGCGGGGTGTGCGGCAGTTGGTGTTCAACGCCGCTACCGACTACTTCGAGAACCACGATGGCCGCGTCGAGTCGCGGACCACCGAGGTCGAGGCGCACCTGCAGCGGCAGGACACGTCGAGCCTCCGCCTGTCGGCGACGCGCGAGTACGACAACCTTGCCGCTGCCTTCGCGACCGCCGGCACGTCGCTCGTGCCAGGCGAGTACTCGTGGACGACGGCGTCGGCCAGCTATTCATCCAACCGCACCAGGCGCGTCTATGGCACGGTTGGCGCCGACGCCGGCGGCTACTACCACGGCGAGCGCCAGGCGCTGCGCGCCAACCTGACCATCCAGGTGGCCAAGACGCTGCTGTTCGAGCCCAACTACGCGCACAACCGCGTGCAGCTACCCGGCCGCCCCGACTACAAGAGCAACGTCCTCAACTTCCGGGTCAGCCACTCGTACTCGCCCGACTTCTACCTCAAGGGATTCATCCAGTACAACGACGATCGCAAGACGGCGAGCTTCAATTTCCTGTGGTGGTACCACTACAAGCCCGGCAGCGACCTGTATGTCGTCTACAACCAGGGCTGGGACATCGATCTGCCGCTCAGCTCGCGCGCCGTCGCCACCGACTCGGCTCGGGTTCACTCGCGGTCGCTGGCGGTGAAGATGACGTACTGGCTCGCGCGGTAAGTAATTTGACAGGAGTTTCGGAGATCGGGAGAAAAACAACACATCTCCTGATTGCTTGAGCTCCTGTGAAGAGCCGGGTTCAGAACGGCGTGACGGCAGACCGGACCGTCGCCGGCGCTCCGGCCGTCAGGTCCCCGGCCTTCACGCCCCGGAACCTGTTCTCAGCGTCGGCGCCTTCCGCTGCTGCTTTCGTCACGGCCGCTACCAGCGCCTGGTAGGCGGCGGCATTGGCGGCGGTCAGCTTCATCTCGATCAGACCGTCGGACGCGATCGAGTTGACCGAGTTGCCGCCGGTCAGGTTCGTGATCTGGTAACTGCCGGCGGGCAGTGCCTTCTGAATCAGGAGGACCGCGCGAGCGGCGGCGTGAAGGGCGCTGACGCGCCCGTAGGCGCCGGAACTATGACCGCCAGGTCCCTGGAACTCGATCTTCAGTCCGCCGGTCTGCTGCGCGACAACGGGCGAGGCGGCAGCGGCGATGCTGGCGATGAATGCGAGCGAAAGTATCAGGCGCTTCATGAGAAATGCTCCAGTGCTATCGAACGACTTCGCGGGTCCGCTTGCCAATCGGGCCCGTGGCTGGTGGCACGACGGTGCCGTCCGCGGCATGGAACCCCGACACGGTCAACGCGGCCGTGAGCACGCGATGCATGCGGGCCACCTCCGTCGCCGGCGCGCCTCGCGTCCCCCATTCCCAGAACGCGTGTCCGCCGGCGCCGGCGGCCGATGACGCCAGGGTGAATTGATACGTCGGGATGCCGGTGTTGGCCGGCACATTGTCGTTCAAGCTGCCGGATCCCGTGCCGACCATCGGCGACGTGAGGACCCCCAGTTGGATGCCCGATTGCAGACCCGCATGCACCGCCACGTTATCGACGCTGTCGGCCACGAACGCCGGCCGCAATCCATACCACATCAGCTCCAGGGTGATCCCTTCCGGCGAGCCATCCTTGCGCCCGTACCTGGCGTTCTCCGCCGACGCGCCCGCCTGGAACATGGGCTCGATCGTCTTGCGCATGTCTTCCAGCGGTTCCTTGCGAGTCGAGCGCATGTCCACCTCGAGCGAGCAACTCGGCACGACCGTGCCGCCTGGCGGCGGCGGTTCGCAGCTCGCGCGGCCGACGGTGTAGGTGGTGCGCGGCGCGCCGGCCTGGAGTTCCGACGGGGTCTTGACGTCGGCAATCTTCGCGATCGCGGCGGCCATCGCCTCGGGCGCGCTTGGCGCCTTCCCGCCTCCGCGGGGCAGCGGCGCCTTGAACTTCATCTCGAAACGATAGCTGCCGATGAAGTTCACGATTCCGCCGCCCTCGAGGCCAAAGTTCGCAACGAAATTCAGGGGATTCGATCCGGTGCCGAGTTTCTGATCGAACCCGTAAAGCTGTTTCATGCCGGCCAGGTTGCCCTTGCCCTCTTCGCCGGCAGTGCCGCAGATCCAGATGTCGTAGACCGGCTTGATGTTGTGCTTCTTCATCGCGGCCGCGAGCATGAATGCGTTAGCGGTGCTCGGCATCATGTCGCCATACCCCGGCACATAGATGCGCACGCCTCCGCCGGCTTCGGCTTCTTTCGCATTCGCGAAGACCCTGCTGGCCGTAACGTAATTGTCGTTCTCGACGACCCGGCCGCGAGCATCGAACGACAGCTCGACGGGGATCGCCGCCAGTTCCTCGGGCGTGGCTACCACCGGCTGCGCGTACGGCTGGAGCTTGATGCGGATGGACGGGTCGCCCGTCTTCGGCAGCGTTTCAGGATTGACGACGTCAATGTGTCCTTCCACGAGCACTTTGGGGTACTGGCCCTGATACTGCTGCGCATCCGCGCGACTCGAGTACGACCCCTTGATCACCACGCACGCGTTGTAGACCGGCAGGCCATCGACGATGTTCGTGTCGGAGGCGGGGATGACGCCATCGGCGCGCGTCATCACTTCGGCCTGGGTGAATCCCCAGTCCCCGACCAGTCTGCGATGAATCTCGGCCGCCTTCAGATGTTCCTCGCGCGACGGCGAGGGGATGCGAACGAGTTCCAGGAAATTGTTCCATCGTGCCTTGGCGGCCGCATCCGTGCCCTGGTCCTTGAGCAGGGCCAGGACTTGCGGATCGTTGGCGATCTTCGCCGCTGCAGCGACGACCGACGAGGGAATCGTCGCTGGAGTCCCGGCCGGAGGTTTCTCCTGGCCGTCGAGCGCGACGACACTCAGTAGGAAACCACTGAGCAGAACGATTGTGGCTTGTCTGGAAAGCACGCTTCTCTGGTCAGGTCTTCTCATCGGGTCTCCAAGTGCCTGCGGAAATCTTCTAGTCAAGCAGTGCTATCCCGTCTGTGCCGGTACATCTCGACCGCAATCGGCAGCACCGAGACGCCGATAATGCCGATGGCGACGAGCGAGAAGTTGTCCTTGACCACCGGCACGTTGCCGAAGGCGTAGCCTGCGCCCATGCACACGCCGACCCAGATGAACGCGCCGAGGACGTTCCACAACAGGAAGGTGGAGCGGTTCATCGACGCGGCACCCGCCACAAACGGCACGAACGTGCGCACGATCGGGACGAAGCGGCCGGACGCGACGGCCATGCCGCCGTGCTTCTCGAAGAAGACGTGCGCCTTGTCGAGGTGGTCGCGGTTCAGCACCTTGTGCAGGAACCCCTGGTAGTCGTGCGCGGAAAACACCTTCGGCCCGGCATAGCGGCCGACCGAGTAATTCACGGCATCCCCGGCAATCGCCGCCGTGACAAGCAGCGTGGCGGTCAGCCACGGATCGAGCGCGCCGGTGGCGGCCATGGCCCCCGCGGCAAACAGCAGCGAATCGCCCGGCAGGAACGGCCAGATAATCAGGCCGGTTTCGATGAAGACGATCGCAAACAGCATGGCGTAGACCCACACGCCGTACTGCGCCACGAACTCCGCGAGATGCACGTCGAGGTGCAGGAACAGGTCGACTACGTATTCCATGAACCTCTATAGGTTAGCGCCTAAGTGCCCAGGGTGCCTAGAGTGCCTGGGCCCAGATGTACTTCGCGAACCAATCGAGATTCTGCTGCATGGCGCCGCGATTGGCCTTCGGCTTGGTCAGTCCATGGCCGAAGCCCTTGAAGATGGCCAGCTGCACCGGCACGTTCTGGTCGCGCAGGCCCTGGTACAACTGGAAGGCATTGGGAATCGGCACGCGCAGGTCGTTTTCACCGTGCTGGATCAGCGTGGGCGTGCGGGCCTGCTTGATGTAGGTCATGGGCGAAGTGTCGGCGTAGATCTTCGGGTCGTCCCACGGCGTGGCCTTGAGGTACTGGCGCGTGAACGGGTGGATGTCGGTGTTGACGTAGTAGGTCATCCAGTCGGAAATGCCGGCGCCGACCGAGATGGCCTTGAAGCGATCGGCGTGACGCGTGGTGAGGAAGGCCGAGATGTAGCCGCCCTGGCTCCAGCCCATGCTGCCGACGCGGTCCTTGTCCACCAGGCCCTGCTGCACGAGCGCGTCGATGCCCGAGAGCACATCCCAGGCGTCGCCGATGCCGAGGTTGCGGACGTTCAGCGAGCGAAACTGCTCGCCGTAGCCGGCGCTGCCACGGTAGTTCGGCTCGAGGACCAGGGCGCCCTTGGCCAGGTAGGCATCCACGGGGTAGTAGCCCACCTGGCCATAAGGCACCGGGCGCGATACGCCGGTCGGGCCGCCGTGAATGACGACGAGCAGGGGATAGCGGCGTCCGGCCTGGAAGTCGGCCGGCTTGTGCAGCACGCCTTCAATCTCCGCGCCATCCTGGCTCTTCCAGCGGATGGTCTCGCGCGCGTGCTTCGGCCACGAGCTGATTTGCGCCGCCGTGTCGCTGATCTTCGTCGCCACCATCGTCTTCACGGGAGCGATGTAGACGTCGGGGAAATCAGTTGGGCCGGATCCAATGAAGGCGACGGTGGCGCCGTCGGGGGTCAGCGAGAACGAGCTGCCGATCCATTGATCGCGGACCGCGTGCCTCGTCGTCTTCTTCGTCGCGGGATCGAGGTGGAACAGGTACGACCACGTGCGCTGTGACGCGGACATGAAAATGCCGGCACGGGTCCACGCCACCAGGCCCGGGGATTCATCGAACCCATCCGTCAGGCTGCGAATGTCATTCTTGCCCGGCGTCACCACGGCAATCTCGCCGTTCTGGTAGAAGTAGAACGGCTTGCTCATGGCCGAGGAGAACGCGATCTGTGAGCCGTCGGGCGACCACTGGGGGTTCGAGTCGGGACCGGCCTGCGTGACGAGGGCTGCGCGTGCGCCCGTTGCCACCGTGACGACCGAGATGTCCGCGGAAACGCCGTCACCTGGGTCGCTGGTGATGCGGTGGTCGAACGCGATCCGGGTGCCGTCGGGCGACCAGTCGAAGCTGCCCACCACGAACGTGCCCTCCGTCAGCCGCGTGACCGCCTTCGAAGCGAGGTCGAGGACATGGAGATGGGTGTAG
>JBEGVQ010000092.1:0-3667 GCA_041178345.1 Acidobacteriota bacterium | reverse complement strand
GCGCGGGCGCCTGGATCCAGGATACGTTCCCGGTGGGCACACGCGGGTCGCTCCAGGCCGGACTGCGCTGGGACCGTCCGGGGGCCACCGGCGAAACGCTGTTCTCGCCGCGCCTGTCGGGCTTGCTGGGCGTCGGCGAGGCGACGCGCCTGCGGGCGGCCGCCGGGCTCTACACGCAGAGCCCCGGATACGAAAAGCTGGCGCAAAGCGACTACGTGCTCGACTTCTCCGCCGGCGCGCAGCTGCGGAGCGAGCGCTCCGCGCAGGTCTCGGCCGGCGTCGAGCGCGACCTGCCGGGCCGCGTGACGCTCAAGGCCGAGGCCTACTACAAGCACTTCACCGACCTGTTGATCGGGCGACTTGAAACAGACGAGGCGCGGCTCGCCCGGCTGGCGCGCTACGACTTCCCGCTCCACCTGCAGTCGAACATTCCGGTCGATCCCCTGATCACGACGCTTCCGTCCAACGACGGGCGCGGCCGGTCGTACGGCTTCGATGGGTTCGTCTCGCGCACCAGCCCGCCCGCCGGGGCGAAGGTCAGCGGCTGGGCCAGCTACACCTGGGGCCGGACCACGCGCGATGCCTACGGCCGTCGCTACGACTTCGAGTACGACCGCCGGCACGCCTTCACGGTGGTTGGGGCCTACCGGTTCACGCCGCGCTGGGAGCTCGCAACGACGATCAGGATCGCCTCGGGTTTCCCGCGCACGGCGCCGCTCGGCGTGCGGGTCGCCGCGGCCGAGGACGCGGCGGATCGTGACGGTGATGGCGTGACCGACGAGCTGCTGCCCGGCCGGGATGCGATCGGGCGCCTGATCTACGAAGTGGACTTCGGCCACACCGCCAACATCAACGAGGCGCGCCTGCCGGTGTTTGCCCGGGTCGATCTGCGCGCCACGTGGCGTCCGAGGGGCGCCGCGGGCCGGTGGGAACTGTATGCGGAGGTCATCAACCTGTTGAATCGCCGGAACGCCGGCGCGCTGGAGGCGCGCCTCGAGTACGACCCCAACGCCGACCAGCCGCGGATTGTCGAGGAAGCCGACCAGTCGATTCCGCTGCTACCGACGGTCGGCATCCGGTTCCGGTTCTAGTACAGCAAATACTTCGCGCGCAGGCGCCGCCAGCGCGCCTCGTCGTCTCCCCATCGCGCCGCCACCGCCGCCGGATCCTCGCCGCGCTTGACACGCTCGAGGCTGTCGCGCGAGCCGAGCAGCAGGTCGGTGTTCTCCAGCTGGTACTTCTCGCCAAACAACGCAAACAGCGCGCTGGCAATCTCGAGCCCGACGCGCACGGGCCGCAACGCGGCGCGGTTCGTGATCACCATGAACACGCCCTGGCAGGCCTGGCCCGCGTACTTGCTCGAGGCCGGCGTGAACGCGACCGGGTAAAAGCGCACGCCCGGCAGCTGGCGCGCGTTGAGCGCCGCCGCCAGGCGCGGGCCGTCGATCCACGGCGCGCCGAACTGCTCGAACGGTTGGTCGGTGCCGCGTCCCACCGACACGTTCGAGTATTCAATCGCGCCAATGCCGGGATAGAGCGCCGCCTGGTTGAGGTTGCGCATGTTCGGTGACGGATTAATCCACCTCAGGCCGGTTTCGTCGAACCAGTAGTCGCGCCGCCAGTTCTCGGCCGCGATCACGGTCAGCTCGGCTTTAATCTGCTTCTCGTCATTGAACACCCGGGCCAGCTCGCCGAGCGTCAGTCCGTGACGGACCGGCATGGGGAAGTAGGCAATGAACTCGCGGATCGGCTCGCTCTGGTTCGGCCCTTCAATCTGCCAGCCGTTCACCGGGTTCGGCCGGTCCAGCACCATCACGGCGATCTGGCGCTGCGCCGCCTCCTCCAGCACGTAGCCGGTCGTGGCGGGATAGGTGTAGAAGCGCGCGCCAATGTCCTGCAGATCGATCACGAGCGTGTCGATGCCGGCCAGCATCGCGTCGGTCGGACGCCGCGTGTCGCCGTAGAGCGAGTGGATCGTCAGCCCGGTCTTCTGGTCCTGCTCTGCCGGAACGTCCGCATCGAGCACGCCGCGAATGCCGTGCTCGGGCGCGAACAGCGACACCAGCTGCACGCCGGGCGCGGTGTGCAGCAGGTCGATAGTTGACGTGCCGTCGCGGGCGACGCCGGTGTGATTGGTGATCAGGCCAACGCGCTTGCCCTTGAGCTTCGCGAAGCCGTCGCGGGCGAGCACATCGATGCCGGTCAGCACGGGGGTGGTCCGGCTAAAGCCGGACGCCACATTGGCGCCAGGCGCCGACGTCGATGTAGCGTCCGGCTTTAGCCGGACCTCAGGGACCGTGCCGCTGCCACTGAGCGCGGCGGCGGCAACCGTTGCGATGCGGCTGCGCAGCACGCCCACATCACCCACGCCGTCGGGATGCAGGCGGCTCGACAGGAAGATCACGTACGACTGCGACGCGGGATCGACCCACAGGCTGGTGCCGGTGAAGCCGGTGTGCCCGAACGAGCCAATCGGGTACAGATCGCCCCGGTTCGACGAGAACGAGGTGTCGATGTCCCAGCCGAGGCCCCGGGTGCCGGCATTCGCCGGCATGGGCACCGGCGCGATCATGCGGGCCACGGTGGCAGCCGACAGCACGCGCACGCCATCGAGCTCGCCGCCGTTGAGCAACATGCGGGCGAACCGCTGCAGATCGCGCGCGGTGCCGAACAGCCCGGCATGCCCGGCGACCCCGCCCATGCGGCGGGCCGTGGGGTCGTGGACGACGCCGCGCAGCGGTGCCGCAGCGGGGCGCTTGCAGGGCCACGCATCCTGGTCGGCGCACCGTTCGGTTGGGGCCATGCGCGGCAGCAGCGCCGTCGCCGGGCGGAAGCCGGTGTCGCGCATCCCAAGCGGCGCGAAGACCGCGCGCTGCAGGTAGCCATCGAGCGATTCGCCCGTGACCCGGGCCACGATGTCGCCGAGCAGGAAGAAGTTGATATCGCTGTAGACAAACTGCGCGCCGGGCGGCGTCGTGGGCACCTCGTCCACGGCCAGGGCGATCGCCGCGTCGTAGCCGGTCCACGGGTGAAGGTCGACGTCGGGACGCAGCCCCGACACGTGCGTCAGCAAGTGCCGGATGGTAAGACCGCCCTTGCCGTAGCGATCGAACCCAGGCACGAACGCGGCCACCGGGTCGTTGAGCCGCAGCCGGCCCTGCTCGACCAGTGTCATCACCGCCGTGGTGGTGGCCACCACCTTGGTCAACGATGCCAGGTCGAAAATCGTATCCAGGGTCATCGGCTCGTGTGCAGGAACCGTCGCCCGGGCGCCAAAGGCTTTCTCGTAGATGGTCTGGTCGCCTCGACCGACCAGCACGACGGCGCCAGGGGCGGCTTTAGCGGCAATGGCCTCCTGAACGAGGACATCGACGCGGGAGAACGCTGGTGCCGCCTGACGGCCGAAAACCACCGATTGCGAGGAAAGGACGAGCAGGGCGCAAGCCCCCCAAGCCCCTTTTGGCATTAGGCCCATGGGGTTAATATACTGACTTGGTTGTGGTTCCTTTAAGGGAGAAGCTAGCAATGCGTGACTTGAAGACAATCTTTTCGGCGGCGGCTCTGGTCCTGGCGCTCGTGGTCTCGGCCCTCCCGGCCGCCGCGCAGACGGGCCGGGTTGGCGGCACCATCAAGGACCCTCAGGGCCAACCCGTGAAGGGCGCCACGA
>JBEGVQ010000091.1:0-5071 GCA_041178345.1 Acidobacteriota bacterium | reverse complement strand
GCACGGGATGCTCGTGGAACCACTGGGTCATGTCGCGGCTGACGATGAACAGGTGGAACAGGCGGTCGTGGACCTCGGCGAAGTCCTTGACCATGGCGCCGGTGAGCGGGTGGAGCACGGCGAGGCGGAACTTGACCGGCTGCCCCGGCTTCGGCGCGCGTGGCTCCAGCGTGACGCGCATCACGTAGTCGGTGGTCGCCATGGGATCGCCCGGCACGAGCTTCATGCCGCAAATGCTGCACGTGCCGGGCTCGGCCCTCACTTCGTTCGGATGCATCGGGCAGATATACCCGCTGGTCGTCGTCGGCGCCTCGGGATCAATGAGCGGCCGCGCCGTGCCCGGCATGGCCTCCTGGCTCGGCCGGTTTGGAAACGCCGGCTCCTGGGCCGCCACCACCGCGCCCCACGCCAGCAACGCTGCAACGAGATACCGCATGGGCTGATTCTAGCAGGTGCGTAAGTGCTCAGGTGCTGAGGTGCTGTTTCGGGCCTCAATCAATAGCCAGAGACCCTGTATAGATGGCCATGCCCACCACCGCGTCGATGCCTTGTGCATCGAGCGCGTCGATCTCGGCGCGGGTGGTGATGCCCCCGGCGGCGGTGAGCTTGCGCTCGGTGGCCTTCGCGACGGCCGTGATGGCGGCCATGTCGGTGCCCTGCATCAGCCCTTCCTTGTCCACGTGGGTGTAGAGGAACTCTTCGCAGTAGCCGTCGAGCAGCTGCACGGCCTGCACGGCGGTGAGCGGCAGCACCGTCTTCCAGCCGTGAATGCACACGCGGCCACCGCGCGAGTCGACCGCGGCGATCAGCCGGTGCATGCCGACGGTGTCGGCGAGCGCGCGCGCGAAGTCGTGGTCGATCATCTGCGCCACGTCGGCGCCATCGCCGCCCCTGAACAGGCCCGAGCCGGCAATCACGGCCTGCGCCCCGGCGGCGATCAGCTCTGCCGCGCGGCGCACGCTGCGGACCCCGCCGCCCACTCGGCACGGCAGCTGCGCCGCGATCCGGGCCACGAGGGCATCGTTGTTCCCGCGCGACATTGCCGCATCCAGATCGATCAACTGGACCTTGGGGAACTTCGCGAACTTCGCGATCCAGCCATCGAGGTCGTCCGAGGAGATGGCGAGCTTGTCGCCTTGCACGAGCTGGACGACCTTGCCGCCCTGGAGATCAATCGAGGGGATCAACATACGTTGGCCACAGAGGACACAGCGGACACAGGGAAACTCATCTTCTTACTGGAATGCTCTGGGTGCTCAAATACTGTTTCAGAGCGCTGACGCTCTTTTCATTGAAGTGAAAGATTGAGGCCGCCAGGGCCGCATCGGCGTGGCCGTCGCGAAAGACTGTCGCGAAGTGCTCGAAGGTGCCGGCGCCGCCCGACGCGATCACGGGGATGTTGACCGCGTCTGACACGGCGGCGGTCATGGCGCAGTCGAACCCGGCCTTGGTCCCATCGCGATCGATCGAAGTCAGCAGGATCTCGCCGGCGCCACGGCCGGTGGCTTCCCGCGCCCACTCGATCGCGTCGCGAGTGGTGGCCGACTGTCCCGACCTCGCGAACACGTTGTAGGGCACCTTGTCGTAGGGCACCCCTTTATGGGGTGCCTCCCCGCGCTTGGCATCGATCGCCACAATCACCGCCTGGCTCCCATAACGCTTCGCCAGCACGGTAATCAGTTCAGGCGTCTTCAGCGCCGCCGTGTTCAGGCTGACCTTGTCGGCGCCGGCCTCGATGGCGGCCGCGGCATCGGCTTCGCTGTGAATGCCGCCACCGACCGCCAGCGGCAGGAAGATCTCTTTCGCGACCGCGGCAATGGTGTGCGCGCGCGCCTGGCGCGCCTCGACGGTGGCGGTCACGTCGAGAATGACGATTTCGTCGATACCCTCGACGTTGTAGCGCCGCGCGAGCTCGGCGGGATCGCCGGCCTCGCGCAATCCTTCGAAGTTCACGCCCTTCACGACCTTGCCGTCGCGCACGTCGAGGCAGGCGATGATCCGTTTACTGAGCATGCCCCAGCCAGTTTCTGAGAACCTGAAGGCCGGCCGGGCCGGACTTCTCGGGATGGAACTGCACGGCCGACACGTTGTCTCGTTCGACTGCGGCGCTGAACGGGACACCGTATTCGCAGAGTGCGACAGTCTCGCCGACCACGGGCGCCGCGTACGAGTGGGTGAAGTACACCTGCGTCCCATCTCCAATCCCGGCCATCAACTTGCTCGGTCGTGGCAAGGTGAGGCTGTTCCAGCCCACATGTGGCACTTTCTGCTTCGCATTTACGGGGAACGTGAAAAGGGAGCAGGTCCCCTTAAACGCGCCGAGCCCGCTCACGTCGGCGGCCTCGGTGCTGCCTTCGAACAACCATTGCAGGCCGACGCAGATGCCGAGCAGCGGGAGGCCATCCGCGATCGCCGTGCTGATCGCGGTTCGCCAGTCGCCGGTGATGCCCCTGGTGGCGTCGAAGTGGCCCACGCCCGGAACGATGACGCCGGTGGCGCGCCCAAGTTCGGCGGGCGCCGACGGCGTCCAGACCTCCGCACCGATGGCGGCCAGCGCCTTGCGCACCGACGCCAGGTTGCCGGCGCCGTAGTCCACGAGTGCGATCACAGCAGGCCCTTGGTGCTCGGCAGGCTGCGCGCCATCTGCTTGTCCTTCGAGCACGCCACCCGCAGCGCGCGCGCGAACGCCTTGAAGCAGGCCTCGATCTTGTGGTGGTTCGACCGCCCGTACATCACCTTCAGGTGCACGTTGGCCCGCGCGGCCATGGCGAAGCCGTCGAAGAAGTCGTGCACCAGTTCGGTCTGCAGGTCGCCGACCACCGGCACCGTGACCTTGGTGTCCACGACGCAGTGCGGCCGGCCGCTCAAGTCGATGGCCGCGACCGCGAGGGTCTCGTCCATCGGCATCACGAAGTACCCGGCGCGGTTGATGCCGCGCTTGTTCCCGATGGTGGCCAGCACGGCCTCGCCCAGGGCAATGCCGGCGTCCTCCACGGTGTGGTGCTGGTCCACGTCCAGGTCGCCGGTGGCCTTGACCTTGAGGTCGAAGCCGCCATGCCGGGCCACAAGATCGAGCATGTGATCGAGAAAGCGGATGCCGGTGCTGTTCTCGTACGTGCCCTTGCCATCGAGCTTCAGCGTGACCTTGATCTGCGTTTCGGCGGTTCGGCGATCGATTACCGCGCTCCGCCCTGGCCGCCGTAGCTTTAGCGAAGGTGGCATAGGGCCTCCAGGGTCGCCACCGCGTGACGGGTGTGCTCGACGACGCCGGCCGTGAGCCGGAAGCAATTGGGGCAGGCCGGGTCCTTGGTGCGGTCCCGCACGAACACCCCGTGCGCGATCATGCCGTCCACCAGCGCCCGCGCGCGATCACCGCCATCGATCAGCACGAAGTTCGCGCCGCTCTTCCAGTACCGCAGGCCCGCGCGGTCACACGCCGCATAGACCAGCGCTTTCGATTCGTTCGCCTGCGCCACATACCAGGACCGAAACTCGGTATCGGCGATCGCGGCGCGGAGGGCGGCCACGGCGACGACGTTCAGGTTGAACAGCGGCATGGCGCGGCGAATTGGCGCCAGGATGGCCGGCGACGCCATCATCACGCCCACCCGCATGCCGGCCAGGCCGAACGCCTTCGAGAACGTGCGGCCGACGATCACGTTCGGGTAGTCCGCCGCCTCGCCCAGGAAGTTCTCGCCCAGGAAGTCGTGATACGCCTCGTCCACGAACACCAGCGCATGGCCGGCCGCCCGCGCCACGCGGCGAATCGCCTCTTGCGGCACCGGCTGGCCGCTCGGGTTGTTCGGGTTGTTCACGTAGACGAGGCGCGTGTTGGGGGTGATGGCCTTGAGCACGCCCTCGAGCGGATAGGCGTAGTCGGGACCGGCCGGTACCGGCACGACCCGCGCGCCAAGCGCGTGCGCCGCATGGAGGTAGGGCTCGAACGCCGGCTGCGAGACGATGACCTCGGCCGCGCCGGAGAGCGCCGCGATTGGCGCGCCGAGATCCACCAGCGCCTCGGGCGTGCGCTGGCCCAGGTAGCCGATCGACGCCAGCAGGATGCCCTCGTCCAGGCCGTTGGTGAGCACGAGGCGGTCTGGCTCGACACCGAGGAACGCCGCCGTCTCGAAGATCGCGTCGCGAAAGTCCGGATAGGTGGCCAGCCGCTGGCCGTCGAACGCCCGGACGGCCTCGACCACCTTCGGCGAGCAGCCGGCGGTGTTCTCGTTGAGGTGCAGGCGAAGGCCGGGACCGAGGTCGGGAACGCCTTGAATCGTCGTCATGATTTGGTCCGAATTTCAATGGAGCGGGCGTGGCCCTCGAGGCCTTCGGTGCGCGCCAGGGTGGTGACCGTGCCCGCGATGCTCGCGAGTCCGCGTCTTGTCATCCGTTGGACGGAGACCAGCTTCACGAAGTCGGCCGCGTTCAGCCCGCCGCGGTAGCGAGCGGCTCCGGCGGTGGGCAGCACGTGATTCGAGCCGATGGCGTAATCGCCGGCGACCTGTGCCGTCCACTCGCCCACGAACACGGCTCCCGCATTCCAGACGCGCCTGGCCAGCGCCTCGGTTCCCACGACGAGGTGTTCGGCGGCCGCCTGGTTGGCCAGGTCGATCGCCTCGGTCATGGTGCGGCACACGATGATGCCGCCGTGGCGCTCCAGCGACTGCCGCGCCGGCCCGGAGCCGGGCATCTGCGTGGCGACCTCGCGCGCCACCTGGTCCGCCAGGCGGGCACGCCACGTGATGAACACCGCGCGCGCGTCCGGATCGTGCTCGGCCTGCGCGATCAGGTCGGCGGCAATGGCCGCCGCCGCTCCGGTGGCGGTGACGATCAGGATCTCGGTGGGCCCGGCGTAGAAGTCGATGCCGCAATCGGCCGAGACCAGCGACTTCGCCGCCGACACCCAGCGGTTGCCGGGACCGACGATCTTGTCCACCCTCGGCACCGTGCGCGTACCGTACGCCATGGCGGCAACGGCGTGGGCGCCGCCCACCTGGAACAGCCGATCGACGCCCGCCTCCACCGCCGCGGCGAACACCGCGGCATCGGGCCGCGGGCACGCCACGATCAC
>JBEGVQ010000090.1:0-62244 GCA_041178345.1 Acidobacteriota bacterium | reverse complement strand
GCTTCCTGGGCATAGACCGGTGAGGCCAGACCGAGGACCACGAACCCGAACATCAACGACAGCACAAACCGACTTGTTCTCACGGAAAACGCCTCCATCTCAGACTTCTCACCGCTTCTACGGCTACGGCAACGCCTAGCGACGTCACACCTACAAGCATGGCCACCGGGTCAAGCTGCAAACGCACCATCATACCGTAGGCGGCGAGAGCCAGCATAGCATGCCTTGTGAAAAACTTCACTAAGTGGAAACGTGCCGTTTTTCCACCGGTTTCGCCACCGGATCGAACCCCGACGAAGGCCTCGAGACTTCCCCGGATGGCCCAGAACGACAGCCCAATCAGCAGCCCGCCCCCAAGTACCCCAAAGGGCACGGCGGTGTTGCGGAACCACAGCGCCGCGACCAGCGCCAGGACGCCGCACACAAGCGCCGTGTCACGGCTGATGCGCGCGATCACGGCTGGCGGTTGGCGAGCTGCATCACGCGGTAGACGTTCAAGATGCCGGCGGCCAGCCCCAGGAAGAACCCCAGGAAGGACAACCAGGGCGTCGTGCCCAGCCAGCCATCCAGCCAGTACCCGCCGCCAAAGCCCAGCACCAACGCAAACACGAACGACATCCCGATCGTGCTCAATTGACCGATGAGCTGCCAGGTGGACGGAGACGTCGGCGCCATGGGTCTAGTGTAAGCTGCAGACAGCTGCCCGATGCGCCTCGGCCGCAGTTCGGTGAGGATCTCATGAGTCGACATCCGATCGTTCGTCTCGCAGCCGGGGGCGCCGTCGCCCTGTTCATTTCCTCGGCCGTGCTCGCCCAGTCGGTGGAGCGCGTGCTCTACGTCAGCGTGTGGGACGAGAAGACCCGCGCCCCCATCACCGGCCTCGGCCCCGACGCCTTCGCGGTCCGCGAAGACGGGCTGGCCCGCGAGGTGTTGCGCGTCACGCCCGCGACCTCGCCCATGTCGATTGCTGTCGTCGTCGACAACTCGCAGGCCGCCACGCCCACCATTGCCGACCTGCGCCGGGCGCTCGCGGCCTTCGTCAAGTCGCTCGACGGCCTGGGACCGGTCGCCCTCGTCAGCGTCGCTGACCGGCCGACGATCCTGCGCGACTACACCACCGACCAGAAGCAGCTCCAGGATGCCGTGGGCCGCGTCTTCGCGATGCCCGGTTCGGGCGCCACCCTGCTCGACGCCGTCGTCGAGGTGAGCAAGGGCCTGGCCAAGCGCGAGACCGATCGCGCGGCGATGGTGATCATCACCGGCGAGAATCGCGAGTTCAGCAACCGGCACTACCGCGAGGTGCTGGAGGAGTTCGCCAGGGGCGGCGCGATGATGCATGCGCTGGTGCTCAGCGGGCCGGGCGGCACGGCGCTCGATGACGAGGCGCGCAATCGCGCGTCGGTGCTCGACCTCGGCCCCAAGGCCAGCGGCGGCACCCGCGAAGATATCCTGACCAGCCAGGCGTTCGAAGTGAAGCTGCAGGAACTGGCGGCCATTCTCAAGAGCCAGCACCGCGTGGTCTACGCCCGTCCGCAAACCCTGATTCCGCCGGAGAAGGTCGCGGTCTCGGCGGCCAAGCCAGGCCAGGTCGCCAGCGGGGCGCCGGCCCGAGGCCAGGCCGCCCGGTAAGCCGATGTCGCAAACCCTGCGCGCAGCCGTCGTCGTTGCCGTCGCCGTGGCGACCCTGATGCCGCAGCACGCGCGCTTGTCGGCTTCCGCAGCCGCGGTCCCACCCGCCTTGCAAGCCCTACCCGCCCAAGACAAGAACCAGGTATTCCGCGCCGGCGTCGAGATGGTGTCGCTCAACGTCACCGTGGTCGACAGCCAGGGCCGGTATGTCACCGACCTGGCGCAAGAGGACTTCGGCGTGTTCGAGGACGGCGCCAGGCAGGAGCTGTCGTACTTCAACCGCAGCAACCTGCCGATTGCCCTGTCGTTGCTGATCGATTCGAGCGCGAGCATGGAACAGCGGATGGAACACGCGCAGGAGGCCGCGATCGGCTTTGCCCAGAAGATCCGGCCGCAGGACCTCGCCCAGGTCATCGACTTCGACAGCCGGGTCGAGATTCGCCAGACGTTTTCGAACCAGCTCGACCAGCTCGAGCGCGCCATTCGCAACACCTCGCCGGGCGGCTCGACCGCGCTGCACAACGCCGTCTACATCTCGCTGAAGGAACTGGCCAAGATCAGGGCGAAGAACACGGAGGAGGTGCGTCGCCAGGCCATTGTCGTGCTGTCCGACGGCGAAGACACCTCGAGCCTGGTCAGCTTTGAAGAAGTGCTCGAGCTGGCGAAGCGGTCCGAGACGGCGATCTACACCATTGGCCTGCAGCCGCGCGAAACCACGGCATTGCGCGGGTTCCGCGAAGCCGAGTTCGTGTTGCGCCAGCTGGCGCAGGAAACCGGCGGGCGGGCGTTTTTTGCACAGAAAGTCGAAGACCTGAAGGACGTCTATGGCCAGATTGCCGACGAGCTGTCGAGCCAGTACTCGATGGGCTACTCGTCGCGAAACGCCAAGCGCGACGGCGCCTTCCGCCGCCTGGTCGTCCAGATCAGCCGGCCCAACGTGACCGCCCGCACCAAGCGCGGTTACTACGGCCCCACGTCGCACTAGCATCACGCTTCTGCGCTAGTATCAGCGCGTGCGATCGATGGTCTACCTGATTGGCGCCGGCCCGGGCGCGCCGGATCTGATCACGCTGCGCGGCTTTCACTGCCTGCAGCGGGCCGGCGTGGTGATCTACGACCACCGCGTCCACGCCGACGTGCTGCAGTACGCGCCCGCCCAGGCAGAGCGAATCGACGTGGGTGGCGCCGCGCCCGATGCCAGCGCGCAGGATGCCATTTGCTACCTGATTGCCGAGAAGGCGCGCGAGGGCAAGGTCGTGGCCCGCCTCAAGCGCGGCGACTCCTTCCTGTTCGACCACGGTGGTGAAGAGGCGCTGTTTCTGCACGAGCAGGGCATCCCGTTCGAGGTGGTGCCGGGCGTGCCGTCGGCGATTGGTGCCGCGGCGTATGCGGGCATTCCCATCACCTATCCTGGCGGCGGCGATACCGTCACCTTCGTGCGCGGCTTCGATGACGATGGCCGCGAGCGGACGCGGCTCGACTGGGACCACCTCGCCGGCCTCGGCGGCACCATGGTCTGCAACGCCGGCCCGAAGCAGCTGCCGAAGATGATCGAGGCGCTCGTCGCGCACGGCCGGCCGGCCGACGAGTCGGCGGCCATCATCGTCAACGGCACCCTCCCGTCGCAGCGCACCATTACCGGCACGCTGGCCGAGCTCGCCAGGGCGGTCGAGGAGAATCCGGTCGGGGCGGCCATCCTGATCGTCGGACGCGTCGTCAACTTCCGCCAACACCTGCGCTGGTTCGATTCACGGCCGCTGTTCGGGCGCCGTGCCCTGGTCATGCACTCGAAGGAGCAGCCCGACGATGTGGCCGCGCTGCTGGAACAGCAGGGCGCCGCGGTGGTGCTCGACACCGATGCCGGCATCGACGTGTATCGGCAGTTGCTCGAGCGGAAGGTCGACGTGGTCACGTTCACCAGCGCGTCGGCAGTGCTGGGATTCCTGGCCAGCGTGGGCGCCGACCAGGCCTCGGACCTGCTCGCGCACACGGCGGTGGCGACCCTGGGGCCCGCGGCGGCGGACGCCGTGACCCGGGCCCACGTGACGCCGGCGATTCAGTTGCCGGGTGGTTCGCTGGCGGCGTTCGCCGAGGCAATCGCCGCCTACTTCAAGAGCAACTAGGCACCTTGGCGCGTTAGCGCCAGGGCATCAGGTTTTCGATCCACGTGATGCGCGTGAGGTCGTTGTAGATCACCGTCACCATCAGCGTCATCAGCAGCACGAAGCCCACGAACAGCATCTTCTCCTTCACCTGGAGGCTGAAGTCGCGGCGCGAGATCGTCTCGATGCCCATGATGAAGATGTGGCCGCCGTCGAGAATCGGGATTGGCAGCAGGTTGAGCAGCCCGAGGTTCAGGCTGATGCCGGCCATCAGCATGAGCAGCGAAATCCAGCCCTGCTGCGCGGACTCACCCGACAACTGGGCGATGCCCACCGGCCCCATCAGCTGCTTGGGCGACGCCTCGCCGGTGGCCAGGTCGCGCAGCGTGGCCAGGATCTGGCCGGCCATCTCCCAGTTGCGCTCGAAGCTGAGGCCAATGGCCTCGATCGGCGTCGGCGTGAACGGCCGCGTGGCGTTGCTCATGAACATGCCGATGCGCGGCGAGTCGCCTTCCATCCTCGGCGTCACGGTGATCGACTGTTCGACGCCGTCGCGGCGGAGCCGGAACTCGACCGGTTCGCCCTTCTTGATGGTGATCGCCTCGATCACCATCGAGCTGAACACCATGCGCCGGCCATCGACGGCGAGAATCAGGTCGCCGGGCTGGAAGCCGGCCGCTTCAGCCGGCGAGCCGCCCTGCAGCGACTGGACGCTGGGGTTCACGTCGGGCAGCACGCCGATGGTGCCGACCTCGAACCGCGCGTTGCCGCGCGTCCGCAGTTCGGTGAGATCGGGAGTGATCGTGAGCCGCTCTTCGCGGCCGTCGCGAACCACCACGGCCGCGACCTCGCGCTCGGGGCGCGCCGCCACGGCCATGTCGAGGTGCTCCCAGGTGCTGATGTCGGCGGAGCCGAGCTTGATGATCGTGTCGCCGGGGCGAATGCCCGCCCGGTCGGCCGGCGACCCTTCCTGCACCGCGCCGACGATGGCCGGCTGATCGAGGTACGCCAGCACGTCGGCCCCCTGCATCAGGACAATGGCCAGCAGCACGACGGCCAGGATCAGGTTCATCACCGGGCCGGCGATCAGGATCTGGAAGCGCTGCCACTTCGACTTCGACAGGAACTCATCGTCCGCGCCGGTCTTCGGGTCGTCCGGGTTCTCGCCGGCCATCTTCACGTAGCCGCCAAGCGGGATGATGCTGATGCAGTACTCGGTATCGCCCCGCTGGAACTTCAGGATCTTCGGGCCGAAGCCAAGCGAGAACGTCAGGACCTTGACGCCGTTGTAGCGGGCCAGCAGGAAATGACCCAGCTCGTGGATGAACACGAGCACACCAAGCACGAACAGGAACGCCAATAACGTCGTCATTGCAGATTCAATTCTAACTCCCCGGCCGTTTCCGCGGCATGTTGCCGGGCCCAGGCATCGACCCGCCGGACCTCGGCCAGTGTGGCCGCGGCCTCGGGGGCGTGGGCGTCCATGGCCTGCTCGATCACCACCGGAATGCTGGTGAACGCCAGGCGGCCCGCTAAGAAAGACGATACGGCGACCTCGTTGGCCGCGTTCAACACGATCGGCAGGCTGCGCTCTGCCTCAAGGGCCCGGAACGCCAGGCGCAGGCAGGGGAAGTCGTCCCAGCGAGGCTCCTGGAACTCGAGCGGCCCAACGGTGGTCAGGTCCAGGAACGGCACCGGCGCGTCCCACCGCTCCGGGTACGCGAACGCATATTGGATCGGCAGCCGCATGTCGGTGATGCCCATCTGGGCGATGGTCGATCCGTCCTTCAGCTCGACCATGGAGTGGACGATCGACTGCGGATGCACGACGACGCCGATCTGGGCCGCGGGAGCGCCGAACAGCCAGTGCGCCTCGATCACCTCGAGGCCCTTGTTCATCAGCGTGGCCGAGTCGATGGTGATCTTCTGGCCCATCAGCCACGTGGGATGCTTCAGCGCATCGGCCGCCGTGACGGTTGCCAGCGCCTCGCGCGAATGGCCGCGGAAGGGGCCGCCCGACGCAGTCAGAATCAGCCGCCGCCACTCGCCGGCCGCGCGGCCATGCAGGCACTGGTGAATGGCGTTGTGCTCGCTGTCGACCGGCAACACCGCGACACCCTTGCGCCGGGCCGCGTCCATGACGATGCCGCCGGCCATGACCAGCACTTCCTTGTTGGCCAGGGCAATGGTCTTGCCGGCCTCAATCGCGGCCAGCACGGCATCAAGTGCAGCGGTACCAGACGACGCGCACAGCACGACATCGACGTCAGGATGCGTCGCCAGTTCGATCAGGCCGTCGTTGCCGACGCCGCAGATCTCGGCCGGCGACCCGCCCAGCACGGCGCGCAGCTTGTCCATGGCGTCGCCGCTGGCCATGCCGACGGCGCGCGGCCGGAACTCGAGCACCTGCTTCGCCATGAGCGCGGCATTGGTGGCCGCGGCAATCCCGACCACTTCGATGCGATCGGCATGCGTGCGCGCCACGTCCAACGCGCTCGTGCCGATCGATCCGGTTGAGCCGAGGATGGCGATGCGCGTCATGCGTTTATGGGCGGCCGCGTTTTTAATCACAGCGCGCGCAGGAAGAAATAGAACACCGGCGCCGCGAAGAGCAGCGCGTCAATCCGGTCGAGCACGCCGCCGTGGCCGGGAATCAGCGCGCCGCTGTCCTTCATGTCGGCCGCGCGCTTGAGCATCGACTCGAACAGGTCGCCGATGATCCCCGCAATCACGATGCCCACGCCGAGGGCCGCCAGCCACCACGCCGGGGCGCCCGGCAGCCAGTACGAACCCGCCACCGCCAGGAAGATCGGCGCGACGATGAAGCCGCCGATGGCGCCCTCGCGCGTCTTGTTCGGGCTGCGTCGCGGCGCCAGCGGCGTGCGGCCAAGGGTGCGGCCCGCGTAGTACTGTGCCGTGTCGCTGACCGCGACCGTGGCAATCAACAGCAGCACCGCTTCACGTCCCGCAATGGCGTGGACCCCCACCAGCGAACCGAGCGGCAGGCCGATATAGATGGGCGCCAGCACGGCCGCAGTCGTGTCGGCAAGTAGCGGCGGCCCGACCCGGTCCGACACCAGCACCTCGAAGGCGACGAGCAGCAGCGACGCCGCGAGCACCGACTCGATGTCGACCCACTGGAACGGCACCATCGCGCAGGCCAGCAACGTGACCAGCAGCGACGTCCAGAACGGCACCTTCGCGCCAATCGCGTCGACGATCTTCTCGTATTCCGTGAAGGCCAGCGCCGCCACGGCCAGGGCCACGCCGAGCAACGCGATTGAGCTCAGGAACCAGATCAGCGCCAGGGCTACGGCGCCGAGGACGACGCCGCTAAGGACACGGGTCATGCGGGGACTACTTCACTCCCGCGGCGACCGGCGGCGCGATGCCGCCAAAGCGGCGGTCGCGCTTCTGGTAGGCCAGCACGCCTTCGAGCAGGTGCCGGCAGCGGAAGTCGGGCCACAGCGTGTCGGTGACCCAGATTTCGGCGTAGGCAATCTGCCACAGCAGAAAATTGCTCACGCGCATCTCGCCGCTGGTGCGAATCAGCAGGTCGGGATCGGGCTGGCCCGCCGTGTAGAGGAAACTCGCGAATCGGTCCTCGTCGAGGTCCTGTGGGTCGAGACCCGAGGCCATGGCGCGCCGCGCGGCGTCAATGATCTCGGTGCGGCCGCCGTAATTGAGCGCGATGTTGAACAGCATGCCGGTGCTGGTCGAGGTCTTCGCCTCGGCGGCGTGCAGCTCTTCGAGCACGTCGGGCGCCAGCGCCTCGGTGCGGCCAATTACCTTGAAGCGAATGTTGTTGCGCAGCAGCGTCGACAGCTCGAGCCGCAGGTAGCGCTTGAGCAGCATCATCAAGGTGCTGACTTCGGAGGCCGGCCGCTTCCAGTTCTCGACCGAGAAGGCGTAGAGCGTCAGCACGTCCAGACCCAGGCGAGCGGAGGTTTCGACAACGTCGCGGACCGAGTCGATGCCGGCGCGATGGCCCTCGACGCGCGGCAGGTGCCGCTGGCCGGCCCAGCGGCCGTTGCCGTCCATGATGATCGCGACGTGCCGCGGCAGGCGGTCCATCTCGACTTGACGGGCCAGGGCCTCGTCAGCCCCGCCCGGCGGAATCCACTCCAGCAATTGGTCCAGGCTCATGGAGTCGGTCTTCGATAGTACAACGAAAACGCCGGTTCGGACGTGGTCCGAACCGGCGCTTGAGCTTGCCGTGCCAGGAGGGGCAGCACTTTAGTGCGGCCCACCCTTTTACATGCCCGGCCAGGGCGGGGTCGCCGACTTCGGAATGGCGCCTTCACCCTTCAGCGTGAACTTCTGCAGGCGCTTGCCGGTGTAGGTTTCGGTGGTGTAGATATTGCCCTTCGAGTCGGTGGCAATGCTGTGCACGCCCAGGAACATGCCGGGCTGGCGGCCACCGTAGCCGAAGTTGTAGAGTTCTTCCATCGACTGGCGGTCGAACACGCGCACGTGCTCGTTCACGCCGTCAGCCATGTAGAGGTACTTCTGGGCGGGGTCCTTCGAGAAGGCCACGTCCCACACCGAACCGTCGGCGCGGGTTTCCTTCGCGACGAACACTTCCTTCACGAACTTGCCTTCTCTCGTGAAGATCTGGAGGCGGTCGTTGGGACGGTCGCAGACATACACGAAACCGTCGTTCGAGACTTCGGCGCAGTGCACCGGGGTGCGGAACTGCTTGGCCACCGGCGCGGCCGGGTCGTACGGGCCAAGCGGCGCGTCATCGGGCGGCTGTCCATAGGCGCCCCAGAACCGCTTGATCTTGCCGCTGTCGAGGTCGATCACCGCGACCCGCTTGTTGAAGTAGCCATCGGCCACGTAGCCTTCGTTGGCCTTCGGATCGATGAAGATCTTCGCCACGCGGCCGAAGTTGTCCATGTCCATGCTGTTGGGCACGAACGTCGGCTTGGAGCCGGGCGCGCCCTCCTTCAGGCGGGCGTTCTTCTTGCCGTATTGCGCCACGAACTTGCCGTCGCGCGTGAACTTCAGGATGTGGGCGTCGGGACCGCCGTTGCCGCCAATCCACACGAAGCCCTTGTGGTCCACGACAATGCCGTGGTTGCTCTCGGGCCAGTCGTAGGAATTGTCCTTGGGCTGGCCGCCCCAGCTGCCGACCAGGTTGCCGGCCGCGTCGAACTCGAGCACCGGCGGCGCCGGGTTACAGCACTCGCCAACCCGCGGCGCGCCTTCCTTGACGACAGCGAGTTCGGTGCGATCGAGGTTGCCGGGATCGTTGCCGCGGTGAATGACCCACACGTGGTCGTCGGCCGACACGCCCAGGCCGATGGTCATGCCCATGACCCAGTTGTTGGGCATGGGTTTCGGCCAGAACGGATCGACCTCGAATCGCGGGGCCTGCTTGGCCTGAGCGGAGGTGTTCTCGAGCAGGGCCTGGCCCGCACCGAGTGCGAGCAGAACTGCGACAAACGCCGCGCCTACATAAAGCTTGCTGTTTCTCTTAACCCGGTCCATCTTGGCTCCCTCTCAAGAAGTGCCTGTCTTTGCGGGCGCCAGTATACTTGGGACCGATTACCGTGTCGAGCGCCACCAATCCCAGCAAGTTATTGACTCGATTGGCCGTCGTGGTCCTGCTCCTGGTCCTGCTGGCGCCGCGCGCCGGCGCGCACGACGTGCCCAACGAGGTCACCGTGTTCGGCTTCGTCCGGCCCCAGGCCGAGACCCTGACCCTGTTGTTGCGGGTGCCTCTTAAGTCACTCAGGGACTTGGACATCCCGACCTACACCACCGGATTCCTGGACTTCAGCCGGGTCGATCGCGCCCTGACCGACGCCACCAACCTGTGGATTCGCGACTACGTCGAGATCTACGAGAACGGCCAGCGCCTGGCGTCGCCCGCGATCAAGGCGCTGCGGGTATCGCTACCGGGCGACCGGTCGTTCGACGCCTACGGCACCGCGCTCGAAAACATCCTGACCGGCCCTCGCCTCGGCCAGGAGACCCAGATCTACTGGGAACAGGGCATGCTCGACCTCGCGCTCGACTACGCGATCGCTTCCGAACAGTCGGACTTTGCCGTGCGCCCCGGGCTGTCGCGACTGGGACTCCAGGTCAACGTCGTGCTGCGCTTCGCGCAGCCCGGCAAGCCCGAGCGCGCGTTCGACATCCACGCCGAGACCGGCATTGTCCACCTCGATCCACGCTGGCACCAGGCGTCCTACCTGTTCGCCCGGGAGGGGTTCTTCCACATCCTCGACGGCACCGATCACCTGCTGTTCCTGTTGTGCCTGGTGGTTCCGTTCCGCAAGCTGCGCGGACTGGTGGTGGTGGTCACCTCGTTCACGATCGCGCATTCGGTGACCCTGATCGCGTCGGCCTACGGCATGGCGCCCGATGGGCTGTGGTTCGCGCCGCTCATTGAAACGCTGATCGCGATCTCGATCGTGTACATGGCGTTCGAGAACATCGTCGGCGCGCAACTCAGCCGCCGCTGGATGGTGACCTTCGGCTTCGGCCTCATCCACGGGTTTGGGTTCTCGTTCCTGTTGCGCGAGCGCATGCAGTTCGCGGGTGAGCACCTGGTCGCGTCACTGCTGGCGTTCAACGTCGGCGTCGAGCTCGGCCAGGTGTTCGTGTTGATCCTCGCCGTGCCGCTGCTGACGCTGACGTTCCGCTACGTGGTCGCCGAACGCATCGGCACCATCCTGCTGTCGGCGCTCGTGGCGCACACGGCCTGGCACTGGGCCACCGAGCGCGGCAGCGTGTTGGTGAGCTACCGCTGGCCGGAGTTCACCGCCGTCGACCTGTCACAGCTCCTGCGCCTGGCCATGGTCATCGTCGCCGCCGCATTCGTGATGTGGTTGCTGTCGTTGTGGATGGGAAAACCGAGGCCGTCTGCGGAGGGCGAGGGCGTCAGCCCTCGCCGGTCCAGCGACGGCTAAAGCCGTCGCTCTGCGCGCGGTCAGTACGCGCGGTCAGTACTCAACGCGCCACAGCATCAAGCCCTGCGGCGGCGCGGTCTGCCCCGCCTCGGCGCGGTCGCGCGAGTCGATGATCCGGCGCAGGTCGTCGGGCGCCAGTTGCCCCCGGCCAATATCGACCAGGGTCCCGGCAATCGTCCGGACCATGTGCCGCAGGAACCCGGTCCCGGAAATCTCGAGACGAAGCAGCCGTCCATCGCGCTGCGGCGCGGTGGCCGCCAGGGGCGACACCGCAACCGGCTGATCGCTATCCACCTCCAGCTCGCGGAGTTCCGCCGACAGCACGCGGCGGACCGTGGTCTTGACGTCGCTGCCGCGCCCTTGAAACGCGGCAAAGTCCTGCTCCCCAACGAGCGCGCGCGCGGCGTCCACCATCCGCGGCAGATCCAGGACGTACGGCACGTGCCAGACCACGTGGCGAATGAACGGGTTGGGCACGCCGCCGTTCCAGATGGCATAGCGGTAGGTCTTGGTCTTCGCGAAAATTCGCGCGTCGAAACGCTCGGACGTCTCCTCGATCGCGCGAATGCGGATGTCGCCGGCCGTCAACCGCGCATTGAGGGCCTTCAGCAACTCGTCGCAGGCGATCGGGTGGTCGATCGTGATGCTCGCCACCTGCGCCGCCGCGTGCACGCCCGCGTCGGTGCGTCCGGCGGCCACCAGCGGATTGGGCGCGCCGACGATGGTCGCGATCTCGTCCTCGATGACCGCCTGGATGCTGGGCGCGTTGGCCTGCCGCTGCCATCCTGAATAGGCCGATCCGTCGTAGGCGATCGTCAGCTTCAGGGTGCGAGGCACGGCTTACTTGCTGCGCGAACCGGGCTTGACGATCGGCAGGCCCTGATTGCAGAGCGGGCAGTCGTCCGGCTGATACGTCGGCACGACCATGGGCAACAGCGCGTGGAACGGCACGTCGAGTCCCTGCTTGCCGCCGCTGCGGTCGACCACGGCGCAGGCGCCGACCACCACGGCGCCGGCCGCGCGGGCGACGGCCATCGTCTCGCGGGTGGATCCGCCGGTCGTCACCACGTCTTCGACGACCAGGACCTTCTCGCCGGGCTCCAGCGCGAAGCCGCGGCGCAGGGTCAGCGTGCTGTCCTGGCGCTCGGCAAAGATGGCACGGACGCCCAAGGCGCGGGCGACCTCCTGGCCGATGACGATGCCGCCAAGGGCTGGTGATAAAACGGTGACAGCGCCAAGCGAGCGCACGGCATTGCCCAGCGCTGCACCGAGGGCCTCGGCATCGGCTGGATGCTGCAAGACCAGCGCGCATTGCAGGTAACCGGGACTATGCAGCCCTGAGGACAGGCGAAAATGGCCGTCGTGCAGCGCGCCCGAGCGGCGGAACAAGGTCAGGAGGTCGGTTTCGGTCATCAAACGGTAGTATAACGACGCCCGTCGACCGAACCCTTGCTCGCCCCGTGACGTCTATGATGGAGGACGGACGTGTCGGCCAGCGGCACCGCTTTTGCTGACCCTCAAGCCAGACCCGCGAATTACCTTCGATTGGAGTAGCAGTGTGATGCGTTTTGACCAGCGTTTTTGCGCCCGGGCCGTGGTTACCGCCGGCCTCGCGGCAACGATAGTGTCCGGTTTTGGGCTGACGCCTGTCCACGCCCAGACATCGGCCACTACGCCTCCGGCGCAAGGCGGTCCGGTCCGGCGGATGAGCATCGACGATGCGGTGGCGACGGCGATCGAGCAGAACCTGGACCTGCAGGTCCAGCGCTATAACCCGCAGTTGCAGGACCTTTCGACCGACCAGTTCAAGGCGGCGTACACGCCCAACTTCGTGTCGACGGTCAGCACCTCGGATTCGACCCAGCCCTCCACCAACATCCTCTCGGGCGGCACCGCGAGAGGCATCGCGACCGGCCAGTCGCTGTTCAATTTTGGGGTGGCTTCGCTGACCCACTGGGGAGGGGGCAGTTACGACGTCCGCTGGAACAACGGCCGCAATACCACCAACAACCAGTTCTCGACGTTCAACCCGCAGTTGAACTCGTCGCTGAGCGCGACCTACACCCAGCCGCTGTTGCGTAACTTCAAGATCGACGGCACCCGCCAGCAACTGCTGGTCAGCCAGAAGAACAAGGAAATCTCCGACGTCCAGTTGCAGCAGTCGGTCTCGGTGACGGTGCGCAATGTGCGCAACGCCTACTACGACCTGACCTATGCACTCGGCAATCTCGCCGTGCAGCGGCAGTCGCTCGACCTCGCGCAGCAGTCGCTCAAGGACAATCGGGCCCGCGTCGAAATTGGCACCATGGCGCCGCTCGACATCGTCCAGGCCGAAGCCGAAGTCGCGACCCGCGAGGAGTCGGTGATTCTCGCCGAGGCCGCCATCGACCGCGCCCAGGACACGCTGCGCGCGCTGGTCTTCAACCCGGGCAGCGCCGACTTCTGGTCGGCGCGCATCGAACCGACCGAGGCGGTGACCTTTCAGCCGGCCACCGTCGATATCGAGGGCGCGGTCAAGAACGCGCTCGGGCAGCGGACCGACGTCGTCAACGCGCGGAAGAACCTCGAGATCAACGACGTGAACATCCGTTACTTCCGCAACCAGTCGTTGCCGGACGTGACCGCGTCGGTCAACTACAACGCCCGTGCCACCGGCGGTCTGCAGGTGAGCCGCGCCCGCGATCCGATCACCGGCCTTCCCACCGGCGACATCATCTCGAGCGTCGAGCAAAGCTACTTCAACACCCTCGGCAAGACCTTCGCCGGCGATTTTCCGGGCTGGACACTGCAGGTCGACCTTGCCTACCCGATCGGCAAGTCGACGCAGGAGGCGCAGCTGGCACGGGCGCGGCTGCAGAACACGCAGGCCGAGCGGCAGATTCAGAGCCTCGAGCTCCAGGTCGCGACCCAGGTCCGCGAGTACGGCCGCCAGGTGCAGACCAACGCCAAGCGCGTGGATGCCACCCGGTCGTCGCGCGTGCTCGCCGAGCGCCGCCTCGAAGCGGAAGAGAAGAAATACCAGGCCGGTATGACCAGCAGCTTCTTCGTGCTGCAGGCCCAGCGCGACTTGAACATCGCGCGCAACAGCGAGCTGCTGGCGCTGATCGAATACGCCAAGTCGGTGGTGAACTACACCGCCGTCCAGCAGGCGCCGCTCTTCTGAAGAAGTGAGAAGAGAGAAGTTAGAGGCTAGAAGGCTATTCGTCTAACTTCTCACTTCTCACTTCTCACTTCTAACCTTCAGTATGATGAGGCCGTGCCTGTCACGGCCACCGTCATCACCCTGAACGAAGCCGCCAACCTGCGGGCCGCCCTCGAGTCCCTCTCGTGGGCCGACGAGATCATCGTCGTCGACAGCCAGAGCACCGACGCCACCGTGGCGATCGCCCGGGAGTTCACCGACAAGGTGTTCGTGCGGGAGTGGCCGGGCTACGTGGCACAAAAGAACTTCGCCGCGGCCCAGGCGAGCCATGACTGGATCTTCTCGCTTGATGCCGACGAGCGCGTCACGCCGGCGCTGGCCGGGGAGATCACCGCGCTCGCCACGAGCGGGGCGGCGGCGCCGGGGTATCGCGTCCCGCGGGTCACGTTCCACCTGGGGCGATGGATTCGCTCGACCGATTGGTATCCGGACTACCAGTTGCGCTTTTACGATCGGCGGCGCGCGCGGTGGACTGGACGGCTGGTGCACGAGTCGGTGAAGGCGGATGGGCCCGTGATCGACCTGCGCGGTGAGCTGCAGCATTACGCCTACCGCGGCCTCGCCCATCACATCCAGACCATGGACCGCTACACGTCGCTCGCGGCGCGCCAGATGTTCGAGGAGGGCCGGCGGGCCGGCTGGGTCGATCTCGCCGTGCATCCGCCGGCGGCGTTTCTCCGCAACTACCTGCTCCGCGGCGGCTTTCGCGACGGAGTGCCCGGGCTGATCGTGTCGGCGATGAACGCGCGATACGTCGGCCTCAAATTCGCCAAACTCTGGGAACTGTGTTCTCCCTCCACATCGACACCGCGCGCACGTGGCGCGGAGGACAGCAACAAGTCCTCCTGACCGTGCTCGGGCTGCGGGCCAGGGGCCATCGGGCGGTGCTCGTCGCGCACCCGGAGGGAGAGCTCTATCGACGCGCCGTGGAGGGGCCCGACCTGGTGCCGATTGCGTCGATGAACGAGGTCGACCTGTCGGCGGCATGGAAGCTGTCGCGGGTGGTGCGGAAGTGGCGACCCGCGATCGTCCATGCCCACGATCCGCATGCCGTCGCCATGGCGGCGCTCGGCCTGTCGTATGGCGCGCCGGCGCCGCGGCCGAAGATCGTCACGTCGCGGCGGGTGGACTTCCACCTGCAGGGCAACGCGTTTTCGCAGTGGAAGTACCGGCAGGTGGACGGGTTCATCGCCGCCTCGGGGGCCATCCGCGACATCCTGGTTCACGACGGGATTCCGGCCGGCCGCATCAGCGTCGTGCACGACGGCATCGACGTCGGGAAGATCGCGCGTCGCGAGGCGGCCGATCTGCATGCGGAGTACTGGCTGCCGCACGGGGTCCCGGTCATCGTCAACGTCGGCGCGCTGGTGGCGCACAAGGGGCAGAAGTTCCTGATCGACGCCATGCCCTTCGTCCTGCACGAGGTGCCCGACGCGCGCCTGGTGATCTTCGGCGAAGGCGAGTTGCGGCCGTCGCTCGAACGGCAGGTCAAGCACCTGTCGCTCGACAAGCACGTGCTGCTCCCGGGATTCCGGGAAGACGTCCTGTCGTTGATGAAGTCGGCCGACCTGTTCGTGATGAGCTCGATCACCGAGGGGCTCGGCTCGGCAGTACTCGACGCCATGGCGATGGCCCTGCCTGTGGTCGGCACGCGCGCCGGCGGCATCCCCGAGGCGGTCGTGCCGGGCGAAACCGGCGAACTCGTGGAACCTGGCGAGCCAAAGCCGCTGGCGGCTGCCCTGGTGAAGCTGCTCAAGGACGCCCCGTTGCGGCGAACCTATGGAGAGGCCGGACGCCAGCGCGTCGCGAAGCAGTTCGACGTCGAACACCTCGTCTCCGGCACCCTCGCCGCCTATCACCGCCTGGGGGCCTGATCACCGCCTGGGGGCCTGACCCCCATTTTCACCAAATGGTGGATTGGGGCCAGGCCCCCAAATTCACCACGCGCAATTATTGAGATGTCGGATTGCGTTGGCTGTCGATATTTCTGCATCCTTGGCACAACCCGGTCGCTGAAACCCTCCTGAATTCGAGACTTTGAAGCAGGCCCGCGCTTTGAATGTCTCCGCAGCATGGCTCGACCTCCACGCATCCAGTTGACCGGCGCTATCTACCACGTCATGGCCAGAGGAAATCGAAAGGGGATCATCTTTGATGACGACATCGATCGCCGGCGGTTTCTAGAGGTGTTGACCGAGGCATCGGAACGCTATCGACTTGGGTGCTTGTCCTATTGCCTTATGGGCAACCACTATCACGCAGTCATTGAGACGGCAGACCGCAACCTCTCCGACGCCATGCATTTCGTCAACGGCGTGTTTGCGCAAGCGTCGAACCTGCGCCACGGCCGAACCGGACATGTGCTGGAAGGGCGGTTCAGGTCGATCGTCATCGACAACGATATTTACCTCTGGAATGCCAACCTTTATGTCGTTCTGAACCCGGTCGCCGCCGGCCTAGTCAGCCATCCTGCGGAATGGCCATGGAGTAGCTTTCGGGCGACGGCCGGACTCGACGAGCCTCCTGCCTTGCTTCGCCTCGAATGGCTAGATTGGGCGCTAGGTGGCAAGACCCGGCACGAGTCGCAACGCCGTTATCGCGACCTGCTGACGGCGCCAACCGCAATGTCGGAGATCACCGAGGCAGACGTGTTCGGCAGCCCGCAGCTCGAGGCGACGATTCGCAGTGAGCTTGGGGCGCGGCATCACCAGGTCCGGCTCCCGCGGTCTTACAAGGCACTTGCCCGTCCAAATCTTTCGGAGATCTTCGAACCACCGCTAACAAAGACCGAACGCGACGAGCAGGTGGTACGCGCCCACGTCGTGCATGGTTACCGCTTGTCCGAGATTGCACATGCAATTCGCGTCCATCCCAACACCCTGAGCCGGATCGTTCGAGCGCTGAAGAAGCGCAGTTGTTAGGATCGGTGAATTTGGGGGCCTGGCCCCAATCATCCAATCATCCATTCGGCAAGTTCGGGGTGGCCTTTTTCGTGGGCCAGGTCGATGCTCGTCTTGCCGGCTTCGTTGGCCAGGCGCGGATCTGCGCCGTGCTTGATCAACAGTTCCGCCATCTTGCGATTCCCGTTGGTGGCGGCCTCGTGCAGGGGGACGAAGCCCTGTTGCTGGGGGACGTTGGGGTCCCCGCCCGCTTCGAGCACCGCGCGCAGGATGTCCAGGTTGCGGCTGGCCGCGGCGGCATGAACGGGCTGCACCTTGAACGGATTCTTCGCCGTGGCCCGGACATCGGCCCCGGCGGCGATCAGGGCGCGGACGGCGTCGAGGTGCCCAAAGAACGCGGCCAGGCCGAGCGGATAAAACCCATCCTGGGCGTACGCCGAGGCCAGGCCCGGGGCGGCGGCCACAAGCGCGGTGATGTGGTCCACCAGGCCGAGCGCGCTGGCCTCGAAGATGTCGACCGGCGCACCCATCTCGACCAGTGCCGCGGCCACGTCGCGCTTCCCGTGATAGGCCGCGATCAGGATGGCCGACACGCCATTGGCATCGCGCGCCCCGGCCAACGCCGGCGTGGCGGCGACCAGGCGCCGGACCTCCTCGACCTGCCCCTTCTTGATGGCATCGAACAAGGCCTCCATGCGCGCTCCTGTTCCGCCTACTTCGGTGGCGCAGCAAAGGCCGCATCCAGCTGCAGCACCGCGTCGAGCACCGTCTCGGCCACATCCACAAAGAACCCGCGATTGATCTTGTCGGCGGTGTCGGTCGGCTGGTGATAGTCGGCGTGGTCCTCGACGCCGAAGTACACGAACGGAATCTTCGCGGCGTTGAAGGGGCCGTGGTCCGACTGGTTGGTCCAATCATCGACGCCACCCGCAATCGCCACCGGCTTGTCGTGGCCGAACAACACGGTGATCGGGGCGCGCTTCGCGACCTGCTCGAGCGGCGCCTTCAACTGCGGCCATGGATACGTCCCGGCAATGAAGATTTCCCGCTGGTCGTTGCGGCTCACCATGTCGAGGTTGACGTTGAGGACGATGCGCTCTTTCGGGAATGGCGGCGACGCGACAAACACCTTGGCGCCCTGCAGCCCGGCTTCCTCCGCATCGAACGCGGCAAAGACCACGGTCCGCCGGAACGGCGTCTTGCGGCAGTATTCCGCCACCGCCATCATCACCGCCACGCCCGACGCGTCGTCATCGGCGCCGGGATGAATCACGCCGTCGCGCACCCCGAGATGATCGTAGTGCGCGGAGACGACGAAGATCGGGGCCTTGGTGTCGGTGCCCACGCATTGGCCAACCACGTTGGCGCCGCTGCCGTCGACGCGGCCCTTCGCGGTCATGCGCGTGAACGTGAAGGGAAACACGTAGCTGCCCGACACCGGCTGCAGGCCAATGGCCTTGAACCGTTCCAGGACCCAGGCGCGCGCGGCGATCCCGCCCGGGGACCCGGCGGCCCGCCCCTCGAACTTCGGATCCGACAGGGTCGTCACCACCTCCATCAGCCGGTCGCTGTCGACGCGCAGGCTCGCCGTACGGGCCTGGGTCGCCGGACGCGATTCGCGCTGATCATCAATGCGACTCGCCTCGAACCGCCCCGCGACCTGGAACCAGATGACGCCGGTGGCGACAATGCTCAACACCACGATTCTGCGGGTTGCTCGGCGTGTCTTCATAAGGGCCTGGTCATGACGCGATCGGTCTGCGGATCGGTGCCGAACAAGAATACGTGCTCGCCAACGTCAGCGAAACCCCATTTACCGTAGAACGCCAGCGCCCGCGGGTTGCGCTCCCACACGCCGAGCCACAGGGTCTGGGCGCCCGCCTGGCCGGCCTCGGCCACCACGCGCGCCATCAACTGCTGGGCCACGCCCTGGCCGTGCCAGTCCCGATCGACGTAGAACCGCCACAACTCCATGGGCCGCGGGCCGGTGACGCATTCGGGCTGATCGCCGGTCCTCAACTGCGCATAGGCGACGGCCCGCTCGCCCTCGTCAACGAGCAGCGTGATCACGCCCGGGTCGGTCAGCTCGGCGGTTTGCTGCTCGACGCCGTAGGCCCGTTGCAGGTGAAGGGCCATGTCGGTCGCGTCGTTGGTGGACGCAAACGTGTCGAAGAACGTGTCGCGCGCCAGGATGGCCAGGGCCGGGGCATCCGCGGCTGTGCCACGGCGGATGGTCATGCACGGGATGGTAACCCACGGGAGCCCTGCGGCCAGTTTCTCGGTAACGGTGTCTCGGGCTAGAACCGCAGGAGCCGCGTCGCCTTGACCGCCACGGTCCGGTTCTGCAGCAGCGGAAAGCCGGCGGCCGCGGTGTCGCGGCCGTCGCTGTAGACCACGAACACTTCGCTGCCACCGGTGTATTCCCACCGCAACCGCGCACTTGAGCTCAGGGTCTCGGTATCAACATTGAACTGGACCAGGCTGCTGATCAGCATCCGCGCGCCCGGCGTGATGGTGAAGCGCGAGCTCACCAACCGGGCGGTGAAGTTGCCGTACGGCAAACGGACCCAATTGAGCGCGACGCTCGGCTCGAGCGAGAACCGTGGCGAGACGCCCCAGCGCCCGCTGTACGACACGTCCGACTTCGTCCCGCCATACAACGTGCCGGTGGCGGCCGACAGCCGGCCCGAGACCTTGCGCTGCTGCCCCAGCGTGTAACCCAGCCGCACCGCACCATAGGTGTAGCCGCCCGCCGGCACGACGACACCCGGCGAGATGACAAACGGGGCGGGCAGCAGCTCGTACTCGCGCGATACGTCCACGCTGGCCTGGTCGCTCGACTGAAAGTCGATCCGAAACAAGCCCGACACTTCGCGGCTTTGCAGGGTGGTCGCCGACGCATCGGTGACGTAGTCCACGCTGCCCTGCCACGTGTACTTGCGAACGAGTGTGCTCGCGCGAGGCCGCGGACTGAAGCGCGCCTGGCCCAAGCTTCGCCGCACGTCGGTGCGCCTGACGTAACCGACCTCTGGCGCGAAGGTCTTGTCGATCAACATGTGCTCGGCGGATGCACCATAGCGATCGTCGGTGTAGTCGAAGCGGCCGCGATAGCTCGTGCCGGTCACGGCGCCGCCGGTCCGGCCCGGCACGCTGGTCATGGCGTAATAGCTGGTCACGTTGATGCTCTTGAAGAACAACAGCGTGGCATCCGCGCCAAAGGTGTAGCTGGGCGCGCCGGTGCCGCCGATGGCCGGACCACGGCGCGTCGCCATCACGCCCACGTTGCTGCGCCGCAGCAGGTTGCGCTTCACGCGCAGGGCCGAAAAGTTGGTCGACACCGCCCGCGCCGACGGCTCGTCGTCGGTCTGGATGTTGAGGACACCAATGCTGAAGGGACCCTGGCGGCCGGTCAGCCGCGCGCCGCCGAGCACGGGCACCGCCTGGCCCCGGCTGATCCCGATCTGGCGGCTGAAAAACAGCAGCGGCACGTCGCCAGGACTGTTGCCCGCCTGCACGCCGCCGAAGTCGAAGATGCCCTGCCCCTCGATGAAGAAGTCCCGCTTCTCGGGAAAGAAGACGCTGAAGCGCGTGAGGTTGATCTGCTGGAGGTCCTCCTCCACCTGCGCAAAGTCCGTGCGATAGGTCGCGTCGAGAATCAGGCTGCGCGTCAGGCCGTACTTGAAGTCCAGGCCGGCGTTGAAGTCGCCGTCGTTGTCGAACGGCCGCGTCGCGGTCCGGTTGGTGGTGGACGAAGCGACCGCATACGGCTTGAGCTCGATGTTCTTGGATTCTGCCGGCGTCTCGATGCCGACCACCGTCGCGGCCGACGCCATGCGGCTCACCCCGACCGTGCCAAGCGCCGCCGGCACGAGCGACAGGTACGAGAACTCGTTCTTCCATTTCACCAGGCGGCGCAGGTTGATGCCCCAGGTCTGCGGTCCGCTGCCGCTGTAGCGCAGCGACTTGAAGGGGATGGCCACTTCCATGGTCCAGCCGTTCTCGAAATGGCCGGTCTTCACGTACCAGATGCCATTCCACGCCGAGTTCTGCTGGTCGTCGGTGACCGTCATGTCGCGCAAGGCGCCGAGGGGGTTGGTCTGAAACAGGTAGCCGTTGCGGCGATCGTGCAGCGGGTCGATCACGAACGTGAAGTTGTCGTTGCCGAGGATATTGCTGTTGTCGCGGCGCAGCTCGTTGGCGATCTCGCGTTCTTGCTGCGAGTTCCAGTTCCTCGCGCTGATGTACAGGTTCACATCGTCAAACAGGATCCACGCCTCGGTCTTCTCGGTGGCCGGCTGGCCTTCCTGCGGTTCCTGCTGGATGAAGCCGGTGATCGACTCCACGCCGGCATAAACGCGTTCGTCGAGGCGGCCGTCGATGCGTAATGGCTCGGTGACGCGCACGGCGCGCACCGTCACGTTGTCGTTTGCCGTGCGGCTGACAATGGCGGGGCCGGCGGCGGTCTGGGCGTCAGCGGAGCGGGCGAGACTCAGCATCAAAAGAACGAGAACGAGTGGCATACCGGCGTCAGCCCATCCATCCGCTCGATACCGCTCGCGTGAGCACATCGACCGGATCGGCGCCCTCGCCGGTCGCCAATAACTCCGCGACCAGGCCGCTGACGTTGGCGACGGCGAAGCTCAGGCCCTTCAGGTTCTTCTCCGGCGGCACGCCAGGAATCGGCCGCGGAAAGCCCGAGGCCGCGAAGGACACCTCACGGGCCGGACTCACGACCACACGGCAGTGCTCTCGCGGCAGGGCCCAGTCAAGGGTCACGCTCCAGACGCGGGGCAAGCTCCCGGGCAGCCACGCGACACCGTCTTGCGGGCCCGCCGCGATGATGGCCGCACCGGACTCGCGCAGCCGGCTGACCACCGAGGCCAGCGCGCCTTCGTGTTGCGTGTTGGTGGTGCCAAGACTGAGGTTCACGACGTCGGCGCGTTGCTGGAGCGCCCACTCGCACGCGGACACGAGCGCCGGCCCGGTGGCGGCCAACTCGCGATCGAACACCTTGGCGACCAGGATCTCGGCCGCCGGCGCCTTCTCGCGCACGACCGCCGCCACCGCCGTGCCGTGGCCCAGGCGATCGACGAAGTCGGCGTGCAACTCTCCCGCTGAATCGATCCCAACCCCGCCGCTGACACCACCCACGTGGGGATGGGCCGCGTGCACGCCGCTGTCGATCAGGACGACCCTGACCAGCCGGGTCATGCGTCGATGCCCGCCGGGTGATCGATCTCGAACAGCCGCGCGAACACCCCGGACCGGCCGGCCAGTTCCTGAGGCCGGCCCTCGTCTGCCACCCGGGCGCCCTCGAGCACGACCACGCGATCGGCGGCCATCGCCAGCTCGCGGCGATGCGTGATCAGCAGCGTCGTGCGGCCCTTCATCACCGCCTGGTAGCCCTCGATGACCTGGCGCTGGGCGATCGCGTCAAGCGCCGCGGTTGGTTCGTCCAGGACCAGGACTGCCGGGTCGGCCAGAAACGCCCGCGCCAGCGCAATGCGCTGCCGTTCGCCGGCCGACAGGGCGAGCCCGCGTTCGCCCACCAGCGTCGCAAACCCGTTGGGCAGCGCGGCGATGAACCGGGCAATGCCCGAGGCCTCGGCCGCCCGCATCACTTCGGCGTCGGTCGCCGCCGGCCTGACGTAGCGGATGTTGTCGGCGACGCTGGCATGGAACAGCGTCGGTTCCTGCTCCACCAGGACGACGTGCCGGCGGAGGTCGTCGAGTTGCAGATCGCGCAGGTCGTGCCCATCGAGGCGCACCACACCGCTGTCTGGATCGAGCAGCCGGGTGGCGAGGTAAGCCAGGGTGCTCTTGCCGACACCACTGCCGCCGACCAGCGCCACGCACTCACCCGGCCGCGCCGTGAACGCCACCGCATCAAGAACGACCGACTGGCGATCGGTCCCGAGCGTCACGGACTCGAACTGCACCTCGCCCCGGCAGTGTGGCAGGGCCCGGGCGTCCTGCCGCTCTTGCACGTCCACCGGCGCATCGAGGATCTCGCGCACCCGGTTCCACGACACCTTGGCTGTGGTGAGACTGGCGTAGAGCCCCATCAGGGCCTGCGCCGGCGCGAACACCCGCATCTGGTAGGCCAGGAAGGCTCCCATCGTGCCCAGCGTCAACGTGCCGTCAATCACGCGCATGCCGCCATAGAAGAACGCGATCGCTGAGCCGATGGACAGCACCGTGCCGGGCAGGCCGCCGGCAAAGTAGGTCACGCGCTGCATGCGCATCAGCGCGTCGATGAAGGCGCCGTTCAGCCCGCCGAAGCGCGCGCGCTCGCGGGCCTGGGCGTTGGAGGCGACCACCAGCGACGTCGCCTGCAGCGTCTCGATCAGGAAGCTGCCGATGTCGCTGCTGCGCTGTCGCAGATCGGCGATGCGGCCTTCGAGCCGGCGACGGTAAAAGCCGAGGGCGATCAGGCTGATCGGCAGGGGCGCCAGCGCAACCAGCGACAGCCGCCAATCGAGCCAGACCATCATCACCAGGCTGCCGGCCAGGAACAGCACGTTGCCGACCCAGGCCAGCGCCGCCTCGGCCGCGACCCGCTGGATCTCGCTGATGTCGTTGTTCAGGCGCGACACGATGTCGCCCAGACGGGTGCGGGCGTAGAAGCGGGGCGAGAGCCGCTGGAGATGCGCGTACATCGACAGCCGCATGTCGAACAGGATCTCCGCCGAGACCCGGGTGTAGCGCAGGCCGCTCACCACGTTCAACCCAAAGCCCACCACCCCGAGCCCCGCGAACATCAGGACGATGCGGCGAAGGGCGTCGGCGTCGCGGCCAATGAGCGCGTGGTCGATGAGATCCTTCGACAAGTACGGCATCGCCAGGGTGGCGGCCGTGCTGATCAGGCTGATGACGAGCACCAGGACAAGGCGCCGCCAGTATGGAACGAGATAGGCGAACGCGCGTCGGTCCACGTGCTACGGCTTTGGCAGGATGAACAGGTTCGTCGTCTGGTCGGCGGTCATCTCGATGGTGCGCAGCAGCTGGTACGACGTCGAGTCGTAGACGTCGATGGTCTCGCCGGCCTGGAAGACATAGAGCAGCCGTCCGTTCGACGACACGCGCATGGCCATGCGCGGCCGCCCTTCGAACGGCGTGCGGCTAATCAGCTTTCGCGCGGCCACGTCGAACGCCCAGAACTCGTAGCGGCCGACCTGCTGCATCAACCCAAAGCCGCGCTTGCGGTCGGGCGCCATCGCGAAGCCCACGCCTTCGGCGGGCCCGATCGGCGTGAAGTCAATGCTCTTGCCGACCAGGTTGACGCGGCCGAGGCCCATGATGCGGCGGTTCTGCACCGGATCCTGGATGGTGAACAGGCCGGTGAAGAAGCCGGGGTCGTCGTTGAAGTCATCGACCTGCCCGAAGCTGATCCGGCCGAGGCCGGGCTCGATGGGCCGGCTGAGCGCCCAGGTGTCAACCTCGGTGAAGTTCTGCGTCTCCAGGATCAGCACATCGTCGCCGAAGAAGTAGAGCAGCTTGCCGTCTGGCGAGAAGCGGATGTTGACGCCCTCGCGTTCCTCGCCCCGCGGCCACGGAATCGTGCGGGTGATCTTCTTCTGGGCGAGGTCGTATAGCTGGAGCGAGATGTCGCCGATCTCCCACCGATCGATCTGCTTGGTGGCGGACCGGGTCAGCAGAATCAGGAACCGCTCGAGCGGGTCGACCTGCAGGCCGCGGATGCGGACCTGCTTGTTGCCTTCGCTGAGAGTGAAGGTCGAATCCGTGGTCCGCGTCGCAATATCGACCACTTCGATCTTCTCGAGCGTCGAGTCGAGCACGTAGAACTTGCGGTGCGACTGCGACAAGGTCAGCGAGCGGGGTATGCCGGTCGCCAGCTTGATCGCGCCGACCTGCCGGTCGGTCGCCTCGTCAAAGATGTGAATGGCGCCGTCGTAGGCGCCGATATACAGCAGCTGGTCGCCGCCTCCGGCGATTGGCGCTCCGACGCGCGCCGGCCGCTGCGCCGACGTGGCGCTGGCGCCCACCGCCAGGGCCAGCGCGATCACCGCGAACACGAATCGCCGGCGCATCGCCATCACTTCTTCTCGTCCGGGAAGATCAGGTCAATCTTGCGCCAGTCCTTTTGGGCGGCGGCGCACTTGGCCGTCCAGTCGGGCGCGTGGTTCAACTGGTCGGGCACCTGCGCCGGCCAGAAGCAACCCATGTGGCAGTCGAACAGGTCGCGCTCGACCGGCTGGCACAACCCGGCGGTGCCGCCGTTGCGGTCGGCTTCCCAGCCGGGCGAGAACACGAGCGAGCACCCGTTCGGAATATGCGGCGGCTCGGGTTGCTGCGGCGGCCCCTGCTGCAGGGCCACCACGTCCTTGGTGACCTCCTCCATGCGCGCGGCCTTGCGGTTGATGGCAGTGAGATGCTTCATGAAATCTTCTCCGTCGCTTCGTCGTCGAACTGCGTCAGGAATTCCGGGTTGCGAGCGGCGAGCTCGCCGTAGATCTCGAGGCAGGTGTGCGTCCAGCCGCGAATCCACTCGCAGTAGTGCAGGTTCGGCGACTGGGTCGAGCCGTAGCGCGTGTTGGCTTCGTGGTAACAGCCGCCGGCGCAGATGGGGCGCGCCCAGCAGGTCTGGCAATCGGTCTTGTTGGCGACGTGGTGCGTGTCGAGAAACGCCTGCTGCTTGTCCCACGAGATGCCGCCGGAGACGGTGCCGAGGCCGTGGTCGTCGGAACCGGCGAAGCGATGACACAAGGCCACGCGGCCGTCGGTGGACACGCCCATCAGGCCGATGCCGGCGCCGCACGGATAGGCCTTGGCGTGGCCGTGATGGATCTCCTGCAGCGTCTCGCGCACGTTGGAAAAACCGTGATGCCGGTTCTGCAGCGAGGCCGCCAGGTAGTCGGCGGCCAGCGCGCGGAACTGCTCGAGCAGGTGGTCGAAGCCGCCGTCTGAAATGGCGTAGTCGCGGCCGGGCGCAGTGGTCACCGGCGCAAACCCGACTTCCCAGAATCCCAGCTCCTCGGTCAGGTGGTGATAGATGCGGCGGACGTCGAGCGTCTGGCGTGTCAGCGTGACGCGGGCGCCCACCGGCCGCGTGCGGTGCCGTTGCAGCAGCGCCTTGATCTTCGGCGCGGCCATTGCGTAGCTGCCCTGGCCGTTGTTGAAGACGCGGAACTTGTCCTGCATCTCTTCCGGGCCGTCGATCGAGATCGTGACGCCGACCCGCTCGTTGGCGAGGAATTCAATCACGTCCGGCTGCAGCAGCGTGGCATTGGTGGTGAGGCTGAAGTCAATGTCCTTGCCCACCTCGGCCGCCCGCCGGCGGGCGTAGGCAATGGTCGCCTTGAGCACGGGGAAATTCATCAGCGTCTCGCCGCCGAAGAAGGTGATGTGCGCGTGCTTGTTCTCGCGCGACTCCCGCAGCGCGAACTCAACACTTTCGCGAGCGGTCTCTTCGCTCATGAACTTCGGTTGCTGGCCGTTGGCAGTGTCGACAATCTTGTCTTCGCCGTACTCGTAGCAGTAAGTGCAGGCCAGGTTGCACTGGTTGGTGACGTTCACGACCAGGGTCTGGAGCGGGACCGGGCGCAACGGGACGATCTTCGGCAGCTTTGGTGGAGGCGACCCTTCAGGGTTGCCGGCGATCTCGCCGAGCGCGCGGACGCGCTGCAGTTCGGCGATCGTATCGGTGACTGCGGCGGCGGCGAATCGACTCGCCAGGCTGCGGGTCACATCGTCCACCGGCTGCGGGCCGCGGCTCAATTCCTGCAGGACCGCCTCGGAGCAATCGTCCAGCGCGAACACCGCTGCGCTGGGCACGAGGTAGAGGTAGCGCCGGCCGGCCGCCTCAAACGAGTGGAACTCGCGCAGGCCGAGGGTCACGGAACCCCCACGGTCGGATCAAAACGCATATAGAGCGGCACGGTGACCAGCAAGTGGGCCCTGGCACGAATGCTGGCCGCCGGCTTTCCGCCGCCGGCCTCGGCGGCGTAGGTCGCCACCACCCACACGTCGCCAATGTTGTTGCGGCTGCCCTTGCGAGCCGCATTGGGACCATCGACGTTCGGCGTGAAACGCCCGCTCGCCGCATCCAGCGTGCCGACAAACTTCACGTCGTCATCGTCGTAGGTCGCCGCGAACTCTTCCATGCTCCAGGCGGCATTGACCAGCCCGAGGCTGAGGTCGTCGGGCGTGTCGGGCCGGCCGTCGGCGCCGTTGTGGAACGCCCACGCCTCGAACTGCGCCAGCATCTTCGGGAACGTCGTGCCGCCGACGCGGGCCATCGCCCAGTCGGGCTTGACCTTGATCGTGTCGACGCGATCGAACACCACGAGCGCCTTTGGCTTCGACGCGCCGGCCACGAACAGGTCACGGGCGCCGAGCGGCGCGGTCGCCGCCACGTCGAGCGCGACAGTGGCCACGTCGGGCGTGACAGTAACGATGCGCGTGACGGTGAGGCCGGGGCCGAGATCGACCTCAGCGGGACGGAGGCCGGCGGGAAAGTTGGCGCCGTAGATCTTCAACTCCTGCCCGGTGGCGCCCTGCTTGAGCGCCGTGCGGTCGGTGCCAAGCACGCGCGGGTCGGCGGCGACCCGGTCGAGTCGCACGTCGAGGCCCACCTCGTCGTAACCGCCGTTGAACCAGCGGCCCTCGATCTGGCGCCAGTCGCGGTCCACGAACATCACTTCCCGCATCGCCGAATCGGCGCCGGCGGCAGTCGTCGAGCGGCCGCGCCACTGGAAGCCGGTGTAGACGAGCGCCCGGCCGGTGCGCGTCACGGTTTCGCCGGTGCGGGCGACGCGGTAGGTCGTGGCGGTCGTGAACTCGTCGGGCGCCGCCGGATCGGCGCTGATGGTGACGCGGCCGAAGATGGCGCCCTTGCCGGCGTCCCAGCCGCTCAGCGTCCACGTGCCCTCGAGCCGGGCCGCGCGCATGGTGGCCGACCACGCCGCCCATTCCGGGGTCTTGAGGGGGAACGCGCGCGAGAGATGATCGACGGCCTTCTCCACCGGGTGCCGCAGGTCCGGCGGACGGCCATCGGCCGAGGGGTCGCGTGGCGGCGGACCGTTGCGGCGGAAGGCCTGGTTATCCACCAGGGGATACCAGCCGCGGTGCATCGCTATCAGGAGCTCCCACTCGCCGCGGGTGCGCCGCTGCGAGATCACCCGGCCCATCGTGTGGCAGCGGATGCAGGTGGACTCGGCGTCGGCACTGGCGGTGTATTTGAAGTCAATCAGCCGCCGTTCGGCTTCCCACGCCGCCGGCTTGGCCTCCTCGGGCGCGAGGCCGTGATGGTTGGACAAATACTTGACCACCTGGCGCGCCGTGGCCGGGTCGATGCTCAGGCCGTTGAGCGCGGCCATTCTCTGGATGGTGGACTGCCAGCCCTCGGGCGTGTTGCGCTGGAACGAAATGCGCGACATCTGGCCCTTGGCGTCAGGCCGGTGGCAGGCGCCGCACGCCTTCTGGACCGCGGCGTCCGTCACCGGGATGCCCTCGTCCGGCTTGGCCGTCGGGGCGGCGGCGGGCGGCTGTTGGCTGAAGACGACGCCCGCCAGCGAGGTGGCCAGCAGGGTCGCCACGACGGCGAGTGCACGGGTGGCTTTCGTCACGTCTGACCTCAATTTGGCGCTCATTGTGACACAAGCCAGCGTCGCGCAACCGCAGTGGCGATCGCAAACAGGAAATCGTGCAGGGACACCCGGCCGTGCAACCGGCCGTATGCCTCGAACAGGTCGGGGACCTGCGAGTACTGCGGCGCGAGTTCCCTCAGGGCGATCACGTCAACGCCCCGCACGAATCGAATCGATTCGTGGCCGCTGACGAGGTGGGGTTGAAGCACGATTTCGTGACCACGAACGGCCGGGCGCGGCTCGATGGTGGCGTCGCCGCGACGAAGGGCCAGGCGCGGCGCCGCCCGCAGCGCCTCGAGCGCCTCCCGCAGAACGAAAGCATCAGTGCCCGGCGCGTCGGGCGCGTCGGCGCGGTCGCGCCAGAACGCTTCCGGGTGATTGGGCGCGGCCTCGGCCAGGAAGGCACGGCTCGTGCGCGAATAGTGGCGCTCGATCTCCTGCTCGCGGCTGGTGAAGAACGCCAGCGCGTGCGGGCGCATGGCCGGCGTGCGCAGGCACGTGTGCACCACGACTGCCGCCAGCCAGCCCGACGCCAGCGCCTTCTTCACGCCTGCCGACGACAGCGGATCAATGAAGGAGCCGGCATCGCCCGCCAGCAGCCAATCGTCGCCCGCGTATTGCTCGGCGCGATACTCGGACGCGTCCCAGCCCTTCGGGCCGTCCACGCATTCAGCGGCGGCGGTCAGCCGCCGCAAGGTCACGGTCTTGTCGATCTCCGCCAGGTAGAGCTCGCGGGCCGAGGCGCCGCGGGCAAGCGTGGACCGTTGCGGGTCGACCATCACGGCCACATGCCGAATGCCGGGCGAGGTTGGCACCGACCAGGCCCACCCCGATTCGTAGGATTCGATCAGGGTATGCGTGTCGTCGGGCACGGGCCACGCCCCGGCACGTTGCCATTCGGCAACCAGCGCCACTGTGCGCGGTCCGTCCGCATGGACGCGCACTCCTTTGGCGCGAGCCAGCAGTCCCGATCGACCAGTGGCGTCGACCAGGAACTGACCGGCCGATGCCGCCAGGTCGGCCGCGACGACCAGCCGGCGCTCAACGGCCACGCCGGCGGCCGTCGCCGCCGCCAGCATCACGTCGTCCAGGCGCGGCAGCGGGACCTGCCATCCCTGGGAGCCGCCGGCAAACGGTTCGACGCGCGGCTGTGACTGTCCCCACCAGACGGTATTGCCCGTGGCGCGGATGAAACCGGCGCGCTCGATGGCGTCGCTGATGCCAACGGCCTCGAACAGCTTGCCGGTGCTGGGGGGAACCGACACGGCCAGGCGAGCGTCGGGAGCCGGGCGCGTGATCAGGCGGACCGAATGGCCCCACTCCGCGAGGAGCTTGGCGGCGGCGGCACCCGCGGGACCGCCGCCCAGGACAACCACATCGTCAATCACGGCCGGCAGCACCCCTTGAGTGGACACTGTGAATCGCGCTGTTTCTTGCCGAACCCGCACGCGTTCATCATCCCCAGGTGGCAGATGGAAAAGTCGAACTTCACGGGATCAACCGGGTCCAGTGCGCGCAGGGCTGTGGTGATGTCCGCCGCCATTCGCCAGCCTGGGCTCTTGAGCTTCGTCAGCCGCAGGCACTGCCCGACCCGGATCACGTGCGTGTCGAGCGGCACGATCAACTGACTCGGCCGCACGCGCGTCCAGACGCCGAGGTCGACCTGGTCGCGACGCACCATCCAGCGCAGGAACAGGTTCAGCCGCTTGCACGCGCCCCCGGACGAAGGACGGGAGAAGAAGTAGCCGACGCCGGGCTTCGGCTTCGCGCGGCCGTAGACCGCCGTCTGATCGAGCGCCAGCGCGCGGGTCGAGAATGACTGCAGCCCCTCGCCGACGTCTACGGCCTCCGCCGGCAACCCGGCGGCAAAGAAACCCTCGATCGACCCGAAATCGCGGATCATCTGGTGCATCACCCACACCAGCGCCGCCATGTCGATGCCCTTGGTCCAGCGGTGCACCAGGTGATCGAACCTGCGGCGATCGCGAGCCGGCTCGAACGCGTGGACGAACGCCGCCGGCGACGGCCCCATCACCTGCAGCATGCCGTCGATGGAATTGAGGACGCTCTGCACGCGCCCGAAGGCGAGCGCCGCGGCGATGAACGCCACCACCTCGCGATCGGCGGGCGGCTCGTAGCGGTGCACGATCCAGATCGGATCGGTCACCACGTGATCCGCGTTGAACGTGAGGTAGAGCGTGTCCAGCGCCGAACGGAGCCCGGCCACCGTCTTCAGAAGCTGGTGATCGGCACCTGGGCCGCGCACATCGGGCAGGACGCGGCGGCGAAGTTCGGCGGCGCGGTGTATGCCACCAGCGCCACGTTCGGCACGTCCACGGTGACGCACGCCTCGCAGCGGTCAACGATCTGCATCGTGCCGATGACGGTGCCGCCGGCCCCGGCGACCAGGTCGGCGCACTTGCGGAAGGTCGTCCCGGTGTTGCGCACGTCGTCCACGATCAACACGCGCTTGCCGCGCATGCTGGTCGCGTAGAAGGGGCTGAGGACCGGGTCGCCGGCCTCGTCGCCAAACGGTGCGAACGAGTACGGGGGATGCGTCATCGGCCGCCGGCCGTCGAGCAGGCCGGCCACCGTGTGGGCCAGCACCGCGCCGCCGGTCGCCGGACCGGCAATCACCTCGGCCTCGGCAAAGTCCGTGGGCATGATGTCGATCAGATCCTGCGCAACGCGCCAGATCGTCGACGGCCACTGCAACAGCTTGTGGGGATTCAGGTAGAGCCTGCCGTGAAAGCCGTTGCCGTAGTCGAAGTGGCCTTCCATGACCACTTCAAAGCGGCGCATGTCGTCGAGCGCGCGCGCCCGGACACCGTCGTGACGGGCGTTTCCCGATGAGGTCATTTGAGTCCTGCCGCGGGGTTGGCGTAGACCGTGCGTCCGCCGACGATGGTGGCGGCGACGCCGCCCTTGAAGGACCAGCCGTGGTACGGGGTGTTCTGCGACTTGCTTACCAGCTTGGTCTTGTCGATCGTCACGGGCAATTCGAGGGCCAGGATGGTGATGTCGGCCGGCGCGCCCGCCGACAGGGATCCGCCGGGCACGTTCAGGATCCTCGCCGGGTTCACCGACATCAGTTCGACCATGCGCGACAGCGTGATCAGGCCGGTGTGCACCAGCTTGTCGAGCGTGATCGGCACCGCGGTTTCGAGGCCGACAATGCCGAACGGCGCGCGATCGTACTCGACGTTCTTCTCGTCGTAGTGGTGCGGCGCGTGATCGGTCGAAATCACGTCCACGGTGCCGTCGACGATGCCGGCGATCATGGCATCGCGGTCGCGCGCCTCGCGCAGCGGCGGGTTCATCTTGGTGTTGGTGTCGTACGCCACCGGCGCGGCCAGCAGGTCGTCGGTCAAGGTGAAGTGGTGCGGGCACACCTCGCAGGTCACTTTCACGCCACGGCTCTTGCCCTGGCGGACCGCTTCGATGGTGGTCCACGCGCTCATGTGCGCGATGTGGATGTGGCCGCCCGTCATTTCGGCCAGCAGGATGTCGCGGCCGGCGGTAATCGCTTCGGCGACGCCAGGAATGCCGCGCAGGCCCAGGGAGGCCGCCACGGGTCCCTCGTGCGCCACGCCATCGCCTTTCAGCGTCTGGTCCTCGCAGTGCTCGATCACCGGCATGTTGAACATGCTGGTGTACTCGAGCGCCCGCCGCGCCAGCAGCGCCGTCGCCACCGGCAAACCATCGTCGGTCACCGCGACGCAGCCCGCCTCTTTCAGTTCGGCGATATCCGCCAGCTCTTCGCCCTTTTGCCCGCGCGAGACGGCGCCAATGGGATAGACCCGGGCCAGGTTCGCCTCGGCGGCTTTCTGCAGGATCAGCCTGGTGACACCGGCATTGTCATTGACCGGTTTCGTGTTGGGCATGCAGGCCACCGCCGTGAAGCCACCGGCCACGGCCGAGGCCACGCCGGTCGCGACGGTTTCCTTGTGCTCCTGGCCGGGTTCGCGCAAGTGCACGTGCATGTCAATCAAGCCCGGGCACACGACCAGCCCGGCCGGAATGGTGATCACCTCGGCGCCGCCGGCCGTCAGGTTGGTGCCGACCTCGGCAATACGATCGCCGTCGATCAGCACATCGAAGAGGCCATCGCGTCCGTTGGCCGGGTCGACGACCCGGCCACCCTTGAGCAAGCGTTTCATAGGTGTGTGAGGAACATGTGCGGCGCACGCCGGCCGGGTGACAGGACAGTGGTCATGGACACCTCTTCTCGGGCTCGCCGGCCCGCGTTAAAGAGACGCTGGTGAGTATGGCATAGTGATGGGAGGTGTCGCCAGAAAGCATTTCGTCGCCATCGACGTTGGCCGACGCCGCCTGGCCCCTGCTGCTCGCCGCAAGTGCCATGGCCGGCGAGCTGGAACGCGATGGTCGGGCACGGTTGCTCGCGTTTGACGGCTCGGCGCTGCAACCGGTGAGCGGAGACAGCAACGGCGCCGTACTCGATTGGCAGCCGGGCTCCGGTTGGCACTCGCGGCTGCCGGCCGGCAGCCCTCTGGCAGACCTGCTCGATCTGTACCTGCCGCTTTGCAGCGCCACGACATCACGGCCAATCACCGTGGGACACCTTGGCCAGAGCCTCGACGGATTCATCGCCACCCACACTGGCGATTCGCAGTTCGTCACCGGCAGCGGCAACATCGTTCATCTGCATCGCATGCGCGCGCTGTGCGACGCGGTCGTCGTCGGCGCCGGCACGGTGGCCGCTGACGATCCGCAGTTGACGACCCGCCACGTGAGCGGGCCACACCCGCTGCGTGTGATCTACGATCCGGGCCGGCGGCTCGCGCCGGCCTTCAAGCTCTTCACCGACGCAGCGGCCCCGACGCTGTATGTGTGCGAGCAGTCACGGCTGGCGCCGGGCGAAACACACGTGGGCGATGCCCGTGCCATCGGCATTGCCGAGGGCCCGGGTGGGGTCGGGGCATTGCTGGCACGGCTGCGAGCGCACGGCTGTGCGCGCGTGTTCGTTGAAGGCGGTGGCGTGACGGTGTCGGCGTTTCTGGCGGCGGACCTGCTGGATCGCCTGCAGCTGGCGATCGCGCCGGTGTTGATCGGCGATGGCCGCCCCGCCATTCGGCTGGCGCCACAGGCGCGCCTGCGCGACTGCCTGCGTCCCGGCTACCGGGTGTTCCGGATGGGCGGCGACGTGCTGTTCGACTGCGAGTTGAATTCGCGGACCAACACCGAGCACGCCGACAACCGCGCTCCGGTCGTCACGCGAGTGATCTAACCCTTCTCACTTCTCACTTCGAAAGACGACGAAGTCGTATCCCACCCAGCCCTGCGCCAGGCATTCCTGCAAGGCGCTGCCGCCACTCAGGTAGTCGAATCGGCCGGCGGCGAGCGGCAGTAGATTGAGAAGCGGCAGCAAGGCCTTCAAGGCGCGGTCGCGGGGGCGGCCGAGTTCCAGGTACTCCGTCAAGTCCACCGTCGAGTCATGGACGAGGCTGGGGTGGCCGGCCAGCGCCTGCAGCGCCTCTCGATCCAGCAGCGCGTTGACATGCCAGCCGCGGCAGAACCGCTCGATGGCCAGGGCCGCTCGCGGATCGGTGGTGGGACGGCGGAAGTCGTCGCAGATCACCAGCACCCCACCTGGTCTCAACAACCGCCGGCACTGCGCGAAGAAGCGGTCGGGCGCGGGGCCGTGCACGAACGACTCAATGGCATACGCGAGATCCGCGGTGCCGACCTCCACCTGGAGGTCGTTGTAGTCACCGACCAGGCATGCCACACGATCCGATAAGCCTGCGTCGCGGATGCGGGTTTGAGCGATTCGGGCCTGCACCGGGCTGAGCGTGATGCCGGTGACCCGTACTGGCAGACGCTGGGCCAGGTAGCACGCACTTCCTGCCACGCCGCAACCGAGGTCGACAATGTGGAGCGGGTGTCCTGCGGGCGCGGCCAAAGACTGCGCGATCTCGGCGATGCGATCCTCGACGTAGTGAAACGCCTGCGCACGGTGGCGGACCCCTGGCCCCCACACGGCGCGATGGATGGCGCCGCCACCCTGGCCGCGGGACACAAAGGTGGCTGAGTGACGATCGTAGTAATCGCGGACCTGCGCGGGGTCGAATCGGGGTGCCGGTGGCGCGGTCATGGTGTCGCCGGCCGAGCGGCGAGATCGTGGTGGCGAACGATGATGCGTGATCGTCCGGCATCGATGTGTGCGAGCCGGCGATCGCGCCAACTGGCGATGCGCGGCAGCAAGTCGGGCGCAAGTTCACCCGCGGCACCCGCCCAGTCGCGAATCAGGTAGCGCTGCATGTCGGCGTGCGGCGGCCCGAGGCTCCAGTCGGTCGGCTCGATGTGCACCTGGTAGCCGGCCTCGACGAAGCTGCGTTCGGCGCAGGCCACCGCATCCGGTCCGGCGGCGATGCCGCCCAGCCCCTTGTCGGTGTGCTGGTGCCGGTTCAACAACTCCCGGATCAGCTCGTCCTCTGGCTCCGCCGGCCAGCAGGATGATTCGCCGTTATAGGTGAGGGCAAACAGCACGGCCGCCCCCGCGTCGCGGCAATGCGCGGCGAGCGACTGGAGCCACGACTCGGACACGAGATCCAGCAGCGCCGAAGCCGTGACCAGGTGCCGCCCCTCGAAGAGCCTGGTGTCGTCCAGCCGACACAGGTCGCGCTGTCGCGTCTCGATTTCGCAGTCGAGCCGCGCGTGTCGAACGTGAAGGGCCGTCGCGTGGGCGTGGCATTGGTAGCCGCGCGCCGCGGCCCAGGACGCGCTACGCTCGGTCACCAGGGCGAGCACCTCAGGGTTCCGGTCAACCACCAGCCACCGCTGGCGGCCCGGCAGGCGTTCCGCCAGGTAGCGAACGTTGGAACCCGTGCCGGTTCCGAGGTCCAACACGTGGTAAGGCGCCCCTGGATGGGGCGCCGCACCGACAACCTGCTGCACGAGCCGCGACGACCGCGCCTCCCAATCGGCCGCCTCGCGCAGTTTCAACCAGTCACCAAGAGTGTCAGGCATGGGTATTGAGTCCCTGGAGAGCAGCGTCCATGCGGGCGGCGGCCACCTCCCATCCTTGCAGGCGATCGCGAACCGCGCGCGCGCCGGCTGCCAGCCGGGCGCGAAGGTCCGCGTCGCCGATGACGCGTGACAGCGCTTCCGCAAGTGGAGCCGCCTCGCCCGGCGGCACCACCACTCCGGCGTCGGCGCCCACGAGCTCGGGAATCGCTCCTGTCGTCGTGCTCACTACCGGCAGGCCACGAGCCAGCGCCTCGGCCACGGCCATGCCGTAGGTCTCGCGGCGCGTGGCCAGCACAAAGACGTCGGCGGTGTCGTAACAGGATGCCAGCCTGGTCGCGTTCAACTCTCCCGCGAGGGTCACGCGATCGTCGAGCTCCAGCTGGCCAACGAGCGCGCGCATGCGGGCGGCGGCCGCGCGATCGCGCGTGAGGCTTCCGGCGCACGTGAGGCGCCACGCGCGATTCGGCACGGCTGCCAGCGCCTCGAGCAACACGTCGTGTCCCTTCCCGGCGTTGACCGTCGCCACGCACAGCAGGTGCACGCGAGTGCCGTCAGCGCCCCTGGCCGGCGGTGCCGGGTCAGTGCCGGGTTCGACCACGGCCACGCGATCGCGCGGCAGCGCGTAGGGCTCGAGCAGGCCCAGTGTGGCCGCCCCGGTGACCACGACCAATGTCGAAGCGGCGAGCGCGCGCCGCTCCCCGGCCGCCAGCCGGGCGCGGGATGCGGCATCAATGCTCACATCAGCCGCAAGCGGCAGGTGCACGAGCGCGATGACGCGCAAGCGCGAGGCCTCGTGTTCGATAAGCTCCGGCATCGCACTGAGCGCGAGCCCATCCATCACCACCAGCGTGCCGTCTGGCAGCGCCGCCAGCGCCTGGGCAGCATCAGCCACCGCGACCGCCGCAGGCTGCGGAAAGTCGCCCGCGAGTTCCACGACCGTGAGGTCCCAGCCCCGCCGGCGCAAGCCGTCAGCCATGCGCCGGTCGTAGATCGAACCGCCGGTTCTGGCGTCGATCGACCCAGGCACCATGAACACGGCCGACGGCATGGTCAGGCAGCGCCGCCGATGCGGCCTTCGTACGCCGCGGACGCCACGTGCGATTCCTGCAGCGTCACACGCAAGCTCTCCACGGCCCCGGCGCAGGGCCCCAGGTCACCGCGGTGGATCGCCGCCGCCATCCGGTCGAACACGGTTCGCGCAATGAACTCGGTGGTGGTGTTCTTGCCCTTGAACTCCGGCACCTCGTCCAGGTTGCGGAAGTTCAAGTCGGCCAGCACCTTCTTCAGCGCCTCGCCGGCGCGGCCGATGTCGACGACAATGCCGTCGGCATCGAGATCGGGGCGGCGGAACTCGGCATCGACCACATAGGTGGCGCCGTGCAGACGCTGGGCCGGGCCGAACACGTCGCCCCGGAAGCTATGCGCGATCATGATGTGGTCGCGCACCGTCACGTAATACATCGAGGTCTCCTTCTGTCGTCGCCAAGGGTCAATCGCGGGATCCCCGCCGCGCGGACTTTGCGCGGTGGGGTGCTAGTAGCGGATGCGGTGACACAGCGTCTCGCCTGGGGTTCGCGCCAGGCCGGCCATGACTTCCGGCAACTGGTCGAATGGACTCTCGCCCGTGATTACGGCGTCGAGCGCCGGTTCGCGCAGCATCCCGAGCGCCAGTTGCATCCGGCGGCCATGGTCCCACCGGGCGCGCTGGGCCGGGGCGATGCGGCCGACCTGTGACGACGCCAGGGTCAGGCGCTTCGAGTGAAATGCTCCGCCCAGCGGCAGCGAGACAACTTGATCGCCAAACCAGCTCATCTCGACGATCGTCGCTTCGCTCGCGGCCAGGTCCAGCGCCAGCTCCAGTCCTGACGGCGACCCGCTGGCGTGAATCACGATGTCCGCGTCGCCGGCGGCGGTCGATGGTATCGCGAAAGCAACACCCAGCGCTTGCGCGACACGGGCGCGATTGGGATTGATGTCGACGAGTTCCACGACGCACTCGGGCAACCGGCTGGCGAGCCACGCCGTCAGCAGGCCGACCGTGCCGGCGCCGATCACGGCGATGCGATCGCCGATGTGCGGCCGGGCATCCCAGATGCCGTTGAGCGCGGTTTCGAGGTTGGCGGCCAGCACCGCTCGCGCCGGAGGCACGCCGACGGCCAGAACGCTCACGGCCCCCGCCGGCACGACGAACCGGTCCTGGTGCGGATGCAGCACGAACACGTGGCGCCCCGCTAGTTCCGCGGGGCCTTCCTCGACGATGCCCACCATGGAGTAGCCGTACTTCACCGGCCCCGGAAACTCGCCCGCCTGGAAGGGCGCGCGCATGCGCGCCCACTCGCTGGGCGGGACGCGGCCGCCGAAGACCAGCGCCTCGGTGCCGCGGCTGATGCCGCTAAACAGCGCGCGCACGACGACCTCGTCGCGGGCGGGCGCCGGCAGTTCTTCCGCCCTGATCTCACCGCGTCCTGGTTCAGCCACCCAGAACGCCTTCGCGTCCCTACTCATCGCCAAATCACCAAATCACCAAATCACCAGCTTGCCAGATTCGTGGTCTCCCATTCTCTCCCAGTTACAATGCCGCCCTTGCCTCTTCGTATTCAGGTCCTGCTCGCGAGCGGTTTCGGCGCCGCCGCCCTGTCCGTCGCCTCGGTTGAGGCGGCTGCGGTGTTCGCCGTCATGATGGCGGTCGTCGTCGCCACGGCCGGCGCCCATCACCCCTTCGAGCGATTCGGGCCGGCCAACTACGTCACGATGCTCCGCGCGGCGGTGGTCGCGCTGGCGGCAACCCGTCTCCTGGACCCGCCGAGCGAGAGACTCGCGTGGTTCGTGGTGGGGGCCACCGCCTGCCTGGCGGCGCTTGACGGCGTCGACGGCTGGCTCGCGCGGCGAACCGGTCTGGCCAGCACGTTCGGTGCCCGCTTCGACGTCGAGGTCGATGCCTCGCTGATCCTGGTGCTGTCGCTGTTTGTGTGGCGGTACGACAAGGCCGGGGCATGGGTGCTGGCCTGTGGTTTGATGCGCTACGCGTTCGTCGCGGCCGGGTGGGCGATGCCGTGGATGAACGGTCCGCTGAAGCCAACCCTTCGCGGCAAGAGCGTCGCCGTCGGGCAGTTCGCCGGGCTCGGCCTGGCCCTCGCCCCGGCCGTCTCCTTCCCGGCCAGTGCCATCGTCGCGGCCATCACGCTGGCGGCGTTGGTGTGGTCATTCGGGATCGATGTGCGGCGGTTGTGGCGACGGCAGGGCGCATAGCCAGCCGGCGTGCCGCCCCAGCTACCGCCCGCCGGCGGCCTTCAACCCCGACTGCCAGTTGACGATCACCGTCACGGACGGCACGTCGCTCCTCCGGTCGCGCCTTTGGCGTCGGGGAACGCTTTTCCAGTGCGGTCCAGCCAGCGTAACGACCTCGTCGGCGGCGCCCACGCCGTGGCGTTCTACGCCGAGCCGCGCTCTACGAAAGATCTCGATGTCTGGATCATCGGCCGCGCGGAGTCGATCCGGAACAAGGCTGCCGGCGCGCGGCCACAGGATCTTCTCGAGCTGGCGATGCTCGAGCAACATGGCTGAGGTGTTGAACTCGCCGGGAGGGGCATGAGGCCGAGGTGAAGCGTCGCAGCGGCCGGATGACGGCCGCTCCACTGTTCCCCGGCCGCGCTGGTCTCGGACCCGCCCCGGGGTCCGGGGCGTCTTACGCTCGGACAACATGCCTCGAGGGAAACATTGATGGCGCCCGTAGTGGTGATTGGCGGAGGGCTGGCAGGGCTGACGTGTGCAAAGTATCTGCATGCCGCCGGGATCCCGGTGCAGCTGCTCGAAGCGTCGGACGATGTGGGCGGGCGCGTGCGGACGGACCGCGTCGACGGATTCCTGCTCGACCGCGGCTTCCAGGTGCTGCTGACCGCCTACCCCGACGCGCAGCGGGAACTCGACTACGCCGCACTCGACCTGAAGCCGCTTCTCCCGGGGGCGCTCATCCGCGTCGACGGCAGGTTCCATCGTGTCGTCGATCCGTGGCGCCGGCCGATCGAGGCCGCGCTCAATGCGCTCGCGCCGGTCGGGTCGCTGGCCGACAAGGCGCGCGTGGCCCGGCTGCGCCGGCGCATCTTGTCGGGCACCCTGGACGATCTGTGGGCCCGCCCCGAGCAGCGCACCCGCGACCTGCTGGCCGCCGAGGGATTCTCCGCGCAAATGATGGCGCGGTTCTTCCAGCCGTTCTTCGGGGGCGTGCTGTTCGACCCGGAACTCGACACCTCGAGCCGCATGTTCGAGTTCACCTTCCGGATGTTCGCCCTCGGCGACAGCGTGGTGCCGGCGGCGGGGATGGGGGCCATTCCGGCGCAGCTTGCCGCGACCCTGCCGGCCGAGGCCATCCGGCGGAACTGCCGTGTCGCGGGCATCGACGGCACCGCGGTCCAGACATGGGGCGGTGATCGCCTCGAGGCGCGCGCCGTCGTCGTCGCCACCGAAGGCTCCGCTGCCGCCGCCCTGCTGGGTCAGCCGGCGCCGCCGCAGCCCCGCGCGTGCACCTGCGTGTACTTTGCCGCGCCCAGGGCGCCGATCGCCGAGCCCGTGCTCCTCCTCGACGGGGAGCGTTCGGGCCTCGTGAACAACGTCGCGGTGATGAGCAACGTGTCGCCGAGCTACGCACCGGCGGGGCAGGCGCTGATTGCGGCCACGCTGATTGGCGCCGTCGCGGGTCCGACCGACCAGCTCGTGAGCCGCATCCGCAAGCAGATGACCGGGTGGTTCGGCCCGCAAGTGGGCGATTGGACGCACCTGCGCACCTACCAGATCGCCTACGCGCAGCCGGACCAGCGGCCGCCGGCGTTGAGCCCGGCCGCGCGTCCGGTGCGCATCAAGCCCGGCCTCTACGTCAGCGGCGACCACCGCGAGAACGGGTCCATCAATGGCGCGATCGCGGCCGGCCGCCGCGCCGCCGAGGCCTGCCTCGCCGACCTGCGCTGACCCGGCGAAACGGCCAACGACTAACCATCAACGACTGACGACTGACAACCATGCGAATTCTGCTGTATAGCGGCAAGGGCGGCGTCGGAAAGACCAGCGTCGCGGCTGCCACCGGTGTGCAACTGGCGCGACAGGGGCTCAAGACGCTCGTCATGAGCGTCGACCCCGCGCACAGCCTGGCCGACGCCTTTGCGCTCAAGGCCGGCCTGTTTGACTCAAAGACGGCCGATCCGTATGCCGTGTCCAGTTGCCTGCACGTCCAGGAAGTCAACATCCAGGTCGAGCTGAAGCGGCACTGGCGCGAGATCGCCGGCTATCTGACCACCGTGCTTCGCACGTCCGGCCTGGGCGATGTCGAGGCCGAGGAGATGGCCATCCTCCCGGGCATGGAGGAACTGAGCGCGCTGATGTACGTCAACCAGTACCGCCAGCAGGGCGCCTACGACGTGATTGTGCTCGATTGCGCGCCGACGGCGGAGTCGCTGCGGTTCATCGCGATGCCGACGACCCTGGACTGGTACATGAAGCACGTGTTCCCGATGGAACGCCGCGTCTTCAACGCCGTGCGGCCGCTCGTCAATCGCATGTCACCGGTGGAACTGCCGTCCGACTCGTACTTCGCAAATATCAAGGACCTGTTCAGCAAGCTCGACGGCATCGACACGATCCTGCAAGACCCTGGCGCGACGAGCGTGCGGCTGGTGTCGAACGCCGAGCGGATGGTCCTCCGGGAGACCCAGCGGGCCTACGTCTATTTCCTGCTGCACGGCCTGTGCGTGGACTCGGTGATCGTCAATCGCGTGCTGCCTCCAGAGGCGGACGGCTCGTTCCTCGGCGGGCTGCGTGCCTCGCAGCAGCAGATCCTGGGCGAGATGGCGCGCTACTTCGACCCGGTGCCGGTGCGCCAGGTGCCCATGTTCCAGGAAGAAGTCGTCGGCCTCGATCGTCTCGAGCGGCTGGCTGACGTGCTTCACGCCTTCGACCCCGACCCGGCCGCGGTCACGCGCGCCGAGCGCCCCTATTCGTTCGAGCGGCGCGATGGGCGCCACCAGGTCCGCGTGTCGATGCCCTTCGCGGCAAAAGGTGAGGTCGGGCTGTTCAAGAAGGGTGATGAACTCGTCCTCGAAGTGGGCGCCTTCCGTCGTCACATCGGGCTGCCGACCAGCCTCGCCACGCTGCAGCCGCTACGTGCTACATTCGAGGAGCAGACGCTCGTCGTCGAACTGGGGGACATGGCATGAGTGATACGGGAACGAAGGCGGGATGCAATTGTGGCTGCAACGGCGCGGGGCCGGTGCTCACGGAGTTCCTTCGCAACCTCGGTCCGTCGGAGCGGGTCTCGCAACACTTCAAGAACGCCCACCTGGAAATCCTGAAGGGACTGAGCGCACTGCTCGACGAGCAGATCGCCGCGCGTACCGGTGGCCCGCGGCACGATCAGGGGACGCGCATCACCGTCGACTAGCTCCCTGCTGTTCGCCCACCACGGACGGAGCCGAGCCGCTGCTACCGAGGCGCCTTGGCCTCGAGCGCGGCGAGGAGCGCCTTCGCGCGCGCCTTGAAGCGCTGGTCTTCGGGTGCCCAGTCAGAATCCACGGGGGCCGCCAGCGCGGCCGTCAACTGCGTGCGGGCTTCAGTCCGGCGCCCGGTATCAAGCAACAACTCGGCGAGCAGCACCAGCGTGATCGGACTGTCGCGCTTCAGTTCGAGTGATTGGCGCAGGTGCGCCTCCCCGGTTTTCTTGTTGCCGCCGAACATCGCCGGCACGGTCGCATACCAGCGACCGAGTGCGCGCTGCGCCGAGCCGTGGAGATAGGCCGGGTCTGCCGCGATGACCACCTCGAGCGCCCGCTTGATGTCGCTGCGGTGGCGCAACCCCTCGCGGCGTCCGAACAGTTCCGAGAGCAGTCCCATGTTGGCGGCCAGCCAGAAGTGGCCGTGTGGTTCAGCCGGAGCAATGGCGATCGCCCGCCGCGCGGCGGCGATGCCCTCCTCGAGATGAGGCCGCCGGACCTCCCGCGTCCCGGGACCGTTGGCGCCGAGCCAGTAGAGCGCCCGTGACAGCTTCCAGGCCGACTCGGCATCCGCCGGGTGCTGGACGAGCCGGCGCCTCCACCAGGCGGCGGCCTGGCGGATCGACTCGCCGTCACGTGCCGCGAATAACCGGTCGGGGTGGTCCTCGGCCTGAGCGGCGGTGATCGCTGGTGTGGCTGAGGCCTGGGCGGCGCCCAGCAGCGTCAGGATGAACAGCGTGGCTGCCAGCGTTCGTCGCGGCGTGGTGTGGGACAGCCCAGGGATGATGCGCACTAGCAGTCCCGGCGAAGCACCCACTGTGCCAGTTCACGAAGCCACCAGGCGTCGATTCCGGCCGTCTCGAGCGCGGCGACGGCGTGCCGGGTGCCTGCTTCGGCAAGCACCCGCGAACGTGGCAGTCCGTACACAGCGGGGTAGGTGAGCTTGCTGTTGGCAACGTCCTTCCCGGCCGTCTTGCCAAGCACGTCCGAGGTCCCTTCGATGTCGAGAATGTCGTCAACAATCTGGAACACGACCCCGAGCTCACTGGCATAGGAGTCGAGCGCCGCAACGTGCGCGGGGCTGCCGCCGGCCATGATCGCGCCCGAGACCGCCGCGGCGCGCAGCAACACGCCGGTTTTGCGCGCATGCATGTCGCGCAAGCCCGCCTCGTCCAGCGCCAGACGGCCGCCGTCGGGTCGCTTCACGAGCCCCGCGCATTCGAGGTCAATCGCCTGCCCGCCAACCATCCCGGCGCCGCCAACCGCCATGCCGACCTGCTGGATCACGCGCAGCCGACGCAGGCCCACGTCCGGCGAGTCTTCGCCCGGTCCGGGCGACGCGAGCAGGGCGAAGGCTTCGGCCAGCAGGCCGTCGCCGGCGAGGATGGCGAGCGCGTCGCCGTACACGACATGCAGCGTCGGCATGCCGCGGCGCATGCTGTCGTTGTCCATCGCCGGGAGGTCGTCGTGCACCAGCGAGTAGGTATGAATCATCTCGACGGCGCAGGCCGCCGGCATGGCGATGCGTCGCACGGCGGCGAACTCCTCGGCCGTCCGCGCCCCATTGGCGCTGGCGACCGCCTCGGCGGCCGCCAGCGTGAGGATGGGCCGGATGCGCTTGCCGCCGACGGTGATGCTGTAGCGCATCGCCTCGGCGACGAGCACGGGGCACACCGGTGGCGCGGGCAGCGCGGCGTCAAGCGCCTGTTCCACCTCAGCCTTGAGTCTGGCGCAATACGCGGCGAACAATTCTGCAGGTGGCGTTACCGCCGCCTGCGCTACTCGGTCTCCCATCCAGCCGCTCTCCTGCGGGCCACCATCCACCCGGCCGCTCCCACGCCGAGAAGAACGATCGCCGGTAAGACGCTGTCCAGGCTCTGCGGACCCGGCCCGAGCGCCCGCGAATATCCCTCGATGACCCACGCGTTCGGCGACGCCCAGCCCACGGCCTGCAGCCAGGGTGGCATCAGGTAGCGGGGCACCATGCTACCTCCAACCGCGGCGGCCACGAGAATCAGCGCGTTGGCGGCGGTCTGGGCCTGGCGCGTGCTGCGGCAACTGCAGGCGACGAGCAGGGTCAGCCCCGCCGAGGCGGCCGCAAGCGCAACGGTCATCGCGCCCCACGGCCAGAGTGCGCCCGGCCACTGGCGTGCGTAGGTAGTCCAGGCCACGGCGAAGACGACCAGCGTCTGCGCCATCCCTTGCGCGACCAGGAATAGCGCGCGCCCGTCGATGAGCGCGGCCATGCCGGAGGGCCCTGCGAGGACGCGGTCGACGATCCCGGCCGCGCGATCGTCGTGGATGCTGCTGGCCCCGTGCACGGCCGACAGCAGGACGAAGAGCGCGGCGACGGCGGCCGCGTAGTAGGTCACCTGGTCGAGGGCACCGCGCGACCGTGCCGAGGGCTGGATCTCCACCAACCCTGCAAACGGCGCCGCCGAATCAGGATCCGCCTCCGCGCCGCCCGTCCCGAGATTGGCGGTCATCTCGTCGAGGGCAGCGCCGGCCTCGCTTCGCTGGGCGTCGGTCAGCTGGACAATGGCGCTGTCCACGAGCGAGACCACCCCGCGGAGCGCCGCGTCCGGCATCGCGGTGAAGTAGGCGCGCTGCACGGCACCACCCACGATCGAACCAGCGACCGCGCGGGCCGGATGCGTGAGCACCACCACTGGCGCCAGACCTTCACCGATGAGGTCGTCGAGCGGCCGCCCGCCGCGACGGACCACGATGGCGGCGTCGGCCGTGCCCGCCGCCACGGCGGCGTCCGCCTGGGCCGCGCTCGGCATCACGGGCGCCACGAGCCGGAGCGAGCGGTCGCCCGCCAGCGCCGCGGCGAGCCGCGCCGAGAGCGGGTCGCCGTTCTCGTTGGCCACGACGACGCGCAGACGGAGTTCGTCCCCCGTGGCCCCCGACAGGATGGCGGCGAACACGAGGAACACAATCACGGGAAGCACGAAGCTCATCACCAGCGCGCCCCGGTCCCGCCAGAGCGCCAGGGCGAGAGTACGAACGACCGCCCGCCTCATGCCGCCTGCCGGCTGCCGTGCTGCTCGACCAGCAGGGCCACGGCCCCGCGCAGGTGCGGCTCGGCGATGCGGGTCTCGACGACTCGGCCGCCCGCGGCCGCCAGCCGGCGAAGCAGCACGTCGAGGTCCGCGTGGGCGGCGCTGCCGCGGCTCACCCACCGCCCCCTGCCGGCCGGCTGAAAACGCTCGTGGCGCAGCAGCGCGTCACAGGCGGGGGATACCGGCGGTTCGATCACCAAAGAGACTTCGCGGCGATCGCCGAAGACGTCGCGCACCAGGTGCGCAATGGGTGCCTGCGCGACCACGCGTCCGTTGACCATGACCGCCACGTCATCGCAGAGCGCCGATGCCTCATCGGCATCGTGGGTCGCGATGAGCAGGCCGATGCCCTGGTGCCGCAGTGCCCGCAGCAGTTCGTGCAGCCGGGCCCGGGCGTCGGCGTCCACGCCGACGGTCGGCTCGTCGAGCAGCAGCAGCGCGGGACGGTGGAGCATGCCTGCGACGAGATTCACCCGTCGCTTCATGCCCCCGGACAGCGTGGCGACGATCGCGTCCGAGCGATCGGCGAGGCCGGCCCATTCGAGGCCATCGCGCACGCGCTCGCGCAGCGCGGCGGGCGGCACCCCCGCCAGGCGCCCGAGCACCGACAGGTTCTCTTCGACCGTGAGGTGGGCGAACAGGGCAATCTCCTGCGGCACGATCCCGAGACGCCCCAGCCGTCGTGCCGCGGGCGGCAGCAGGCCGTCGATGCGAACCTCACCGGCGTCGAGCCGCAGCCGGCCCGCGATCGCGCGCAGGAGCGAGGTCTTGCCTGCGCCATTCGGGCCGAGGAGGCCGACGATCGCCGCTCGGGGCACCTGAATGCTCGCACCGGCCAGCACCTCGCGTCGGTCGATGCACCGCGCGGCCTCGTGCACGACGAGCACTCGTGGAGTAGATTCTTCCATGCGGGACCCTACCAAGGCAGTATACAGAGCGCGGCGAACCCGCGTGCTACCCTAGCCAGTCCAGATGGTCGAGGTCGTAATCGCAGGTGGCGGGCTCGCCGGCAGCCTCGCCGCATGGCGCCTGGTCAGCACCAGGCGCGATGTGCGCGTCCGCCTGATCGAGCGCGGCCCAACGCTCGGTGGCAATCACACCTGGTCGTTCCACGACACCGACCTCGCAGGCCCTGCACGCGACTGGCTTGACCGCCTGGTCGTCGCCCGCTGGCCCGAACACAGCGTCCGCTTCCCGGGACACTCCCGCACGATCGCCGGGCCCTACGCGTCGATCACGTCCACGCGCCTTCACGACGTGATCGCGCCGGCGCTTGGCGACAACCTCCTCCTGGACACCCCAATCGCGCATGTGGCCCCGGATCATGTGGTGTTGGGAACCGGAGACGTGCTGCGGGCGTCAGTCGTGATTGATGGACGTGGCGATTTGCCGGTGAGCGTGCCGTGCGGCTGGCAGACGTTTCTGGGCCAGGAACTCGAGTTCGAGCAGGATCACGGCGTCACCACGCCGACGATCATGGACGCGACGGTGGCGCAGGACAACGGCTACCGCTTCGTGTACGTGCTGCCGTTCACGCCGCGGCGGTTACTCGTCGAGGACACCTGCTACGCGGACCATCCGGCGGTGGACGTGGACACGGCGCGTACCGCGATCGCGAGTTATGTGGCAGCCCGCGGTTGGCCGCCGCGCGCGCTCGTGCGTGAAGAGGTCGGGAGCCTGCCGCTGCCGCTCGGTGGCTCGATCGACGCGTTCTGGCCAGACGAGCAGCCGCGCATCGGCATGCGCGCGGGTCTCTTTCACCCGACGACGGGCTACTCGCTCCCCGATGCGGTGGCCACGGCTGACCTGCTGACGCAGCTTGCGCTCGGCGACCCGGCCCAGACTGCCGGCGCGCTCCGCGGGTTCGCGACCGCCCGGTGGAAAGCCCGTGGCTTCTTCCGGCTCCTCAATCGACTGCTGTTCCGCGCGGCCCGCCCCGCCGAGCGGGTGCGGGTGCTGGAGCAGTTCTATCGCCGCCCGGCCGGCCTGATCGCCCGCTTCTACGCGGCGCAGTTGACGCGTTCGGACCAGGTCCGGCTGATGACCGGCCGGCCCCCGGTGCCGGTACTCCGCGCGCTCGCGCACCTGCGCGACCCGCGCCTGATGGGATGACGATGACGACGAGACGACGAGCGATTGTGATTGGCAGCGGATTCGGCGGCCTCGCGCTGGCGATTCGCCTGCAGGCAGCGGGAATCGCGACCACGATCCTCGAGCAGCGCGACAAGCCGGGCGGGCGGGCCTACGTGTTCGAGGACCAGGGCTTCACCTTTGACGCCGGTCCCACGGTCATCACCGCGCCTGGATGCCTCGAGGACCTCTTCACGCTGGCGGGGGAAAAGCTCGCAGACCACGTCGACCTGATCCCGGTCCTGCCGTTCTATCGCCTCTTCTGGGAAGACGGGCACGTGTTCGATTACTCGAACGACCTCGAGTCAGTCCTGCGCCAGATCCGGGAGCGCAGCCCCTCGGACGCCGACGGCTACGTGCAGTTCCTGGACTACGCCGAGGCGGTCTTCAAGGCGGGCTATACCGAACTGGCCCACGTGCCATTCCTCGACATCTGGAGCATGATCCGGGTGGCGCCGGAGCTGGTGCGACTCGAGGCCTACCGCTCCGTGTACGCGATGGTCGCGCGCTACATCAAGGACGAGCACCTGCGCCAGGCCTTCAGCTTCCACTCCCTGCTCGTCGGCGGGAATCCGTTCTCGGCGTCATCGATCTACACCTTGATTCACGCCCTCGAGCGGCGATGGGGCGTGACCTTTCCACGCGGCGGCACCGGCGCGCTGGTGCGCGCGCTCGTCGCGCTGTTCGAGCGGCTTGGCGGGACCATCCGCCTCAACACCCCGGTGGACGAGATCGTCACGCGCGACGGACGAGTCGTGGCGGTCCGCACCGCGGCGGGTGAGGAAATCGCCACCGACGCGGTCGGCAGCAACGCCGACGTCGTGCACACCTACCAGAAGCTGATGCGGAACGACCCGCGCGGCGTGAGGATGGGCCGCTCGATGGCCGGGCGACAGTTCAGCATGTCGCTGTTCCTGATCTACTTCGGGACCAAGCAACGCCACCCGCACCTGGCCCATCACAACGTCATCTTCGGGCCGCGCTACAAAGCACTGCTGCACGACATCTTCGACGCCGGCACGCTGGCCGACGACTTCTCGCTCTACCTCCACGCCCCGACGCTCAGTGACCCGTCCCTCGCGCCCGAGGGATGCGAGGCGTTCTACGTCCTCTCGCCGGTCCCGCACCTGGGCATCTCCGACGTGGACTGGGCGGTCGAAGGGCCCCGCTACCGCGACCGGATCTTCGAGTATCTCGAGGCGCGCTATATCCCGAACCTGCGCAACGACCTGGTGACCAGCCGCATCTTCACCCCGCTCGACTTCCAGCAGCAGCTGAACGCGCACCATGGGTCGGCGTTCTCGCTCGAGCCGGTCCTGACGCAGAGCGCCTGGTTCCGCGTCCACAATCGCGACGACAGAATTGCGAACCTGTACTTCGTCGGGGCCGGCACCCACCCCGGCGCCGGCGTACCCGGTGTCGTGAACTCGGCGATTGCCACGGCCGGGTTGATGATCGCGGACCTCGCGGCCGAGCGGTCCGGAGCATGACCCCGACGGGTCCGCCGTTTGCCAATGCGGCGATCCGGCGGGGGTCGAAGAGCTTCGCGGCCGCATCGCAGCTGTTCGACCGCCGCACCCGCCTCCTCGTCTGGCAGCTCTACGCCTGGTGCCGGCACTGCGACGACGTGGTGGACGGGCAGGTGCTGGGGCACGGCGCGATCGCCACCGGGACGCAGGGCGGCGCCGCGCTGGCCGCGTTGCGCGCGCAGACCGCGCAGGCACTCACCGGGCGCGCCACTGACCTGGCGCCCTTTGCCGGGCTCGCCCACGTGGTGCGCGAGACCGGCCTCCCGGCCGCCTACGTGCACGCGCACCTGGACGGGTTTGCGATGGACGTGGCGAGGCGGGAGTACGGGTCGCTCGACGACACCCTGGAATACTGCTACCACGTCGCCGGGGTCGTCGGGCTCATGATGGCGTGGCTCATGGGCGTCCGCGACGAACCGACGCTGGTGCGCGGCTGCGACCTTGGGCTCGCGTTCCAGCTCACGAACATTGCCCGCGACGTGGGTGATGACGCGGCCGCCGGCCGGGTCTATCTGCCCGGAGAGTGGTTGCGCCAGGCCGGTGGCGTCGCCGACGCCGCGCGCCTGATGAACCCGGAGAACCGGGCGGCGGTTGTGGCGGTCGTCAGCCGGTTGCTCGACGAGGCCGATCGTTACTACCGGTCGGCGTCAATGGGCGTCCCGCGTCTGCCCTTCCGAAGCGCCTGGGCCATTGCCACGGCGCGCCATGTTTACGCCGACATCGGCCATGAAGTGCGCCGCCGCCGCGGGCAGGCGTGGAACGAGCGGGTGTCGACGTCGAGCGGGCACAAATTGCGTCGACTCATGCAGGCGTTCGTTGAGGCGGCGTGGGCACGTCACGTCTCCCGGTTCGCCCCGATGGCCGCGCGCGAGGGGCTCTGGCAACGGCCAGTGCTGCCCAACTGAACCGTGCTAGCCTCAGTGATCAGATGATCGGATTCGTCGCTTTATTCCTCGCCGCGCTCCTCGCCATGGAGGGGGTGGCCTACCTGGCGCACAAGTACCTGATGCATGGTCCGCTCTGGTTCCTGCACCGGTCGCATCACGTGCCGCACCGCGGGTTCTTCGAGTGGAACGACCTGTTCGGCGTGCTGTTCGCGGTGCCGTCGATCCTGCTGATCGACGCCGGCGTGCGCGATGGCTCGTGGATGCTGCCCGTTGGCCTCGGCATGACCGGCTACGGCGTCATCTACTTCCTCTTCCACGACATCGTCGTGCACAGGCGCGTGACGCTGCGGCGGATCCCGCAGTGGGCCTACCTGCGGCGGATCATCATGGCCCACCTGGTGCACCACAAGACGCACAGCCGCCAGGGCGCGCAGTCGTTCGGGTTCCTGTACGCGCCACCAGGCCTCGGCGACTCGAAGTCGCAAGCCTGACCGGGCGCCGCTGCGCACGACCGCCGGGCTCGCGGCGCGGTTGGCACGGTCTCGACGAGGTCACCGGCCGGCGTTGAACGCCTCCCACAACCGTGGCGCCAGCGCGTGCATCTCGCCGGCGCCAGGCCGACCTGGCGCGAGGCCGTCGTGGAAGCCGCTCTCGCGCAGACGGCTCAGTAACCCAGGCTGGCTGGCAATCACATGCACTGGCACATCACGGACCGCGGTGCGGCCGCTCACCGCCGCTGGCGGCTGGTGATCGCCAATCACAATCACCACCAGGTTCTCGCCCGCATGGGCGCGGAGGTAGCCGGCCAGCGTGTCGTAGCCGTAGGCGATCGCGCTCAAGTAGCTCGGCGCCAGGTCGGTCAGGTTGGGCGCTGCGGCACGCGCGACGTCCTCGGGACGGTAGCCGTCTGCCTGCAGCGCGCGTGACCACTCCGGCAGAAACGGCGGCACCGGGCCAAACGGCGCGTGCGAGGTGCTGGTCGGAAACACCGCGAACAGCGGTGGCCGTGGCGCAGCGGTGCGCGCGAGCGCATCGAGCCGGGCGAGCGCAAACTGATCGGGAATGCCCCACCACCCGAACTCGGGGCCCTGGTACGCCAGCAGGTCACGCCCGTAGATTTCGTCGAAGCCGTAGAACGCGCCTTCGGGCCACGGTTGTCGCATGCCCGGCATCAACGCCACGGTGCGATAGCCGCCGCGGCCGAACGCCTTCACGATGGTGTCGCGAGACGATGCCATCAACGAGGTGTACTCGTATTGATCGGTGACCTTCACGCCGGTGAGCAGGCTGAGATGCGCGAGCCACGATGACGCGCCGAAAGTGGGCGATTCGACATAGGCCGAGAGCAACTCGCGACCGGCGTCGCGGGCCGCGGCTTCCAGGTTGCGCCGGGTCGCCGCCAGCGTGTCGGCAAACGCCGGGTTGTCAAACGTGACCGCGCCGTAGGATTCCAGGAACACCAGCACGACATCCGCTCCGTCGAGGCCGCGCAACTCAGCGGCGCCAAAGTCAGGGCTGTCGCCCAGCACCGGCGAGGCGCCGCCCGTCGCGGCCATGGCCACGACGTAGCGCGCCTGGCGCAAATAGGCGCCGGTCGCGGGATCGGCAAACGCCGGCTGGGCCGGCACGAACGCCGTGAACTGCTGCAGCGCGAAGGCGGCAATCACGAGCGCCGCCGCCGACCCGAGCACGAGCCGCGCGCGGCGGTGCTGCACGGCGGCGGCGAGATGCCGGAGGGCGAGCCGGGACAGCAGGGACACGGCCGCGATGACAGTCACCAGGCCGGCCGCCGCCGCCACGATCTGCCACGCCGGCACGGCGCGCGCCAGCATGGCGGTGACGTTGCCCAGGTGGCGGGAATCCCAATAGAGGTTGAAGTCGCGGCCGTACAGACCCGGGGCCGTCACATCGAGGTAATGGCCTGCAACCAGCAGGACCCACAGCACCGGCAGCAGGCGCCGGGCCAGGCGCTCGGCCCGTTGGTGTGCCACCGCCAGCAGCAGTACGCACACGGCGAGTTCCACCGACAGCGCATTCTCCCAGCGAATCTTCGGGGTGGGCCAGACATTGCCGAACGTCAGCGACGCGTTCAGCAACAGCAGGGCGGCGGCGGCGAACACCGGCTACACCGATGAGAGCAGGTGACCGAGCTTGTCTTTCTTGGTCTTCAGGTAGCGTTGGTTGGCCGCGTTGGCCAGGATCTCAATCGGCAGGCGCTCGCTCACTGACAGGCCCTCGCCGGTGATGCCCGCCAGCTTGCGCGGGTTGTTGCTCATCAAGCGGGTTGAGCGCACGCCAAGATCCTGCAGCATGCGAATGGCCGCGCGGTAGTCGCGCAGGTCGGCCGGAAAGCCGAGGCGGGCGTTGGCTTCGACCGTGTCGCAGCCGGCCTCCTGCAGGGCGTAGGCGCGAATCTTGTTCGCCAGGCCGATGCCGCGGCCCTCCTGGTTGAGATACAGCAGCACGCCGCGGCCCTCGTCCGAGATCCGCTGGAGCGCCGCGTGCAGCTGCTCGCCGCAGTCGCATCGCGCCGAGTGGAAGATGTCGCCGGTCAGGCACGAGGAATGGACGCGGGCCAGCACGTTCTCGCCGTCGCCGATCTCGCCGCGCACCATGGCGACGTGGGTGCCGCCGCCCAGCCCGTTCTCGAAGACGTGAATCGTGAACTCACCGAACTCGGTCGGCAACTGCGCGGTGGCGACGCGGCGGACGGGTGCCCAGTGACGCACGAGATTGAGCAAAGTGCTCGTACGAGCACGAAACCAATGGATCATGACTGCAGCCTGACAACACGGGATGGCAAGCTCCCATCGTACGGGCGGCACGAAGGGCGTGTCAATCGGCCCGGACGGCCTCGGCTTCCCCGCCCCCGGCCAGCAGGTAGAGCACCGCCATGCGCACGGCGACCCCGTTGGCGACCTGGTCGAGGATGACCGACGAGGCGCCATCGGCGACTTCCGAGGCGATTTCCACCCCGCGGTTGATGGGCCCGGGGTGCATGATGATGACGTCGGACTTGGCCCGCGCGACCCGCGCCTCGGTCATGCCGAAAGTCCGGAAATACTCGCGCTGCGACGGGAAGTAGGCCCCCTGCATGCGCTCGAGCTGGATGCGCAGCATCATGATCACGTCGGCGCCTTCCACGGCTTCCTCGACGCGCGTCGTGACCGTCACGCCCATCTGCTTCAGCCCCGGCGGAATCAGCGTCGCCGGCGCGCACACCCAGACATCCGCGCCGAGCTTGGTCAACAACAGCACGTTCGACCGCAACACGCGGCTGTGGAGCAGGTCCCCGACAATGGCGATCTTGAGCCCGGCGAGCCTTGGCTTGCGTTCGCGGATGGTGAACGCGTCGAGCAACGCCTGGGTGGGATGCTCGTGCATGCCGTCGCCGGCGTTGACGATCGCCGCCTTGCAAATGCGCGACAGCAGGTGACACGCGCCGGAGGACGCATGCCGCAGCACGATCATGCTCGGCGCCAGGGCCTCCAGGTTCATGGCGGTGTCAACCAGCGTCTCGCCCTTCACCACGCTGGACGAGGCAATGGCGACGTTGAGCGTGTCGGCGCTGAGGCGCTTCTCGGCGATCTCGAACGAGGTGCGCGTGCGCGTGCTGGGCTCAAAGAACAGGTTAATCACCGTGCGGCCGCGCAGGGTGGGCACCTTCTTGATGGCGCGCTGCCCCACTTCTTTCATGGCCTCGGCGGTGTCGAGCACGAGCACGATCTCTTCCGGGCTCAGGTCGGCGATGCCGAGCAGGTGCCGGTGCTTGAGGGCGGTCAGCATCAGGCCTTCCCCTCGAGCAGCACTTCGTCCACGCCGTCGAGCTCGCGCAGGTGGACCTGCACGCTTTCCTGCCGCGACGTCGGCACGTTCTTGCCGACGTAGTCGGCCTTGATCGGCAGCTCGCGGTGACCGCGATCGACCAGCACCACCAGCTGGATCGACTTGGGGCGGCCAAAGTCCGTCAGCGCGTCGAGCGCCGCCCGCGTCGTCCTCCCCGTGTAGAGCACGTCGTCCACCAGCACGATGGTGCGGCCGTCGATGGAGAACGGAATCTCGGTCTTGCGGACCAGCGGCGAAATACCGACCGAGGCACCCATCAGGTCGTCGCGGTAGAGCGTGATGTCGAGGGCGCCGACGGCGACTTCTTCCGTCGTGAGGTGGAGGATGTCGCTGGCGATGCGGTGCGCGATGGGCACGCCGCGGCTGCGGACGCCAACGAGGGCGAGGTTGGCCAGGCCGCGATTGTGCTCGAGAATTTCGTGGGCGATGCGGGTGAGCGCGCGCGAGATGCGCTCGGCATCCATGACAACCGGCATATTCACCTCTTTGCGAACTCGCAGGTCCGCGTTTAAAGAGAGCGGAGTCGCCTCCGCAGGTTGCTGAGAACTATATCACCATGCCCCAACCTTGGTGCCCCTGGAGACCTGCTTGATCAGCATCCGGCGCCTGGCCTTGCGATCGAGCGGCGGATCGGCGGCGGGAAGCGCGCGATGAACGACGCCAGTTGGGCCGACGGTGATCGGGGAGAGAGCGGGAGCGAGGGTGCCATCACGGCACAGCCTAGCCGGTCGGCAAGGTCGCGTGAAGGCCTTAATAGAGTGCTATATTCTGACCTATGAAAGGCAAGAACGTCAGGCCCATCACCGACCTCAAGAACCGGACGAAAGAGCTGGTGCAGGAGGTCGCCGAGAGCGGCGAGACCGTCGTGATCACCCAGAACGGTACCCCGCGGGTCGTCGTGATGGACATTCGCCGGCACGACCAGCTCCAGGACACGTTGGCCATGCTCAAGCTGCTCGCCCAAAGCCAGGACTCGCTCGCCAAGGGTGAGAAGACCTACTCGACCGCAGAAGTACGGCGCCGCGCCCAGGCGGCCTTGCGACGCTTCCAGGAGCAATGAGCGCTCGGCGCTACACGGTGGTGTGGACGGCAGTTGCGCTGGCCGACGTGGAGAGGCTGGCGGCTTACCTGGTGGACGAATCCCCAGGCCGGGCCGACGCCATTCTCGAACGAGTCATCAGCCGGGCGGAGTCACTCGGACGACTGCCAGAGCGGGGCCGCACGCCACCGGAGCTGCGATCGATTGGCGACCAGACCTGGCGAGAGCTACAGGAACGCCCTTGGCGGATTCTCTACCGCATTGCTAGCCGCGATCGCGTCGAGATTCACGGCGTCATCGACGGCCGTCGCAACCTGATGGACGTGCTGCTGGAGCGCATCCTGGGTTCGTGACCGCCAGCTAAGCTCCTTCGGGTCGCCGCTTCCCGACGCCTGTCGCTTGCTCAAACGCGTGTCCTAGCCGCAACACGCCCAGGTCGTCACGATGCCGACCCACGATCTGGATGCCGACCGGCAGACCCTCGGGCGTAAATCCCGCCGGCACCGAGATCGCGGGACGGCACGTGGTCGAGATCCAATACGCGGACTTCATCCACGCCACGTAGGTGTCCATCGTCACGCCCTCGATCGACTTCGGCCAATCCAGGTGCGCGTCGAATGGCGGCACCTGGTTAACCGCGCACACCAAGAACGAATACTTCTCCTGGAACACGCGCATCCGCTCGAGCAACGCGCCGTGCTTGATAATCACCTTCGCGACGTCGTCACCGCTCAACTGGGCGCCAGCCTCGATATCCCAAATCGCCTCGGGCTTCATCACCGCGCGATGCTCCGCCAGCAGCGCGCCGTTGGTGTTCCAGTTCGCCCACGACCGCAAGGTCAGGAAAATCTCGTCCACATCACTGAAGTCCGGCGTGGCCTCTTCGACGATGCAGCCGAGGTCTTCGAAGGTGCGTCGTTGGGATTCGAGCACGGCGCGCACGCGCCGGTCGAGGGGCAGCCCGCCCAGGTCTGGCGACCACGCCACCCGCACGCCCTTCCAGTCGCGATCGAGCGGCTGCGTGAAATCTTGCGGGTTCGACGGATATGACTGGGGATCGCGGCCGTCTTCGCCGGCGATCACGCTCAGCATGAACGCCGCGTCGGCCACCGACCGCGCCATCGGCCCCTTGACCGACACGCCGACCAGGGGCAAGGCCGCCGGCGCAATCGGCACCAGGCCGACCGTGGGCCGGAGCGCGACGATGTTGTTGAAGTTGGCCGGGTTGCGGAGCGAGCCGCCCAGGTCGCCGCCGTCGGCGAGCGGCAGCAGGCCGGCCGCAAGCGCCGCGCCAGCCCCGCCGCTCGAGCCACCGGCGCTCTTGGTGCGGTCGTACGGATTGTAAGTGGTGCCGTAAACCTTGTTGTAGGTGTGCGAGCCCATGCCGAATTCCGGCACGTTGGTCTTGCCGATCGGAATGGTCCCGGCGCGTCGCAGCCGCTCGACGATCACCGAGTCTTCGGACGGCATCACGTCCTTGAAGATCGGCGATCCCTTCGTGAACGGGAACCCGACCGCCGGTTCAAGATCCTTGAACGCGATCGGAAGACCGTGCAGGGCGCCGACGGCCCGGCCGGATCCGAGCTCGCGATCGGCGCGGTCGGCCAGCGCCAGGCACGAGTCCTCGTCGAGCCTGGCGACAATCGCGTTGAGCGACGGGTTGAAGCGGCGGATCTGGCCGAGGAAGGCCGACATCACCTCGCGCGCCGAGACCTGCCGCGACCTGACCAGGCCGGCGAGCTCCCGCGCGCTCGTGAAACAGAGCGCGTCGCCGATCACATCCACCCGGCCTTCCTGAAGCGATACACCAGGTAGATGTCGAGCAGCACCATCGACGCGACCGCCGCGACAAAGAGCGAGGAACCGCATTCCTCGGCCTTGGGGCGCTGATGGCCCTTCTGCTTCTGACCGCGATGATAGGCGACACAATTGACGAACATGGTCTGCGATCAGCCGGGGACCGCGGCATGATCGCCCGAACCGGCACGCCGGCGCAATCACGATTCACCCGCGACTACCGTCCGTAGGTCGGGATGTAGGTGACCGGCTTGTCGCTCGTGAAGTCGGGCGTGAACAGGTCGATGCGCGCAAAGCCTTCCATGTCGCGCCCGACCGGCAGGCCCAGGAAATACAGCAGCGTCGGCGCCAGGTCCACGACCGAGGCACGCGGCGGCCGGCCCGCGGCAATCGGCTGGCCGAACGCCAGCACGAACCCGTCGGGAGCGCGTTCGTGCGTGCCGCTGATCCGCGGATTGCCGGCAATCAGTTCCAGCACGCGCTTGCCCGGCGTGAGCGGCTCCATCCCGAACGCCGACACCACCAGCAACAACCCATCGGGTCCCAGCCGGTCGAGCTCACGGCCGATCAGCGTGTCCATGAACCCGTAGTACTGGTCCAGCACGCGTCCAAAACGCTGCCGCTCCTCCTCGGAGACGTCGCCGAAGGCTGACGGGTCGGCATAGCGCAGGAAGATGTGGCCGACGGCGTCGATGCCGGGGAATCGCGCCGCCAGGAAGCGCGGCGCCAGCGCCTCGAGGGCGTTCAGCAGCTGGAGGTGCACCCGGTCGCCGACCACCGGCGCCGGATCGCGCCGCGCATCGTAGTCGTTCACAGGTTGCGGCGCACCCATGTTCGCGACGAGCGCCACCGGATCGGGCTCGGCGGGCGTCTGCAGGGCCACCCGCAGGTCGGCGAGCAACTCCGGCGGCCACACCGCCGAGGCGCCCTCGAACGCCAGCTCGGTTTCCGACAGCCGGTGGAACGACTCGCTCACGACGAAGCCGTCAACCTGGGGCGCCGGCTGCGTGAGCGGCCAGCCGATCACGCCGACCCGCACGCCATGGTCGCTCAAGATGCTCCAGATCGGCCGCGCCGTCAGGTCACTGGCGGTCAGCGGCTCGGCCGCCAGGAATCCAAAGCTCACGAGCGCCTGCGCGAAGCAGTAGTCGGGCAACAACTGGATGGGCGGGCCGCCGAACACTCGGTAGACCTCCGCCGATCGCACGCCGTTGGACATCGGGTAGCGGCCGGTGGCGATTGCGCTCCACACCGGCTCGGCCTGGGTCGGCCTGAGCGTGGCCAGGTGCAGCACCGCGCCTTGGTCGAAGATGCGGCCGAGATTCGGCAGCCGCCCGGCGGCGACCGCCGGCGAGATCATGTCGAGGGTGGCGCCATCAAACATCAGCAGTGTGACGTTGGCCTGTGCCCGCGACGCCTCGGGCTGGGCGACCGCGGTGGTGGGCCGCGCCGGCAGCGGCATCGCACGGGCCGGACCGCGGGCGACCATCGGCAGGACCACCGACAGCAGCATGGTCACCGACAGCAGCGCGGCGCTCATGCGGCCGCCTCGGCGCCCGAGATGCGCCAGCGCAATGGCGAGGAACACGACGCCGGCGGCCGAGACCATGCCGGCGCCCATGCTCATGCGGCTGGCGGTCTCGGGATCGAGCACGCTGCGAAAGCTGCGCAGGTTCATCCACATCAGGCCGGCGCCCGTGCCAGCGGCCATGGTACACAGCCACGACAGCAGACGCACGCTCAGCCACCCGGGCGAGAGCACTTCGACGGCGAGAATCTGCCGCAGTACGATCAGCGCGTAGAACAGCACCGCGAGGTTGGTGCCGTAGGCCGCGCCCAGGGCCAGGGCCAACGGCAGCAGGGTGGCGGGATCGAGCGGAACCGACGGATTGAGCTGCAGGACAAGGGCGGTCAAGTAGCCGGAAGCAACGCCACCGGCGATGACCGAGTTGGATAGCATCCGCAAGTAACGCATGTGGGCGGGTGGGGGCCATTGTACCCGGCTTGCTATACTCGAGCGATGCCGCCGAGCGACCTCGACGCGACCGTAATCGCCAACACGCAACTGTCGAGCGACCTCAGTCGTGCGTTTCTGGTCCCTTTCTCGCGCTCCAGCTCCTTCAGCCGCCGCACGTCGCGGTCAGCCCGGGACGCTGGCCGCAGTCGCGCTCGGCCTGACGCCCCCATTTGCGGAGCGTCGCGGCCGTGCCGACGATAGACCGCATTAGCGGCCTCAACTGTTAACGGCAAAAGATGCTCCGGGCTGGCGCGTCTGGCGGGCTGCGATGAGTCGAGCGGATGAACGATTGCTCGCAACCAGGCTGATGTCGGTCCTGTTTTCAGCCAGGGTGGGCGCGGCGCTCGCGCTCACGGTGCCGCCGTTCTGGGTGCTGGTCGCGATTGCACCGGCCCGGTGGACGCATCGACTTACTCAACACTGGGCACGTGTCATCGCCACGCTCTGCGGGTGCCGTCCGATCGTGACGGGAGTGCCGAGCCTTCCGAGCGGCACGGGCATCGTGATGGTGGCGAACCACTCGAGCTTTCTCGATTCGGTGGTGCTGCTTGCAGCCATCCCCGGTGACTACCGGTTCGTCGCCAATCACCTGGCGGCCCGGCGTCCGCTGCTCGGGACCGTCATTCGCAAGAGCGGCCATCTCGTCGTCGACCGGGGCTCGGCGCGTTCGCGAGCAGCCTGCGCACGCGCGATGGTCAAGACACTCCAGTCGGGCACGCCATTGCTGTTGTTTCCCGAAGGAACGCGCGGCCGGCGCGGATTGCTGCCCTTCCACATGGGCGCGTTTCGGACGGCCGAGAAGACGTCGTGTCCGGTCGTGCCGGTCGCCATCGACGGCACACGTCGAATGCTGCCCCGCGACCGCAGATTGCTTGAACCGGCTCCCCTGGCCATTCACGTGCTTGGGGCGATCACCGCGGACCCCTCAGCGGTCCGACGCGCCGCCGCTCTTCGTGATCAGGCGCGGGCTGCGATCGTGACAGCGCTGCCCGAATCATGACGCGGCCGGCGCCGCGTATTCCGTCTGGCAGGCCCTGTGACGGTCTGGCCTCGCGCCGCGGCGGGCGGTGTCCCGGCGACCGCGTCAGGGCTGCTGCGCGATCTCGGTGAGTATGGCCAGCGCGCGAGCATTCGTCGCCCGATCCTTGACCGCGATGCGCACGACGCGAGGGCCAAGGTCGCTCCCCATTGGGCCAGCCTTCCTGATGAACAGGTCTCGCGCGCGCGCCGCCTCCAAGAGCTCCGCGGCGGTCGGTCCGGAGGTGGGCAGATGGCACAGCAGGAAGTTCGCGCACCCCGGCGTCACGTGCCAGCCCAGTCGCTCCAGGCCGCGCAGCAGCTCGTCTCGCAACGTATGCGTATCCCGCCATTTCGACTCGTAGTAATGGGTCGCGCACAGCACCTCGCAGGCGGCGATCTGCGCCGGCAGGCTGACCGCCCAGGGCGGCACCAGCGGACGCAGTTCGTCGATGAGGGCGGCGGGCCCCACCAGGTAAGCGGCCCGCACGCCGGACAAGGCGTACACCTTGGACATCGACTTGCAAACCAGCACTTGTGTCGAGGCCGCCGCGTACGCCTCGAGGGATTCGGTGGAGCCGACATAGTCGACGTAGGTCTCGTCGATCCAGACGCGAGTGCTCAAGGCGCTCGAATCCTTCGCCGAGCCGCTCCCAGAACGCGCCCCCGTGGTAACAGACCGGATGGCGGTAGGATACGGCGGGAATGCGCCATTCGACGGTCCGCTCCAGGCGCCGGATGATAGCCTCCCGACGGGGCGTCCGGATATCCTGGACATTGGCGCTCATCAGCTCGTACGTCACGGCGCCGGCCTGAGCGCGAAGGCCGCGACGCCGCAGCCCCACCCGTTCGTACAGCCTCAGAATTTCCAGCCTCCCGATCGCGGCAATGGTGGTCGCCCCTTGCGATTCAACGTATCGGAGCGCGGCATACATCAGCTGGGCGGCCAGCTGGCGGTGTCGCGCAGCAGGCCGTCGGCATTCTCGGCGTGCTGCCCCAACTCTCTGCCATAGACCTCGTGGCGAATCGCATAGATTGATTGCCGGTCGCGATCGTCGGCGAGTGCGATGACGATCGGCGACGGCCGGGGCAGGTCTTTCAAGATGATGCCTTTCGAGTTAACCCCTCAACTGCATGCCTGGAGTCACTGATAGTTCAGCTTTAGCTCGGCCTCCAGATTGCGAATGCGATCGGCGGATCTGGAGTGACTGCCGAGAAAAACATTGAGCACCCGGTTGTCGTCGCCGTACTTCTCCTGGAATCGGGCCCAGACCCTGGGCCCGGCGGTCACGTCGAAGCCGGCTTCATGTACGTAACGTAGACCGATGCGGTCCGCCTGGTCCTCGTGGCCACGGCTGTACTTGCTCAGGCTGGTCATGGTCACCACCATTGCCGCCACCTGCACAGCTGTCCGCAGCTCGTCATTCTTGATAGCCTCCGCAGCGACCGACACGCCCGTGCCGAGCAACTCGCTCCACAGATCGGCCTTGGCCGAGCGGCGCGAATGCTCATGGGTGACATGTGCCAGCTCGTGACCAATCACGACCGCCAGTTCGTCATCCGACATCTCATCGACCAGCCCGGTGTAAATCCACACGGCACCGTTGCCCATCGCCGCGGCATTCCATTCCTCCGTATCGACGAGATAGACACGAATGGCCGACTCGTCAAGATAGGGTGGTAACAGACGACGCGTAATCCGGGCCACCCGGTCAAACTTGCGCCCCTTGGTTAGTAGCTTCCCCACGATCTCGGTGGGTTCGTCATCGTCGGTTTCTCCCTCGAACACCATCCCCTTTTTCACCCAGAGGGCTTCGATTTCATCGGTGACCGAGAGCGTCTCGGCTTCGAAGAGCGCGTCTCCATTTGGTTTGGCTTCCACTTCCATCGCGCGGACGGTACCGTCATCCAACCGGACACCCTTGACCTTGACCTCATCACCCAGGACAATCTTTCCTAGACTGTCGGCGTGACTGCCTTTGAAGACCGTGGCGTCATCGAAAGAGACCCGTTGGCCTCCAACTATCAAGAAGTCGCCGGTCTCAAACTCGGCATACGCATCGAGTGAGATGCGCTGGTCTGACTCCAGCAGCGCCATCGACGCGCACGATACCGACCCGATGGCCGACATCATTACCATCATCACCCGCGACAACCGTTTCCCCATCTTCTTCTCTCCCTGACACTCATCAACAACTACTGAGGCACACTGCGCTTGGTCCGCTTCCGTGGACACCTTCCGAAACGTGGGCACGATGGCATGTGAACCGTACCGGGAATCTCGGAGCGCCTGTTTGTTGACTCAGGCCACTGCGGCCTGCTGATAGTAGCGCGCTTCATACTCGGCGGGTGGGAGGTAGCCGATCGGCTCCAGCAACCGCCGGTGGTTGAACCAGTCGACCTGACGTCCACCCCGTTTGAGTAGCACTCGGCTTTAGAGTCCGGCGGTTACTTTCGCCGTCTTCGTCTTCGCCGTCAACTGTTGTGCGTAGGCGGCGGGCGTCAGCCCGCCGAGCCCCTTCTTCGGTCGCTCTTCGTTGTACTCACGACGCCAGGCCTCAATGACGACCTGGGCATGCGCGAGGCTCGTGAACCAGTGCTCGTTCAGGCACTCGTCGCAGTGGAAGCAGTTGCCGCAGCGGAAGCAGGAGTCGCCGTATTGGACGGAGAGGAACAGCCAGTCGCTGTGAGCAGCAGCAGGGCCAGCATCCCGCCAAGAAGTCTGCGCGTCAGTGACGTCGTCATCTACTTCCCACCACGCTTCTCAAACGCTGCCAGCCACGCACTCGCACGCTGCTGCGCCTCTGCCAGTTGAGCAGGCGTCATCTGTGTCGCCACCGCATCACGCCCCTCGGCGTATCGCTTCTGGTTCTCTGCGGACGCACGAGACGCTGCGAGGTTGCGCCATTTATGCGACTCCACATAGTCCTGCGGCACGCCCTGCCCGTTGCGATACATCACGCCAAGGTTGTACTGCGAGTCTGCGTCTCCCTGATCAGCCGCTTTGCGATACCACGCCACCGCTTGTGCGTAGTCCTGCGGGACGCCCTGCCCGATGTAATACGAAGCCCCAAGTTTGTGCTGGGCGT
>JBEGVQ010000089.1:0-19904 GCA_041178345.1 Acidobacteriota bacterium | reverse complement strand
CTGCTGGCGGCCGGCCTGATCGCGCTGACGCCGCTGCACTTTATTCGCAGTCGTTTGCTGCTGAGCCCGCAGACCTCGATTCCGATCATCCTGGCGTGGCTGCTGTGTCTCGTTGCTTTCTCCGAGCGAGCGACTCTCCGGCGGCTGGCCACGGCGGCGGCGTGCCTGGCGCTCGGGGTCTACACCTACCTGGCGTGCGTCGTGATGATGCCGATTTACTGGCTCATGACCGCCTGGATCGGCCGCAAGCGGCTGGGACCGAGCGCGGTGATGACGGCGGCAGTGGCCTTTGCGGTGCCGCTGGTACCCATGGCAATTTGGTACGTCACGCACCCGGAGCGGATGCGACAGGTGGTGGGCGCGTACGAGCTCGGCAAGAGGGTCGGCGCGACTGGCGCGACCGTCGGCGCCGGGGTGGCCTCGGTGCAAAAGGCGATCAGCCTCTACTGGTCGTTCTTCAGTCCCGAATACCTGTTTCTCCTCGGCGACCCCAGCCTGATCAACTCGACCCGGCACACGGGCCTGTTCCCCTTGAGCTTCGCGCTGCTGATCCCATTCGGCGCCTGGCACCTGGCGAGGCGACGCCGCGAGTTCGACCTGGTGGTCCTGGCAGGACTGGTCACGGCACCCGTGGCCGCGGTGGCATCGGGCGCGATCGAGATGAATCGGGTGATGTTCGTGGTCCCGTTTGGCGCCCTCGTGGCTGTTTACGGCGTGGAGTGGCTCCTGACGGCCGCAAGGCGCGAGGGGGCGATCCTGGCGTTCGTGCTGGTGGCAGCGGTGCCGCTGCAGTTCGCAGCCTTTTACGGCGACTACATGGGCCGTTACCGGATCGTGGCCGGCCCGGCGTTCGGCGGCAACACCCGCGAGTTGTTCGTGACCGCGATTGCGAGAGCAGGGACGGGCGACGCGCCGCCGGTGTACGTCAGCGGCGCCATCCAGCATGCGGGCCGTTATTGGCGGTTCTTCGCATTGGCCGAGGGCCGGCCTGACGTGATCGGCCGCTTGCACACGTACGGCCAGCAACTGCCCTCGCCCGCACCCGCGGGGGCCCTCCTGGCCTGCGCGCTGGCCGACCCGGAATGCGCGGGGCTGATGCCCGGCGCGCAAGGCTGGCAGCCCATCCACGTGGTGTCCGAGCTTGATGGCACGAGAGAGTTTGCGCTCTTCGAGGCGCGCTAGGCCGACGCGACGAACCAGGCGGCGTCAATCACGCACGCCGCCGTCACACCCCAGGCCAGCGTCCGCGAGAAGGCATCGCCACGCGCCAGCCAGCTGGCCACACCGCAGGCCGCCAGCACCACGACCAGCGGCACCATGACCAGGAAGTCGCCGATGGCATGCGGTGAGCCGAAGGTCGCAGCTGCCAGCGGAGCGACCGCCACCCCCGCCAGCAAGAGCAGTGTCACCGGCGTAAACCCGCCGCGCAGCCGCTGGGACACGCCGGCAACGAGCGCGAACGCGGTGGCGAACAGGAACGGGGCGGCGCCACGCAGGGGCAACGCCGGCGACGCCGGGCCATCGAAGAATAGCCACGACGGATCGAAGGATCCCCAGTAGAGCGACAGGCGGGTGCCCAGGGTGTTCCAGTTCACGAACGCCAGGACACCATCGAGGGGCGAGCGCAGGTGGGCCGCGTGGATGGCCCAGCGGCCGAATGTGTCCGGGTAGGCACTGGGGTTCGCCGCGAACCAGGCGACCGCGATGAGCAGCGGAGCCAGAAATGCCCCAGCGGGAACCGCCAGGATCACCGCACGGCGACGTCCGGACAGCCAGATGGCCAGCAGCGTGACGACCAGGAGAGTTCCCATCGTCCACGGCGCAGACGGATGGGTGAAGGCCCCGATCCCTAGTGCCAGCCCCCCGGCAGCAGCTTGTCGCCGATCGCCGCCGTCGAAATAGGCCGCGATCGCCAGCAACCACGCGAGGACGAATGGTAGGGGATAGATCGCGTCAATGCCCGACCGCGCGAATACGAAATGGGCCGGCGTGATCATCAGGAGCAGCGCCGCGCCGACGGCCAGCGGCGCTGACGCCAAGAGCCGCCGACACAGCACGAACATCAACGCGACGTTGAGCGCGCCAACACCGGCTGCCGCCAGGCGCCCGGCGGCCTCTGGTGACGCGACCAGTCCGATCAGCGCCGTGGAGTAGACCGCGATCGGCTGCAACCAACGGTCGTCGCTCAGGCGGAAGAACAGGGGGTAGCCGGTCGCCCCGTCGCCGATCGCGGCGGCCTGATGCGATAGCTCGTTCTCGGCGGGTGAAAGAGGCGAGTTGCCGATCGAAATGGCGTAACAGCCAAACGCCCCAAGGGCCAAGAGTACCGCGGTGGCCGTCGACCGGAGGCGAGTGCTCAAGATGAAGGTGGGTGGATGGTGCGCGCTCCAGGATTCGAACCTGGGACCCCTCGCGTGTGAAGCGAGTGCTCTACCACTGAGCCAAGCGCGCGACCAGACCAAGAATCATAGCATAACGCCGGGCCGGCTCAGACCGTCCCGAACAGCCGATCGCCGAAGTCGCCGAGTCCGGGCACGATGAACTTGTGGGCATCGAGTTCGCGGTCGACCACCGGCGTGAAGATGGGAACCGCCGGGTAGGCCTTCTCGACCGCGGCCACGCCCTCGGGCGCCGCGACGATGCACACCAGCCGCAGGTGGCGCGCGCCGGCCCGCGTCAGCACGTCGAGCGCCGCGACGGCGCTGCCGCCCGTGGCCAGCATGGGATCGATCAGCAGCACGTAACTGTTCTCGATGCCCGGCGGCAGCTTGGCGTAGTACTGCGATGCCACCGCCGTGCGCTCGTCGCGCTGCAGCCCCAGGTGGCCGACCCGGGCGTTGGGCACGAGTTCGAGCAGGCCCGGCAGCATGCCGAGGCCGGCGCGCAGCACCGGGGCCATCACGACGTCGGCGGCGAGCCGCCGGCAGGGCGAGGGTCCGAGTGGCGTCTCGACGGTCGCGTCGGCCATGGGGACCTCCCGCAACGCCTCGGCGCCCAGCAGCACGCTGATGCGGTTCGCGAGAGCCCGGAAACGCTCGGGCGGTGTGCGCGCGTCGCGCAACTCCGCAAGGCAGTCATGAACCAGCGGGTGGGAGACCAGGTGCAACACGGCGCAGAGAGCTTACACCGCAATTCCGGATTCACGTACAATCCCCCTGCATGCGCACGCGCTTCCTGGTTACCGGGCTGGCCCTGACCCTGGCCGCGTCCGTACTCCTCCCGGCCCTGTCGGCCCGGCAGGCGGCCGACGTGTCGCTGATCGTCGCCAATGGCATCGTCCTCACGGTTGATGGCGGCCGGCGCATCCTGAATCCCGGCTCGGTCGCGATCAACGGCACGCAGATTGTTGCCGTCGACACGCCGGCGGCCATCGCGGCCCGCTATCGCAGCGCCGACACCATCGATGCCACCGGCAAGGTGGTCATGCCTGGGCTGATTAACACGCACACCCACGCCGCCATGGTCATGTACCGCGGGCTCGGCAACGACCTCGCCCTCATGGATTGGCTGCAGAAGTACATCTTCCCGGCCGAGGCCAAGACGGTATCGCCGGAGTTCGTGCGGATTGGGACCCGGCTGGCGCTGCTCGAGATGATCCAGTCGGGCACGACCACCTTTGCCGACATGTATTACTTCGAGGAAGAAGTGGCTCGCGTGACGAAGGCCGCCGGCATGCGCGGGGTGCTCGGGCAGACGGTGATCGAGTTCCCCGTGCCCGACGCGAAGACGCCGGCCGACGCCCTGAGGCGTACGGAGGCGTTTGCCCGCGAGTTCGCGCAGGACGATCTGATCACGCCCTCGATCGCGCCGCATGCCGTCTACACCCTGGACGCGGCGACGCTGACCGCCACCAGCGACCTGGCCAAGCGGCTCAATATCCCGATCCAGATTCACCTGGCCGAGACATCGGCTGAAATCGGGCAGTCGCAAGACCGGCACAAACTGCGCCCGGTCGCCTTGCTCGACAGCCTCAAGTTCTGGGCGCCGATCACGATTGGCGCCCATGGGGTGTGGATCAATGCCAGCGAGATCGCGCTGCTCACGGCCCGGAACGTCGGCATTTCCAACAACCCTGAAAGCAACATGAAGCTTGCCAGCGGCACCGCGCCGGTGGTCGGCTATCGCCAGGCCGGGGTCAATGTCGGCCTGGGCACCGACGGCGCCGCCAGCAACAACGACCTCGACATGTTCGAGGCCATGCGGCAGGCCGCCTTCCAGCAGAAACTCGTCACCATGGACCCGCGCGTGATCAGTGCGCCCGAGGCCCTGGAGATGGCCACCATCGGCGGGGCCCGTGTGCTCGGTCAGCAGGCGCGCATTGGCTCGCTCGAGCCCGGCAAGCGCGCGGACCTGATCGTGGTGGGGATGTCGCGGCCGCGCCAGACGCCGCTGTTCGATCCCGTGTCGCAGGTGGTCTACGCGTCGCGCGGCGACGACGTCGAGACGACCATCGTGAACGGAACAGTGCTGATGCGCGGTCGCAAGATGCTGACGATGGACGAGGCCACCGTGCTGCGCGAGGCCCGCCAGGCGGCGGACCTCGTGAGGAAGGCCGTCCAGTAGGCGGCGCCTCGTCGGTGTGAACCGCCCGCTTACTCCAGGACGCCGATATAAGGCAGGTTGCGATACTGCTCGGCGTAGTCGAGACCGTAACCGACGACGAAGCGGTCTTCAATGGTGAAGCCGACGTAGTCCACCTTGACGTCGATCTTGCGGCGGGAGGGCTTGCTGAGCAGGCAGGCGGTGCGCAGCGAGCGCGGCCCGCGCGCCTGGAGGATGTCCTGCAGGTAGTGCAGGGTCAGGCCGGTGTCGACGATGTCCTCGACGATGATGACGTCGCGGCCTTCGAGTCCCGAGTCGAGATCCTTCGACAGGCGGACCTCGCCGGTGGAACTGGTGCCGGAACCGTAACTGGAACAGGCCATGAAGTCGATCGTGACATGGCCGTCCATGGCGCGAATCAAGTCGCCGAGAAAGAGAAACGCGCCCTTGAGGACGCAGACGAAATGCAATTGTCCGGACGGAAAGTCCCGGCGGATTTCGCGGGCCAGGTCGGCAATGCGCGCCGACAGTTCCTCCTGGTCGATCAAGACGGTGGGGGTGGCACTCGGCATGGCGGGAAAGACTAACACGAACGGGAATGCATGAAGGCGTTTGACATCATCACCGAGACCGATGCGCGGAGCCTGGAGATTGGTTCCAGCGTCACGCTGAAGCCGGGCGGGCACGTCACGCCGCTGGCCGCCGACACGCTGGCGGCGCGCCGGATTACGGTGCACCGCGGCGTGGCCGAGGCCAGCCTCGATGGGCTGGCGCCGGTGGCCGCTGTCCGCGCCGTGGCGATTGGCAGCGACCACGGCGGCGTCGCCCTGAAGGCGGCGCTGCGCGACTACCTGCGCCAGAAAGGGCTGAGCGTGCTCGACGTGGGCACCGACGGCCCCGACGCGGTGGACTATCCGGACATTGCCGCGCAGGCCGCCCGGCTCGTGGCCCGCAAGGAAGTGGACGCCGCCATCGTCATCGACGGGGCCGGGATTGGCTCGGCGATTGCCGCCAACAAGATCGATGGCGTCCGCGCCGCCATGTGTAACGACAAGACGCTGGCTCGCTACGCCCGTGAGCACAACGGTGCCAACGTCCTGACCCTCGGCGCGACCCTCGTCTCGGTGGACGAGGCCAAGGCCATTGTCGATACCTGGCTGGGCACGCCGATGGGCGAGGCGCGTTACATTCGCCGCCTGGCCAAGATTCGCGCGCTGGAGAAGACGCAGTGACCGATTATCGCCGTGTCATCGAACTGATTCTCGAGGAGTTGGCGCGCGCCGGCGCAGTGGCGCCGACGCGGTGCGGCTGCCACGGCTTCACGTTCGACTGTTGCCCCGACCGGGTGCAGCACGTCCTCGACGCCGGCGCCACCCGGCTGGGCTTGCATGCGGCCGACGGCGGCGCGCAGGGGTTGCCGGGACTGATTGACCACACCTTGCTCAAGCCCGACGCCACGGCGAAGGAGATCGAACAGCTCTGCAAGGAAGCGGCGGAGTGGAAGTTCGCCACGGTGTGTGTCAACCCGACGTGGGTGGCATTGTCGGCCAGCCTGCTGCGGGGGGCTGGCGTGGCGGTGTGCTCGGTAGTGGGGTTCCCGCTCGGCGCGACCACGCCGGACGTGAAGCAGTTCGAGGCCCGGCGGGCCATTTTCGACGGCGCGTCCGAGATCGACATGGTCATCAACGTCGGGGCGCTCAAGTCCGGAGACATCCGGCTCGTCAGTGACGATATCAGGGGCGTGGTTGCGGCCTGCCATGCCGCCGGCGCCGGCAGCAAGGTAATCATCGAGACGGCGCTGCTCACCGACGAAGAGAAGATCACGGCCTGCACGCTGTCGAAGGCGGCCGGCGCCGACTTCGTCAAGACCTCGACCGGGTTTGGCCCGGGCGGCGCCACCGCCGCGGATGTGGCGCTGATGCGCCGCATTGTCGGCGACGACATGGGCGTGAAGGCGTCGGGCGGTGTCCGCGACCTGGAACAGATGAAAGCGATGGTCGCGGCTGGCGCCACGCGCATCGGCGCAAGCGCCGGGGTCCGGATCGTCAGGGAGTCTCGTGGCGAGGCCGGGGCAGGAAAGGCGAGCGGCTATTGATGCGGCTTGGCGCTCTGTGTCTGCTGGCGCTGCTCGCGGCGGTCCCGGCGGCGGCCCAAACCCCTGAACGGCTGCCGTGGTTCGCGGTTGATCTTCACGGCGCCCTGGTGGGCCTACCGACGGCCGGGGGCTGGGTGCCCACGGTTCCCGAGGCTACACCCCTGCCCGGCCGGGCCTGGGGCGTGGCCGGCGGCGCCACCGTGTATCCCCTGAAGCTGGGCGTCATGACCCTCGGCCTGGGCGTGTCACTGCATACGGGTAAGGGCACGAGCGATGCCCTCACCTCGACCACCACGACCGGCACCACCAAGACGACCGTGCCGACCACGACGACCGTGACGACGCAGATAACGAGCCTGCTGCCGCAAGTCTCGATCAACTTCGGGCACAAGCTCGGGTGGAGTTATCTCAGTGCGGGGTATGGCCGCTCAAAGGTGGCGAGCAGCGCCGAGGCGTTCGGCACGCAGCCGGACCAGGCGGTACCCGAGTCGTGGAACGGCGCCATCAACTTCGGCGGGGGAGCCCGGTGGTTCATGAAGCCTCACCTCGGCGCCGGCTTTGACGTGCGCTTCACCAAGCCGGGCTCGCGCGCCGCGACCGGGACGCTGCCGTCGGCCAAGCGGACGCAGATGTTCACGATCAGCGTGGGAATTTCGATTCAATAGCTGAGGGCAAGGCTTTCAGCCTCGTTGGGGGTTGTTCGCTTCGCTCACTTCCTGCGGCTCGGGCTTCGCCCTTCGTGGAGGCCTGTCGGGTCTGCTAGAATAGCCTCGCTGAGCGGGAGTAGTTCAGCGGTAGAACGCGAGCTTCCCAAGCTCGATGTCGCGGGTTCGATCCCCGTCTCCCGCTCCAACTTTTTCCCAACGAGCGCCGCAGGCGCACGTCCCATGAGTGGCGGAAGCCACGAGCCCCACGCAAAGCGCCCTACCCGCGAATGATCCCCAGGATCTCGTCGCGGCGCTTTTCCATGATCTCGGGCGTCAGGCCCTCGAGATTCAGGCGGAGCAGCGGCTCGGTGTTCGACTGGCGGACGTTGAAGTGCCAGTCGGCGAACTCGGCCGACACGCCATCGAGCGTGTAGACGTTGCCGTGGGCATAGCGCTTCGCGAGGTCCTGGATCTTCTGCTCGGCGATGCCCATGTTGGCGACCTTCGTGTTGATCTCGCCCGAGATGAAATACTTCTCGCGCAGCGGCTGCAACAGGTCGCGCAGCGACAGGCCCTTCCTGGACATCAGGTCGAGGATCATCAAGGCCGGAATGAACCCGTTGTCGGCAAAAAAGTTGTCGCGGAAGTAGTAGTGCCCGGTGACCTCGCCGCCAAACACCGCGTCCGCTTCGCGCATGCGGCGCTTGATGAAGGCGTGGCCGACGCGGTTCATCAGGGCCGTGCCCTGGTACTTCGCGACGATGTCCTTGACCGCGTAGCTGGCGCGCACGTCGTAGATCACCGTCTGGCCGGGCCGCTTGAGCAGGAACGCCTCGGCCAGCAGCGCCGTGATGAAGTCGCCGGCGATGAACTCGCCGCTGCCATCGATGAAGAACACCCGGTCGGCGTCACCGTCCCAGGCGATGCCGATGTCGGCCTTCTGCGCGATCACGGCGGCGGTGATATCGGCCCGGTTCTCCTCGATCAGCGGGTTCGCCTCGTGGTTGGGGAACGTGCCGTCGACCTCGAAGCACAGGCGGGTTGTCGTGCCGGGCAGGCGATCGAACAGGCGCGGCGCCACCAGCCCGGCCACGCCGCTGCCGGCGTCGAGCACCACGTTGAACGGCTTGAGCGACGCCTCGTCCACGAACGACAGGACGTGCTCGATATAGCGGTCCATGATCGCGCGCTTCTCGACCGTGCCGCGGATCGCCGGCGGCGCGGGGATGGCGCCAGCCAGGATCATCTCCTTCATTTCCTTGATGCCCGACTCGCCGCTCAGCGGGAACGCCTCGGCGCGCACCATCTTGCAGCCGTTGTACTCGCCGGGGTTGTGCGACGCGGTAATCTGCGCGCCCCCGTCGAGCCCGTCGGCCGCCACCGCGTAGTACATCTGGTCAGTGCCGAGCAGGCCGTAGTCGAAGATCGTGCCGCCCTGCAGCGCGGCACCGTCGATGAACGCCGCCGTCAGCGACGGCGACGACAGGCGCATGTCCCGCGTCACCGCGTACTTGCCGGGGCCCAGGTAGGCGATGAACGCCCGGCCCAGCTGGTGGAACAATTCCTCGGTGACCTCTGACGGGTAGAGACCGCGAACGTCGTAGGCCTTGAACACGGATGGATTGATCATAGCGTGGTGTAGTCAGTCAGTTGCGTCTTGTCGCCGATCACGGAGGCGGACCTCAGCACGGCGTTGCGGCCGATGTGGCAGTTGCGGCCGACGATCGGGCCGTGCACGACCGCGCTGTGCCCGATGCGCGTGTTCGGCCACACGATGGTGTTCTCGACGTCGGCCGATTCCTCGACCAGCACCGACCGGCCGAGCACGGAGTAGGGGCCGACGCGGGCGCCGCTCTTGACGTGCACGCCAGCATCGATGAAGCACGGGCCGACCAGGGTCACGCCATCCTCGATCCGCGCGTCGGGCGATACGATCGGCTTGGTGCGATCGGCCGTGGCGAACACGCCGCCGGCAAACTTGCCGTTGAACATGTCGTGGTGCACCTGGATGTACTTCTCCGGCGTGCCGATGTCGATCCAGTAGCCGCGATCGATATACGCCACGAACCTGTCCTGCCGTTCAATCAGCGACGGGAAGTACGTGCGCTCGATCGAATACGACACTTCTTTCGGGATGCGGTCGAACGTGTCCGGCTCGAGCACGTAGATGCCGGCGTTGATCGTGTCGCAGGTGATCTCGTCGGGATTGGGCTTCTCGAGGAAGCGCCGCACACGGCCGTCGCTCTCGGTCTCCACCAGGCCGTAGGCGGCCGGGTTCGCCACCGGTGTCAGCACGATGGTGGCCTTGGCCTGGCACTCGCGGTGAAACCGGACCACGGCGTTGACGTCGACACCAGTCATGACGTCGCCGTTGAACACCACGATCGTGTCGGTGACGTCCTGGGCGGCATAGCGAATGGCGCCGCCGGTGCCGAGCGGCGCCGGCTCGACCACATAGCGCAGGTGCACGCCGGTGCCCGTGCCGTCGCCGAAGACCTCTTCAATGCGGCGGGGCTGGTAGTTGAGGCTCAGGATGACTTCGTCGATCTCCGGGACCTGCTTGAGCTGGTCGATCTGGTAGTGGAGAAAGGCGCGGTCGAAGATTGGGACAACGGGCTTGGGGGTGTGCAGGGTGAGCGGGCGCAGCCGCGTGCCCTTGCCCCCGGCAAGGAGAATGGCTTTCATGACAAACTTCCATGTTACACGACCGAAGGGTAGAATGGCCGCGGGTAGACATGAACCTCCCGAACAGCCTGACCGTTGCCCGCATCTTCCTGGTGCCGGTGCTGGTTTCGATACTGCTGACGAAATTTGAAGGCCGGCTCGTCCTTGGCCTGCCGGTCGAGCTGGTGGCGGCCGCCATTTTCGGGCTGGCGTCGCTCACCGACTGGCTCGATGGCTACCTCGCGCGACGGCGCGACCAGGTGACCGCCCTGGGCCAAGTCCTCGATCCCCTCGCCGACAAGCTGCTGATCTCAGCCACGCTCATCTCGCTCGTCCAGCTCGGCCTGGCCTCGGCCTGGATGGTGGGCGTGATCATCGGCCGCGAGATCGCGGTCACGGCGCTACGTAACGTGGCGTATTCCCGCGGGCTGGCCATGCCGGCATCGGGCATGGGGAAGTTTAAGATGGCGTCGCAGGTCACGGCGATCCTGCTGCTAATCCTGGGCTGGGAACGGTGGCCCCTGTTGCTGTCGCTGGGGCAGGCCGCCCTGTGGGTGGTGTTGCTGACCGCCGTAGTCTCTGGGCTGGATTACTACCGCGGCTTCCAGCGCGCCATGGGCCTTCGCGCCGCGACGGTGACCGACTTTGCGGCGGCGAAGTCGGCCCGGCAAATGGACAAAGAACAGAAAATCAGCTAGGCGCGCGCCCCTACCGCCTCGGGACCGCGAGATCGGTCACCTGGACCACGTCCCGCGTGGTGGTCACAATCAACTTCGCCGACGCCGCTGATGGGTCGGTGACGATCGCCTCGGCGATGTGAACGAGCGGCTTGCCGTCCTTGCGGTCGCGATAGATCGCATAGCGCGCGCCGACGGCCACGCCGTCGTCGGTGCCACGGGCAATCGACAGCGCGTCTCCGCCCGCAAAGATCTGGCGGCCTTCCAAACCGGGAAGAATCTGGACCCGCTCGGTGAAGTCCGGCGCGAGCAGGATGGCGTCGGGCGTGGGCAGCACCGGTTCGACATACGGCGCCAGGTAGTCGTCCGGCTCGATCGCATCGCACGAGTGGTCGACATTGGCCAGGGCGTTGAAGTCGTCGAGGGCCGTGATGGTGATCCAGCCAAGCGTCCTGATCGGCACGTAGCCGCCCGCTTTCGGCAGGATCGCCTGCTGGCCCCAGGGAAACCGGCGGACCAGGTAGCGCTGGCCGACCGCCAGGCCGTCTTCGGGCAGGCGGGGGACGACCGCGACGTCGCCGCGATTGAGCGCGAGCCGAACCTCGGCGTGGTGGGTGCCGGCAATGCGGAGGGCAGGCGTCGGCAGGGCCGGCACCAGCATATCTGCGCACATCACGTGTGAGGGCAGCGTGGTTCGCGGGGCCAGGATGGGCGTCGACTGGGCCCAGGCGGGTGCCGCTGTCATCACGGCGATGGCGGCGGCAATTACGACGCGGACGCGCATAACTGGCCTACTTTCCGGCGGGTGGCCCGCCTTTGAGCTCCGAGACGCGTTTCTGCGCCAATTCGAGAAATACGCTCTTCTCGAACTCCAGGAGCAAGCGTTCATAGTAAGGCAGCGCTTCCGCTTTCTTATCGGTTCGATACAACGATTCCGCCAGATGGTAATAGACCGCATCCCGGTTACTGAAGGCCGGGTCGTTCTTGAGCAGTTCCCTGAACCGATCGATGGCACCCGGGTCCCAATTCACCCGGAAATAGTAGAACCCGACCCGGTACTCGGCTTCGCTCAAGCGGTCGCGCGCCGAACGTTCCATGGTGCGCGCTTCGGACATGAGCGGGCTGTTCGGGAACCGCTGCAGAAAGATTTCGATCTCCTTGATGGCGTCCTTGGTGGCCGACTGGTCGCGCTCGGGCGCCAGCATCTGCTCCATGAACGACTTGGCAATCTGCAACTGCGCGTAGTCGGCCCGCGCGTTCGTGGGGTAGAAGGTCAGGAACTCGCGGAACTCGTTGGCGGCGAGCAGCAACGACTCGGTGGTGCCCTCTCCAATATAGGTATCGCCGAGAGCGAGCTTCGCGTCAGGGCGATACGGGCTCTGCGGATAGTTGTCGACCAGGTTGCGCAGGTATTCGCGCGAGTTGAGCCACTTGCGTTCCTTGGCCGCCTCGCTGCCGCGTTCGTACAGGAACTTGTCGGCGTCCACCGTTCCGGGCGGGAGGCCGCCTTGCTTCGCCGCGCATCCGCCCGCCAGCGCGGCCGCCAGCGCCACCGCTGTCAGTAGTCGCATTGCACTCATGCTTTCGTCGCTTCCATCCAGCGCCACATCGCCCGAAGACCTTCTTCGAGCGTCACCGACGGCGCAAACGCCAGGTCCTGCCTGGCCCGTGTCGTGTCGGCGTAGGTATCGCGCATATCGCCCTTTTGGGGGCCTTGTTGGTCGATCGTGACCTTGCGGCCGGATACCTTGGCCAGCAGGTCGAACACTTCCTTCAGGGACACGCGCGATCCCCCGCCAATATTGTAGACGCGCCCGGGCACTCCGCGGACGGCCGCGGCGGCGGTCGCGGCCGCCGCGTCCGCCACAAACGTGAAATCGCGGGTCTGCAGGCCGTCGCCGAACTGGATCAGCGGCTGGCCGTTCAAAATGGCGGTAAAGAAGCGGTTGAAGCCCATGTCGGGCCGCTGCCGGGGGCCGTACACGGTGAAATAGCGCAGCGAGACCGCCGGCACGCCGTAGTTCACGAAATACAGGTGGCACAGTTGCTCAGCGGCCAGCTTGGTGACCCCGTACGGCGACACCGGCTGGGGCAGCGCCGTCTCGGTCATCGGAATGGCCACATCGTCCCCGTAGACCGACGAACTCGACGCATAGACCAGCCGCTCGATGGGCTTGGTCGCACAAGCCTCGAGCAAGGCCTGGGTCGAGTCCACGTTCAGGCCGGTATAGACCTGGAACTCCTTGCCCCAACTGCGGCGCACGCCCGCCTGGGCCGCGAGGTGGAACACGTGGGTGATGCCGTCGAGCGCGGCGTTCAGATCGACTTCGCGCAGGTCGCCTTCGATGAAGTCGTAGCCGGCGCGGCCGCGCAGGTTCTCGAGGTTGCGTTCCTTGAGCGGGCGGGGGTAGAAGTCCGTAAAGGCGTCGACGGCGCGCACGCTCGCCCCCTGCTCGAGCAAGCGCTCGCTCAGGGTCGAACCGATGAAACCCGCGCCGCCGGTGACCAGTGCTTTCATACGAATAAATCCTTTATCCGATCCGGCAGGCGTGCCGGGCGCCCCGCCGGACCGATGGTGGCGTGGACCGTATGACCGAGGGCAAGCGTCGTGCCATCGACCGGCCGAACCACCTCGTAACCGAACTGGATGCGAACCGGCGACACCAGGCTCGCTCGCGTCCGAATCTCCAGCTCATCGTCATACCGCGCGCTCTGCTGGTACTCGCAGTGCGCCTGGATCACGGGCAGCTGGAAGCCGTCAGCTTCCATGGCCCGATACGTCCACCCCGTATCACGCAACCAGTCGGTGCGGCCGACTTCAAACCACACCAGGTAATTGGCGTAATAGACCACGCCCATCTTGTCCGTTTCGGCGTAGCGCACGCGCACGCGCGACGCGCTGGTGCGGGGGGTCACCGGCCGCCGCCACGAGCGGCGTGCTCCGCGGCGTCCTTGAGCGTGCGCGCGGCCGCTGCTGGATCGCCGCCGCCGAAAATAGCCTGGCCTGCGACCAGCCACTCGGCGCCGGCTTCAACCACCGCCGCCACGGTGGCGAGGTCCACGCCGCCATCCACTTCAATGGGCGCCGCCGTGTTGCCCGCGCGGTCGAGCAGCGCCCGCACGGCGCGAATCTTGGCCACGCTGCGCGGGATGAAGAGCTGGCCGCCGAAACCGGGATTGACCGACATTACCAGGACGAAGTCGACATCGGCAGCGACTTCCTCGATCGCCGACACGGGCGTCGAGGGGTTCAGCACGACGCCCGCCTTCGCGCCAAGCTTCTTGATCTGGCTGATGGTTCGGTGGAGGTGCGGCAGCACTTCCACATGCACCGACACCATGTTGGCGCCGGCCTCGATGAACGGCTCGATGAACCGATCCGGGTCGGTGATCATCAGGTGCACGTCAAGCGGCAGCGTGGTCGCCTTGCGTAACGACTTCACCACGGGGACGCCGATGGTGAGATTCGGCACAAAGTGACCGTCCATGACGTCAACGTGGATTTGATCGGCGCCGCCGCGCGTGACGGCCGCGATGTCGCGGCCGAGGGCCGCGAAGTCGGCCGACAGGATGGAGGGCGCCAGGCGGACCTGTCCTGAGCGAGATGTCATGCGAGCCTCGCGAGCGTGATGTCGGGTCGGAGGATCATCGGCTGACCTCGAGGGCAATGGGGTCACCGGGGTGCACCTGGTAGCCACCGGCCGGCGCCTGCCGCACGACCACGCCCGGGGGAATCGACGATGCCGCCGACTGCGCGGTGATGGAGACGCGGAAACCGCGCATGCGCATGACGTCGGCCGCCCGGTCGCCGTTCAAGCCGATCAAGTCGGGCATGACGTATGTGGCGCGATCCTCACCGCGATTGACCAGCAATCGAACCTCAGCCGTTTCGGTCGCAGGCGGCGGGTCTTGTGCCACGACCACGCCGGGCGGGTAGAGCGCGGAGCGGATTTCCGTGACCGCGCCAATCGACAAACCGTCCTGCGCCACGCGGATCTCGGCCGAGCGCTGCGTCTCGCCGAGCAGGCTTGGGGCGCGCGCAATGCGCGCGCCGTCGCTCAGCACCACCCGGACGCTGCGCTGTCGGCGTGCGGCGGAGCCCGCGGCAGGATCCTGCAGCAGCACGTGTCCCGCGGGCACTTTCGGGTCAGGCCGCTTGACCGGGTCGATCCGCAGGCTCAAGTCGAGGGGGGCCGCCAGGGCAGTGGCATCGGCGAGCGGCACGCCTACGAGGTTGGGCACCGTGACCTGCCGGGCGCGCACCGCCACGCGCATGGCGATGGCGGCAAAGGCGAGAAAGGTCATCGCAAGGGCCCCTGCCAGCAGCAGGACCTTGCCGAAGCCCCAGACTCTGGTTCCAAGCGGCATGGACAACACTCAATGGTACTACAGGCCCTATGCGCGGCGGGTCAGGACCGACCCGAAGAAGGCCTCGAGCCCGTCGCGGAAGGGCCACGTCTGGTGCACGCGAGTTTCAGAAAATTCAGGCCAGGTGGCCAGAAACGCCGCCACCACCTGCTGGTTCTCATCCGGCTCGCTTGAGCACGTGCTGTACACGATCGCCCCGCCCCGGCGCACCAGCGTGGCGGTGCGCTGCAGGAGCAGCACCTGTGCAGCCGCCAGCGCCGGCAGATCGGTCTCTGAGATGCGCCACCGGATGTCGGGGTCACGCCTCACGGTGCCAAGGCCCGAGCATGGCGCGTCAACCAGGATGCGGTCGAAGCTCTCGTCCTTGAACGGGAGGGACCCCGCCACGGGCACCTGGACGACGCGGACGCGCGCCAGGCGGCAGCGCGACAGCGTCTCGGTCAGCACCCGCAACCGATGGCGGCGGACGTCGGTGGCCACTACCAGGCCCGCCGATCCCGCGTCGGCCGCGAGCAGCACGGTCTTGCCACCCGGGGAGGCACACAGGTCGAGGATGCGGTCGCCCCGCCGGGCGGCCACGAGCTCGCCAATCAATTGAGACGCCTCGTCCTGGACCAGGCAGCGGCCTTCGCGAAACGCGCGCGTGGCCAGCGCCGGGCCTGCGGTGACCAGCAAGCCGTGCGTAGCGTGTGCGGTCGGCTGCGTCGCCACGCCATCGGCTGCCAGCTCCTCGGCGAGGGCCTCCCGGGACGCGAGCGTCCGGTTGGGAACCAGGCACACTGTCGCGGCGCGGTTGTTGAACTCGAGCCAGCGTTCGGTGTCGGCGACGCCGTGGCGGCGCAACCACCGCTCGATCAGCCACTCGGGATGCGAATGCACGATCGCGAGATACCCGGCCATCCCCGCCAGGCCGTCCGCCTCGCTCGGCCGCCCGGGCCACGTCAGCCGCTGCCGCTCGCGGTTGAGCGCACGCAGGACCGCGTTCACCAGGCCGGTCGCGCTGGTCTTGCCGCCGCGGCGAGTCAGGTCCACGGCGTCGTTGATGACGGCCGACGAGGGGGTCCGCGTCAGGTACATCAGCTGGAACGCGCTCATCCGCAGGATGTCGCGGACGAGGGCATCAAGCCGGGCGAGCGGACGCGTCAGCCGCAGCGACAGCTGGTAGTCGAGGGCCGCGCGCATGCGCAGCGTGCCGGTCACGATCTCGAGCAGCAGGGCCCGGTCGCGCTCGTCGGTCAACGGCTTGCGGACCCGATCGACGGCTTCGCCCATGTCGAGCCGCTCATCCTCGATTTGGCGAAGCGCGTCGAGCGCAGCCCGGCGCGCAGGGGCGATCATGGCGTCGAGAACCGCCCGCCGGGTTTCAGCAGGCGACTGGCCATCGCATCGCGCGCGGGCATCACGCGCTTGCCTTCGAGCTGCAGGTCGATAATCTCGAGTGCGGTATCGCCGCACGCGACGTGCAGGCCGTCGGCGGCCGATGCGGCAAGAATGGTGCCGGGCGGCGCGGACGACCCCAGGGACGACAACCGCGAGCGGTGGAGGATGAAGCGCGTCCCATCGAGAAACGCATAGGCGTGCGGCCAGGGCCACAGGCCGCGAATCAGATTGTGGAGCTCGCGGGCCGGCCGCCGCCAGTCGATCGCCCCCTCCGCCTTGGTCAACTTCGGCGCGTAGGTCACGAGCGACTCGTCCTGTGGTGTCTCGGTGGCCCGGCCGTGTTCGATGTCGTCGAGCGTCGCGACCAGAAGTGCCGCGCCACGCACCGCCAGCACCGCCTCGATCATCGTCGTCGTGTCGGCGTCGCCGATGGGGACCTGGACCCGCGACAACATCGGCCCGGCGTCGAGCGCCTTCACGACGCGCATGATCGTGACGCCGGTTTCGGCAGCGCCGCTGATGACGGCACGATGAACGGGCGAGGCGCCGCGATAGCGGGGCAGCAGCGAGGCGTGCACGTTGATCAAGCCCAGGCGGGGCGTCGCCAGCAGCCAGTCGGGCAGGATCTTGCCGTAGGCCGCCACCACGCCGATGTCGGCGCCGAGCGCCGTGAACGCCGCCTCGAAGCCCTCGCGGGCGAGGCGTTCGGGCTGCAGGACCGGCAACTGGAGCGACGCGGCCAGCGACTTGACGGCGCCCTCGGCGACCTGTTGGCCGCGGCCGCGCGGGCGGTCTGGCTGGGTAATCACGCCGGCCACGGTGTGCGAGGAGTGGTGCAGATGTTCCAGTGTGGGCACCGCGAACGACGGCGTGCCGAAGAATGCAACGCGCAGGCCCATCAGCGGATCACCACTTGCCGGCCTTCGACAATTTCTTGATCTTGCGCAGGATCAGGTCGCGCGAGATCCCTCGCAGGCGATCGACGAACAAGCACGATTGCAGATGGTCCATCTCATGCTGCAGTGCGCGCGCCAGCAGCCCCGTGCCCTCGATTCGGTACTCGGTGCCCTCGCGGTCGAGCCCCTTCACCACCACCCGCTTCGGGCGTGCCACGGTCGCCGTGAAGCCGGGGATGCTGAGGCACCCCTCCTCCTCGAGCTGCATGCCTTCGCGCTCGACGAACTCGGGGTTGATCATCACTCTCAACGCAGCGGGGTCGCGTCCGACCGAGAGGTCCACCACAAACACGCGCAGCGACACCCCGACCTGTGGCGCGGCCAGGCCGATGCCGGGCGCCGCGTACATGGTCTCGATCATGTCGTTGACGAGCGTGTCGATCTCAGGGGTGAGCGCTTCGACCGGCTTCGCCGGCTCGGTCAGGATCGAGTCCCCGAGCCGCAGGATGGGACGCAGCACGAATCAGGCCTGGACCGCGGCAGGGCGGCGCGACAGCCGGCCGCGGATCTTGACGCCGGCCGCCGCCACCCGCGCCCGCAGGTCGGTCATCGAGTCGCCGCCAAACCGATCGAGGACCGCGTCAGCCAACACCAGCGCGACCATCGCCTCGGCGACCACCGCGGCCGCCGGCACCGCGCACACGTCGCTGCGCTCGATGGCCGCCGGCGCTTCTGCGAGCGAGGTGAGATCGACCGAGCGCAGCGGCTTCATTAACGTCGCGATCGGCTTCATGAAGCCGGTCACCCGCACTTCCTCGCCGTTGGTGACACCGCCCTCGAGGCCGCCGGCCCGGTTGGTGGGGCGGCGCAGCACGGACTCGCCCGCGGCGGCGGCCGCCGCATCGGCCACGATCTCGTCGTGCACCTGTGAGCCGGGACGCCGCGCCGCCTCGACGCCGTCGCCGACGGCCACCGCCTTGATGGCAGGGATGGACATCAAGGCCTGCGCCAGGCGTCCGTCGAGCTTGCGGTCCCACTGCACGTAGCTGCCGAGGCCGACCGGCACGTTGCGTGCAATCACCTCGAAGGTGCCGCCAAGCGTATCGCCGGCCTGCCTGGCCGCATCGATTGCCGCGATCATCTGCCGCTCGAGCGCGGGGGCCGTGCACCGCAGTGGCGCTTCGCGATCCAGCGCCGCCGCGGCCTCGAATGTGACATGCGTGCCGGCCGGCGCCGTCACGGCGCCGACGCCGGTGATGTGGCTGGTCAGTTCGCAGCCGATGGCGGCGAGCAGCTGGCGCGCAATCGCACCCGCGGCCACCCGCGCCGCGGTCTCGCGCGCGCTCGCGCGCTCCAGCACATCGCGAATGTCGTCATGGTCGTACTTGAGCGCGCCGGCCAGGTCGGCGTGGCCCGGGCGCGGTCGTACGACGGCGGCGCGATTGGCGCCGGTTGCTCCAGCCGGAGCCTGCGGCTCCACGTGCATGGTGTTCTGCCAGTTCTCCCAGTCCTTGTTGCGGACGAGCAGCGCGACGGGCGCGCCGGTCGTGAGGCCGCGCCGCACGCCTGACAGGATCTCGGCGCGGTCCGACTCGATCGCCATCCGGCGCCCACGGCCATACCCGCCCTGGCGCCGCCGTAGCTCGACCGTCATGGCGTCGGTGTCAATCGCGAGTCCAGCCGGCAGGCCTTCGAGTATCGCAACGAGGCCTTGCCCATGGGATTCCCCGGCAGTCAAAAAACGCAGCATCCGGCTGGCATTCTATACGAATAATCTGCCATCCCCTGGTGATGCGAGACGCGGATCTCTCCGCGAATCGACGAATCGCGCTCGGCAACCCGTTTGCACCACCCGTGGCATGTTGATGCTCGATCGCTATCTTGTTTCTGGCGGACGCGCGCTCGACCTCGCCACTGGGATGGGCATTCGCTGGCACGTGCGGCGCAACTCGACCAGGCCCCTGCCGGCGCTGTTCTCGACGCGGGCCCGCGCATGGTTGATTGACTTTGATCGGCGCGGCCACTCGCGAACGGAGATCTGGGAGCGGGTCGTCGATGGCGCGGGCCGTGAGCCCGAGCACGGGGCCACGCTCGACGCCTTTCGCGCCGCGCTCGGCGACGCCCGCGACGGACGGCCGCGAGCGCTCGACCTGGTGGAGCCGTCGCTGGCCAGTTGGGCGCGGACCCATCGCCTGCTGGCCCGCGAGGCGCGCCTCGCCGGCTTCGTGCCGCTCGCGGCCGATGCGCTCGGCGCCGTGCTGGCCCAGGGCCGATGGCGGTGGCCGGCGTGGTTGAGGGAGCGGTCGATCGTGGTGTTTGCCACCGACGCCCGCTTGTCGCCAGACGCGTCGCTGGCGTTGTTCCGCCTCGCCACCAAGGACGCGCGGCCGCACCTGGTCGTCCGCGCGGCGACCGGCGACTGCGCCTGGCGGCCGCGAATGGCGCCGGCGGCGTTCCAGGTGCACGAGAGCGGCGTGGACGACCTGGTGGCCGGAGCCGAGGGCCTGATCGATCGCGCTCGCGGACTGCAGGCGGACGGCCGCTTTGTCGATGCGGAAGCGGCAGCACGATGGAGCGTCCTGCTGACCGAACCCGGCCCTGAGCACACCGCGGCCCGGTGCGCGCTGGCGCGGTG
>JBEGVQ010000088.1:0-7495 GCA_041178345.1 Acidobacteriota bacterium | reverse complement strand
AGGCCCAGGTCGTTGCAGATGTTGTTGAGGCGGATCACCGACGCGACGCTGTCGATGCCCAGGTTGGGGCCAAACTTGCCCAGCGTCACGTACTCGGGACCATCGCCCTTGTCGTACTTGTCGGGCGCCGCGCTGTGCAGGTCGTTCAGCGGCCGGCAGTTTACCGGGCAGCGGAAGCAGCCTTCCATGCCGGGGCGAAACGCGTCGAAATGTTCCGCGTCGAGGCCGTCGGTCCAGGTCGTCTCCTGGTTGTTCTTCGTGCCCATGGCGCCGAGCAGCCGGCTGGGCTTGTACAGAAACGGCGTGCCGGTCTTCGACAGCGCGTTCTTGACCACCGACGTCGCCAGCAGCTTCTGCGCAATGGTCCGGTTGTAGGGCTTGTAGGGTTGCGCGGTCGTGAACTCGCGCGTCGGCGCCAGCGTGACGATGCCCTTCAATTTGAGCGCGCCCATCTTGGCGCCGGGCCCACCGCGCGCGTAGATGGCCTTCGGGCCGCCCATGATCCCGCTCGTCAGCACCTGGTTCTCGCCGGCGCGGGTGATGTTCACCATCGCCATGTTGCGCGCCCACTTGCCGCCGACGTCGCGCGCCACGGCTTCGCGCAGGTCGATGTTGTCCATCCCGACGTACGGCGCGGCGTCCTCGAAGCTCACCACGCCCTCGCGAATCATCAGCATGGTCCACGCCGCCGCCTGCCCATAGAGGACGAGGTGGTCGAAGCCGTTCATGCGCAGGAAGGACGGAAAGTAGTCGCCGGCGTTGGAGTCGAGCAGCACGCCGGACTCGGGCGACCACGACGTACAGTTGCCGCGCGCGGCGCTCGGCACGAGGCCGGTCAACAGTCCCGATCCGAAAATCAGCGGGATGCCGGGATCGAGCGGCGTCAGCGACTCGTCCAGCAGCCGGTGCAGGTAATACATGTTGGCGCCGCGTCCGCCGAGCACGGTGCGCGTGACCGCCAGCGGCGTGAACGCCGTGTGCAGCTCGCGACCCGCGAGGTCAACGAACAGGGTGGCGCCTTGTGAGGGAAATTGCGCTTCACGCGGCATCTCGTCGAGCAGACGAGCCACGCGGTCGCGAATGGGCATGCATCCAGTATACGAGGGCGCACCTCAGTATGGGACCGTTCAGCTCCAGACCACGTCGTCAACCATTTGCCCACTCGGTATTGAGATTGTGGCAGCCTGGTATTACCATGGGGCCGATGGACACCGTCACCTTGAAACTGGACCGCCGGCAGATCCAGAAACTCCGTGCCCGCGCGGCGGCGGCGGGGCGCTCGCAAGCCGCGATCGTCCGCGATCTGATCGACCGGCACTTGAGCGGCGGGCAGCCGTCGCTGCACGACAGGGCTCAGGATCTCTGCGGCTCGGTGAACGCGGCGCCCGACACCTCCACGCGGACGCTGAAGGGTTATGGCCGCGACTAGAGTGCTGGTCGACACCGGTCCGCTCGTGGCGTACCTGAATCGCCGCGACCGGCACCATGCCTGGGCGGTCGAGTGCTGGAAGGCGCTGACGGATCCGCTCTGGACATGCGAAGCCGTGGTCTCCGAGGCGGTCTTCCTGTTGCAGTCGGAGGGCGCCGATCTCAATCCAGTTCTCCAACTGATCGAACGCGATCTGGTCCGGCTCGACTTCGTGATCGACGACCACAGACCCGATGTCTTTCGACTGCTGCGGAAGTACCGCAACCGCCCCATGAGCGTCGCCGACGCCTGCCTCGTTCGCATGGCCGAACTGGCCGACCAATCGCAGGTGTTCACCACCGACCGCGATTTTCTGGTGTACCGCCGCAAGGGACGCCACACCATCCCCCTGCTCTCGCCCTTTGGTTGAGCGACCCCGGACGGGCCCGATTCATGGCAAAAGTCGCTGACGTATTCCCCGGCGACGCCGGCCGACAAAGTGGCTCGGCTCCAGCTACGGGACGAGGACCGAGGTCCGCCTCCGCAGTCCGAAGTAAACACCCGACGGCCGGGCCGGACCGACTCAGGCGGGCGCCGCAGGGTCGGTGCGGTGGAACTTGCGCTCAGGGGGATAGAATGCCTCGGTGAAGACAATTGTCGCCGCGGTGCTCTGCGCCGTGTTCCTCGCTGCTGAGTCACCCGCCGCCGCCCGGCAGCCGGGCAGCGGGCTCGACCTCAACGCCATCACCAAGACCATCACCGTGAACGGCTTGGCGTTCCCGGTGATCGATCACGGCACCGGTCCCGCCGTGCTCCTTCTGCACGGCTTTCCCGATTCGCGATTCCTGTGGCGCCACCAGATCACGCCGCTGGTCGATGCCGGTTTCCGGGTGATCGCGCCCGACCTGAGAGGGTTCGGCGACGCGCCGAAGCCGGCCGCCGTTGAGGATTACCGGTTGCAGGTCATCGCGCCTGACGTGATCGGCATCCTCGATGCGCTGGGCGTGAAGCAGGCCCGCGTCGTCGGTCACGACTGGGGCGCGGCGCTCGCGTGGTTCCTGGCCATGACGCAGCCGGCCCGGGTGGAACGCATCGCCGCGTTGTCGGTGGGCGCCATCGGCAATTCGGGATCCAGCACCCTGGCCCAGCGCGAAAAGTCGTGGTACTTCCTGTTCTTTCAGTTCGAAGGCATTGCCGAGGTGACCTTGATGGCCAACGACTGGAAGTTCTTCAAGGAATTCGCGCGCGGCCAGGGCGATCAGGATCGCAACCTGAAGGATCTCGCCCGGCCAGGCGCGTTGACCGCCGCCTTGAACTGGTATCGGGCCAACGTCCGGCCGCAGATGCCCGCGCCAAGTGCGTTCCCGCTGCCGAAAATGGCGATGCCCGCCATGGGCGTCTGGGGTGATGGCGATCCGTTTCTCACCGAAGAGCAGGTGACGCGATCGACGGAGCGGCTGTCCGGTCCGTGGCGTTACGAGAAGGTGACCGGCGCCGGGCACTGGATCATGCTCGACAAACCCGCGGAGCTGAATCGGCTGCTGCTCGACTTCCTCAAGTAGAGGGACCCGTGCGACATTTTCTCTTCGTCCTGACCGGAGCCTTCCTGATCATGACCACCTCGTCCGCCCAACAGATTCAGCCTGGCGATCGCCCGTCGGGCAACCTCCGCGGGACCCGGTCGCCGGCCGTCGGCCGTCACGGCATGATCGCCACCAGCCAGTCGCTGGCCTCGGCCGCGGGCCTGAAGGTGCTGCAGGATGGCGGCAACGCCATCGACGCCGCCGTCACGGCGGCCGCGGTCCTGGCCGTGATCGAGCCGAGCATGAACGGCATTGGCGGCGACCTGCTCGCACTCGTGTTCGACGCGAACACCAAGAAGCTCTACGGCCTCGACTCGACCGGCCGTTCGGCCTATGCCGCCACACCCGAGGAATTCGCGAAACGCGGCGTGAAGGAGATGCCGGGCAACGGGCCGCTGACGGTGGATGTGCCCGGCGTCGTCGAAGGCTGGCACCAGCTGCTGACCCGGTTCGGCACGATCACGATTGCCAAGGCGCTGGCGCCGGCGATCGCCCACGCGCGCGACGGCTTCCCGGTGGCCGAACTCATGGCCAACGAGTGGAGCGCGAACGAGAAGCTGCTGGTGCGCGATCCGGCGACGGCGGCGACGTTCCTGCCGGCGGGCCAGCCGATGAAGCAAGGCGACATCTTCGCCAACCCGCGGCTGGCGCGCAGCCTCGAGATGATCGCCAGGGAGGGCCGTGATGCGTTCTACACGGGCGCCCTCGCCCGCGCCATCGTCGCCGACCTGAAGGCACGCAACGGCCTGCTCGACATGAACGATTTCGCCGATCACAAGGCGGATTGGGTCGAGCCGATCGGCACCAACTACCGCGGCTACGACCTGATGGAGATGCCGCCCAGCACGCAAGGCTTTGTTGCGCTCGAGATGTTGAACATCATGGAAGGGTTCGACCTCAAGGCGCTCGGCCATAACTCGGCCGACTACCTGCACGTCGTCACCGAGGCCAAGCGGATTGCCTTTGCGGATCGCAGCGCCTACCTGGCCGACCGCGACCACATGGCCAAGGACCTCCTGAAGACTTTGCTCTCGAAAGAGTACGCGGCGGCGCGGCGCAAGGAAATCGACATGACGAAGGCCGCCAAGAGCTACGCCGCCGGCACCGCGGGCGGCAGCTCGCAGGACTTTGCCGGCCGCGATCTTGGTGACACGATCTACCTCACCGCGGCCGACAGCAACGGCAACGTCGTGTCGTTCATCCAGTCACTGTTCGGGTCGTTCGGCGCCGGGTTCGTCGCCGGCGAGACCGGCATCACGCTGCATAACCGCGGCTCCGGCTTCGTGCTGACGCCGGGGCATCCCAACCAGATCGGCCCCCACAAGCGGCCCTTGCACACGCTGGTGCCGGCCATGATCATGAAGGATGGCAAGCCGTGGGTGGCGTTCGGCGTGATGGGCGGCGACAACCAGGCGCAGGCGCACGCGCAGGTGGTCGCCAACTTCGTCGACTTCGGCATGCACGTGCAGGAAGCCGGCGATGCCGCCCGCATGCGGCACATGGGCAGCCGGCTGGGGCTCGAAAGCGGCATTGGCGCCGACGTGCGCAAGGCGCTCGAGGCGAAAGGCCACACGGTGGCCGAGGGCCGCGGGCAGATGGGCGGCTACCAGGCGATTGTCATCGACCCGCGAACAGGCGTTCTACTTGGCGGCTCCGATCTACGAAAAGACGGACTCGCGATTGGATGGTAACCATGACCAGGCACTCATTTCGTTTCGTTGTCGTGACCTTGGCCCTCGTCACCGCCGTGTCGTGCGGCAAGTCCGAGGCCGAGAAGCAAGCCGAGCAGGCGGCGGAAGACATCAACAAGGCCGCTGAGGCCATCACGCAGGCCCAACAGCAGGGGGGCGACACCGCCCAGGGCATGGCCGACATGGCGAAGGCCATGCAAGGCATGGCGGCGGCCGTTGGCGGCGGCGGCGCGGACGGCAAGCCGGTCGAGCCGGTCCCGACCGACACGCTCAAGGCCCTGCTCCCCACCGTCGCCGGCTGGACGATGGGCGGGCCCGAGGCCGAGCGCATGACCTCGCCGATCGCCTTCTCGCAGGTCGAGACCACCTACAAGAAGGGCGACGCCGAGGTCGACGTGAGGGTCGTCGACACGGGCTACGCGCAAATGCTGATGGCGCCGTGGTCGATGTTCCTGGCCTCGGGCTATAGCCGCGAGAACGGCGACGGCTACGAGAAATCGGTGAGCGTCGGCGGCAACCCGGGCTTCGAGAAGTGGGACACCAGCTCGAAGGGCGGCGAGCTGAACATCGTGGCCGGCAAGCGGTTCATGGTGACCATCGAAGGCCGGGACCTCGCCGACACCAAGGTGCTGCACGAGTTCGCGTCGAAAATCGATTTCGGCAAGATCGCCAGCCTGAAGTAGTGCCAGAAGGGCCAACCTTCAAGCAGTGCCAGAAGGGGCAGCACTTTCGTGCTGCCCCCCCCGACCCCCTACAACCTGAATCCCGCCTTCAACGGATCATCCCCGTCAATCAGGAACGTGTGCTCGCCGGTGATCCACGCCGAGCCCTCGATCTCGGGGACAATCGCCGGCCGCTCGCCGACCTGTAACCGCTCGGCGACCCGTCCCGTGAACGTCGTGCCGACAATGCTCTCGTGGATGAACGGCACATCGTCCAGCAGCAGCCCCATGTCGTTCAGCACCGCCATCACCGCCGCGGTGCCGGTGCCGCACGGTGAGCGATCGACCTCGGCGTCGGCGAACACCGTGACATTGCGCAAGTGGGCGTCGGGCAGCTGGGCCGGCGCGGTGAAGATGGTGCCGTAAATGCCGGCGAGGCCGGGATCGTCGGGATGCACGACCTGGCGTAACTTCTCGACCTCGCGCGCGATCACCATGCCCAGCTTGCGCAGCTCGGGCAGGTGCGCGGCGTCAATCGGCACGCCGGCCGCTTCGGCATCGACAATCGCATAAAAAGCGCCGCCGAATGCGACATCGACCGGGATCTTGCGGCCGCCGACCGGCACCAGCAGCGACGGCTCGAACACGAACGACGGCACGTTGCGAAAGGCGACGGACTCGACGCGGACGGCGTCGCCGCGATAGGTCATCTGGGCCCGCGCCTCGACGCGCCCGGCCGGGGTGTCGTACCGCAACTGCACGGCCGCCGGCCGGCCCTCCTGCTGCGACCAGATCAGCCCGCGCTCGATGGCGATGGTGCTGACGGCAATAATGCCGTGGCCGCACATCGTGCTCCAGCCCTCGTTGTGCATGAACAGGATGCCGGCATGGCCATCGCGCGTGACCGGCTCGGTCAGCAGCGCGCCGTACATGTCGGTGTGCCCGCGCGGCTCGAGCATGATCGCCTTGCGCAGATGATCGAGCCGCTTGGTGGCCCACGCCCGCTTTTCGAGCATGGCGCGGCCTTCCGGGCTGGGCAGGCCGTCGATCACCAGCCGGAGCGGCTCGCCGGCGGTGTGCGAGTCGATGGTCTTGATGCGATGAATCATGCGCGTAGCAGAGAATACACTTGGATCACGACGGATGCGCGCGTTCTACTCCGACCACTTCGTGTTGCCGCTCCCCGACGGCCACAAGTTCCCCATGGCGAAGTACTCGCGCTTGCGCGAGCGCATTCTGGCCGAGGGCATCATCGCGGCCGATCGACTGCACGAGGCGCCGGCCGCCGAGTGGGACGACCTGCGGCTGGCGCACGACGCCGCGTACGTGGACGCCGTCGCGAACGGCACCGTGCCGCCGGACATCCAGCGGCGCATCGGCTTTCCGTGGTCGCCGCAAATGGTCGAGCGTGCCCGCCGCTCCGTTGGCGCGACCATCGCGGCTGCGCAGGCGGCGCTTGATGACGGCGCCGCCGCCAACCTCGCCGGCGGTACCCATCACGCGTTCGCCGATCGCGGCGAGGGCTTCTGCGTGTTCAACGACGTCGCCGTCGCGTCACGGGTCTTGCAGCGCGACCACCATGCCCGCCGCATCGCCATTGTCGATCTCGACGTGCACCAGGGCAACGGCACGGCCGCGATCTTTGCGGGCGACCCCTCGGTGTTCACGTTCTCGATGCACGGCGCCCAGAACTTCCCGTTCCGCAAAGAGGTCAGCGACCTCGACGTGCCGCTCGCCGACGGCACCGCCGACAACGCCTACCTGGATCTGCTGCACACGCACCTCCCGTCGGTGTTGAACAGCCATCAACCCGATTTCGTCTTCTATCTTGCGGGCGCTGATCCGTATGAAGGCGATCGACTCGGGCGGCTCAAACTCACCATCGACGGCCTGCGCCGGCGTGACGAAATGGTGATGAGCGCGTGCCGGACCGCCGGCTTGCCGTTGGCCATCTCCATGAGCGGCGGCTACGCTCCCGACATCGACGCCATCGTCACCATTCACGCCAACACGATCCGGTCGGCGGTTAAGTCCCTAATCTGATCAAATAAAAGGGCTGTCGCCGGTATCGCGTCTGCGGATAATGCCGGTGTCCAATCCCACACGCTCCGAGCCACGAGAGGAGACAGCCCTCTGGAGCGACAGTATATC
>JBEGVQ010000087.1:0-5449 GCA_041178345.1 Acidobacteriota bacterium | reverse complement strand
GGGCGCCATCGTCGGCGCCTCGCTGGCGGCAGCGGGCGTGGTGCTGCAGGCGATGCTGCGCAACCCGCTGGCCACGCCCTTTACGCTGGGCGTCTCGGCCGGCGGCGCGCTCGGCGCCATGCTGGCGATCGCGTTCGGCCTCGAACTGGGGCTGCTGGGGGTCTCGTCGATTCCCATCGCGAGCTTCGCCGGCTCGCTGCTGGCGATCGCGATCGTCTACTGGCTGGCCTCGTCGCAGAAACGCGGCCTCTCGACCAACGTGCTGCTGCTGGCCGGAGTGACGCTGAACTCGTTCTTCTCGGCCCTGATCTTGTTCGTGCAGTACAGGTCCGATTTCACGGAGTCGTTCAGGGCCGTCCGCTGGCTGATGGGCGACCTCGACGTCGGCAGTTACACCCCGATTCTCGCGGCGCTGCCGTTCATCGGCGCCGCCTTCGCGATCTTCGCGGTGCTGCCGCGCACGCTGAACCTGCTCACGCTCGGCGAAGACGTGGCGGCCGCGCGCGGCGTGGCGGTGATGCGCGCCCAGCGGCTGGCGTTCCTGAGCGCCTCGCTCGCCACCGGCGCGGCGGTCTCGCTGGCGGGCCCGATCGGCTTCATCGGCATCGTCGTGCCCCACCTGGTTCGGCTGATGGTGGGATCGGACCATCGCATCGTGCTGCCGGCGGCAACGTTGTTCGGCGCCGCGTTCACGGTGCTGTGCGACCTGCTGGCGCGCACGGTCATGGCGCCGCTGGAGTTGCCGGTCGGCATCGTCACGGCCCTCATCGGCGGCCCGTTCTTCCTGTGGCTGTTGGTGAAGAAATCATGACCACGACGGACACGAAGCGACCAACCACGAAGCACACAAATTTGCGTTGGCTGGTGTTCTTCGTGTCCTTCGTGGCGACCTTCGTGTCCTTCGTGGTCGCGTTTCAACCACGGCCGCAGCGAATCATCTCGCTGGTGCCGGCGCTGACCGAGATGCTCTACGCCATTGGCGCCGGGCCGCAGGTGATCGCGGTTTCCAGCTACGACGAGTACCCGCCCGAGGTGAAAGCCCTCCCCCGGGTCGGCGCGCTGCTCGATCCCGACACCGAGCGCATCATCGCGCTCAAGCCCGACCTGGTGATCACCTACGGCAGCCAGGTGGACCTGCACTCGCAGATGCGGCGCGCCGGCGTGGCCACGTTCGACTACCGGCACGGCGGCCTCGCCCACATCCTGGTCACGATCACGCAGCTTGGCGCCGTGACCGGCCACGCCAGCGAGGCCGGCCAGGTCGTCGCCGCGATCGAAGCCCGGCTGGCCGCGGTCCGCACCCGGGTCGCAGGCCAGCGGCGGCCGAAAACGCTGCTGGTGTTCTCGCGCGAACCAAAGACCCTGCGCAACATGTATGTCAGCGGCGGCCGCGGCTTCCTGCACGACATGCTCGAGATCGCCGGGGGCGACAACGTGTTCGCCGACCTCGACCGGGAGTCGGTGCAGGCGTCAACCGAGACGATCCTGGCAAGAGCGCCTGAGGTGATCGTCGAACTGCGGCCAGAAGACATCCCGGGAGGCCAGCCGTTGCGCGACGAGCTGGCGTCGTGGTCGCGGCTGTCGTCGGTGCCGGCCGTTCGCAACGAGCGCGTGCACTTCATCACCGGCCAGGCCGTGACCGTACCCGGACCGCGCGTGGCCGACAGCGTGGAGCGCATGGCCAGCGCGCTGCACCCATGACCGCCGACCCGCAGCGGATCGTCTGCCTCCCGGGAGAGACCACCGAGACGCTGTACCTGCTCGGTGAGGGCGACCGCGTCGGCGGCATCTCCGGCTGCACGGTGGGGCCACCGGAGGCGCGCGAGAACCCCAAGGTGTCGTCATTCCGGCATGCGCGCCACGAGAAGATCGCGGCGCTGCCGCCGGACCTGATCCTCGCCTTCTCGGACCTGCAGGCCGACATCACGACCGACCTCGGCAATCGTCAGCAGCGAGCAGGTGACCGCGCGAGCGCCGGACGTGATTACCGGGTCGTGGTGCGGCAAGCCGGTGCGCCCCGCCCGAATCGCCGCGCGCCCCGGGTGGGCCGGCGTTCCCGCCGTGAGGAACGGGCGAATCTACGAGGTGAAATCCACCTGCATCCCGCAGCCGGGCCCGGCCGCCCTCACCGACGGCGTCCGGCAACTTCACGACATCATCCGGCAGGCCGTCACTCCGTAATGGCCGAGGAGGCGGTTGGCCGCATACAATGGCCTGGATGAACACACTCACGTCGCCCCTCATGCGCCGCCGTCACCTCGCCCTAGCCGCCGCGTTCGCGCTGGCCGGCCTCGCCGGCGCGTGCCGCTCCACCCCCGCCACGCCGGCCGCGTCGCCCGATGCCTGGGCGGTCGTTGACGGCCGCGAGATCAAGCGCGACGAGGTCGAGAAGACGTACCGCCGCACCGCGCAGGACGGCGCCGTCCTGTCGGAAGAGGAACTGGCGACCGCCAAGCTGGGCATCCTGAACGAGCTGATCGTCCAGGAACTGCTGATGGCCAAGGCGCGCGCGCTCAAGGTCGAACTGGCCGACACCGAAGTCGACAAGTCGTTCGAAGAGGGCAAGAAGAACATCACCCCCGAAGCCTTTGAAAAGAGCCTGGCCGCCCGCAACCTGACCGCCGCCGACATGCGCGAAGCGCTGCGCCGCGACATGCTGGTCACCAAGGTCATGGACCAGGAAGTCTCCAAGAAGATTGTCGTCGCCGACCAGGAAGTCACCGAGTTCTTCAACGCCAACAAGGAACAGTTCAACCGCACCGAAGACGCGTACCACATTGCCCAGATCGCCGTGACGCCGGTCGCCGACCAGGAAATCGCCAATCGGTCCGGTGACGATGCGCGGTCGCCGCAAGAGGCGGCCGCCAAGACCCAGATGCTGATGGAGCGCCTGAAGGCCGGCGTGGCCTTCGGCGACCTCGCCGCCGACTTCTCGGAAGACCCGCAGTCGGCGCCGCGCGGCGGCGACCTGGGCTTCATCCCGATCTCGCGCCTGCAGCAGGCGCCGCCGGCCCTGCGCGATGCCGTGCTCAAGTCCGAGCCGGGCTCGGTGCGCGTGGTCAGCAACAACGGCGCCCACACCATCGTGCTGTTGGTGGCCAAGGACACCGCCGGCCAGAAGGATCCGAGCATGCCGGCCGTGAAGGAAGCCATCACCAACGGGCTGCGGGGCCGCCGCGAGCAGTTGCTGCGGGCCGCCTACCTCACCGACATCCGCAACAACGCGGTCGTGAACAACATTCTCGCCAAGCGCCTCGTCGAGCTGCAGGGCAAGGCGCTGCCGGTCACGCCCGCGCCCGCCGCGGCGAAGTAAGCGCGTCAGAGCGCACACTGTCGGGGTGACGGAGCTCTCGGGCTCCGTCACCTTCCCGCTGCATGGTCCGGCTTCAGCCGGATGCCACGATGCTGTCCGCCGGTCCCACATGAAATCCATCGCCCAGCTGATTGCCGAAGAACTGAACGTCCGCGTGCCGCAGGTGGATGCCGCCATCGCCCTGCTCGACGACCAGGCCACCGTGCCCTTCATTGCGCGCTACCGCAAGGAAGCCACCGGCGGCCTCGACGACACCCAGTTGCGCGCGCTCGACGAGCGGCTCACGTACCTGCGCGATCTCGACGAGCGGCGCGCCGCGATCCTGAAGAGCATCGAGGAGCAGGGCAAGCTCACGCCGGAACTGGCGGCGGCGATCCGCGATGCCGCCACCAAGGCCCGGCTCGAAGATCTCTACCTGCCCTACAAGGTAAAGCGGCGCACCAAGGCCCAGATCGCGCGCGAAGCCGGGCTGGAACCCCTCGCGCTCGCGCTGTGGCGCGACCCGGCAATGACACCAGAGACGGTGGCTGCCGGGTATGTCGATGCCGACAAGGGCGTGGCCGATGCCGCGGCCGCGCTCGAAGGCGCGCGCTGGATCCTGATGGAAACCTTCGCCGAGGACGCAGAGCTCGTCGGCGGCCTGCGCACGCTGCTGTGGGAACGCGGCGAGTGGAAGTCGGTGGTGGTACCCGGCAAGGAAGCCGAAGGCGTCAAGTACTCCGATTACTTCGCGGCCACCGAGCAGGTGAAGGCCGTGCCCTCGCACCGCACGCTGGCGCTGCTGCGCGGACGCAAGGAAGGGTTCCTCCGCCTGTCGATCGGCCTGCCTGACGAAGGCGTGGACGGCCCGACCGAGCCGGAACGCCGCATCGCCGGCCGCGCCAACATCATCAACCAGGGCCGCCCCGCCGACAAGTGGCTGGCCGAAACCGTCCGCTGGACGTGGAAGGTCAAGCTGCTCGGCCACCTGGAGCTCGACGCCGAACAACGCCTGCGCGAGCAGGCCGAGCTCGAAGCCATCAAGGTGTTCGGCCGCAACCTGCACGACCTGCTGCTCGCGGCGCCGGCCGGGCAGCGCGTCACCATGGGCCTCGATCCCGGCATTCGCACGGGTGTGAAGGTCGCGGTGGTCGATGGCACCGGCAAGGTGGTCGAGACCGCCACCATCTATCCGCACGAGCCGCGGAAGGACTGGGCGGGCTCACTGAGAACACTGGGCCAGCTGGCCAAGAAGCACGGCGTGCAGCTCGTCTCGATCGGCAACGGCACCGCCTCTCGCGAGACCGACAAGCTGGCCGGCGACCTGATCAAGGCGCTGCCCGACCTGCCGCTGACCAAAGTGATGGTGTCCGAAGCCGGGGCCTCGGTGTATTCGGCGTCGGAAGCGGCCGCCAAGGAGTTCCCCGACCTCGACGTGTCGCTGCGCGGCGCGGTGTCGATTGCCCGGCGCCTGCAGGACCCGCTCGCGGAACTCGTGCGCATCGATCCGAAAGCGATCGGCGTAGGCCAGTATCAGCACGACGTCAGCCCGTTCCAACTGGGCAAGACCCTGAACGCGGTGGTCGAGGACTGCGTCAACGCGGTGGGCGCCGACTTGAACACCGCCTCGGTGCCGCTGCTCGCGCGCATCTCGGGCCTGTCGGATTCGCTCGCCGGCAACATCGTCGCCTTCCGCGATGCGAACGGCGCCTTTCGTAACCGCAAGCAGTTGCTGAAGGTGCCGCGCATTGGCGAGCGGACTTATCAGCAGGCGGCGGGTTTCCTGCGGGTGATGAACGGCGACCACCCGCTCGACGCGTCCGCCGTGCATCCCGAGGCCTATCCGCTGGTCGAACGCATCGCCACCCAGACCGGCCTGGCGATCGGCGAACTGATCGGCAAGTCGCCGCTGATCCGCACGCTCAAGCCCGAAGACTTTGCCGACGCGCAGTACGGCGTGCCGACAGTCAAGGACGTGCTGGCGGAACTGGACAAGCCGAATCGCGATCCGCGGCCCGAGTTCAAGACCGCCGCGTTCAAGGACGGCGTGCAGGATCTGCGCGACCTGGTCCCGGGGATGACGCTCGAGGGCGTGGTGACCAACGTCGCCAACTTCGGCGCGTTCGTCGACATCGGCGTGCACCAGGACGGCCTGGT
>JBEGVQ010000086.1:0-3052 GCA_041178345.1 Acidobacteriota bacterium | reverse complement strand
ATCTTCTCGTCGAGCGGACAACCGGCCAGCGGGATGCCGAGCGGGTTGGGCGTGACCTTGCCTTCCTTGTCCTTGATGCCTTTCGAGCAGGTGTCCTTGTCGCGCTCGTGGCACAGCACGCAGTAGTGGATCTCGCTCAGCACCTCGCGCGGGGTGTAGCGCGGGTCGGTCAGCGCGAAGCCCTGGCGTCGGCGCAGCTTGTCGTCTGGGCCGACGATCTGCTCTGGCAGCTTCGCATGGGGCCGCTGGATCTGGACGAGGTGGTCGTAGTCCAGGTTCTCGGGGAAGCGGAAGACGACCCAGCCGCGGTACTCGGGGCTGTGGACGTGCGCGGCACACCAGCGCTTGAGCGCGTCGATCTCGGTGGCCAGCGCCGCCTTGTCGGCATCGGACCCGCCGGCACGGAGAGCCTCGTCGCGATCGAGCAGCGAACAGCCCAGTTGCGCCAGCGCCATCTCGCCGTCGCTGCCCATCCGCGCGAAGGCCGCCTCGACATAGGCGTGATCCTCGGCGGTCGCGGTGACGTGCGCGCCGCCCTTCAACGGGGTCCCCGGCGCGGCAGCCGCGCTGGGGTGTTTGAGCAGGGGCAGGGCGCGGCGGCGGACGAAGTCGATCTTGAAGCGGAACAGCACGTCATAGGCGCGCGTGGCCGTCACCAGCGCATCCGCCTCGGCACCGACGCTAAACAGGCGCGACACAAAGCGGCTGAGGTGCGGGGCCATGGCCACGACCAGGTTGCCGCGAGCCACCGCGCCGAGCGAATCGGGCACCTCCCGGTACTGCTCCCACTGCGCCCACAGTTCGGGTTCAGATGCCTTGACCGTGTCAACAAACCGGTCGTGGAGCTCGCGCAGGCGCTGCGGCTGGTGCAAGTCGGCGAACGAGAATCCGGGGATTCCGAGGGCGGTTACAGGTGCGGTGTTCGGGGCCATTTCCAACGCTCAATTATATGTGATCAGCTATGGTACGATCGGGCCTGGACGAACGATGACCATCAAGTTGAACGGCGATCCCCACGAGATTCCCCAGCCGCTGAGCGTCTCGGCCCTGCTCGCCACCCTGGACATCGATCCGCGCCGCGTCGCCGTCGAACACAACCTCGCGGTCGTCAAGAAGACGGCCTACGATTCAGCGGTCATCAACGACGGGGACGAAGTCGAGATTGTGAATTTTGTCGGAGGCGGCTAAGCCACCGATTGCACAGCCACCGATTTACACAGATTAAACACAGACATGTCTGATCTCGTTATCGCGGGCCGCACGTTTCGCTCTCGTCTGATCGTCGGCACGGGCAAGTACCCGTCCCACGCCGTCATGAAGGCGGCGCACGAGGCATCTGGGGCCGACATGGTTACGGTCGCCGTGCGCCGCGTCGACATCTCGCGCAGGACCGAGTCGCTGCTCGACTACATCGACACGTCGAAGATCTTCCTGTTGCCCAACACTGCCGCCTGCTACACGGCCGAGGACGCCATCCGCACGGCGCGGCTCGGCCGCGAGGCGGGCATGTCCAATTGGGTGAAACTGGAGGTGATCGGCGACGAACAGACGCTCTTTCCCGACAACGAGGGGCTGCTCGAGGCGACGCGCGTGCTGGTCAAGGAGGGCTTCATCGTGCTGCCTTACACCAACGACGATCCGGTGATGTGCCGCAAGCTGGCCGAGGCCGGCGCGGCCGCGGTCATGCCGCTCGGCGCGCCGATTGGGTCGGGGCTCGGCATCCAGAACCCGAACAACATCCGCATCATCCGTGAACAGGCCAAGGTGCCGGTGATCGTCGATGCGGGCGTGGGCACGGCGTCCGACGCCTCAGTGGCGATGGAACTGGGCGCGGACGGGGTGCTGATGAATACCGCCATTGCCGGCGCGACCGATCCGGTGATGATGGCCCGCGCCATGAGGCTCGCGGTGGAAGCCGGCCGGCTCGCCTACCTGGCCGGCCGCATCCCGCGAAAGTCGTACGCCACCGCCAGCAGTCCCCTGCACGGCGTCGTCGGCTCCTAGAGATGCGCGACGCCTGGACTCGCCGCGCCGCGCTGGTCGCGCTGTACGGCGCTGCCAGTTACGCTTTCTGCTCGCCGCTCTTCGCCCAACCCACTGCGCTCGGCGTTTACGACTGGGACCAACACCTCTTCTACTACGGCGCCGTGCTCAAGAACGTCGTTGAGTACGGCCAGATGCCGTTCTGGAACCCGTGGTACTGCGGCGGCAACGTGCTGTGGCAGAACCCGCAGATTGCACTGCTCAGCCCGGTATATCCGCTGACGGCGTTCATGCCGCTGGCACTCGCGATGAAGATCAACATCCTGCTGCACTACTGGCTGGGCTTCATCGGGATGCACCTGCTCTTGTCCCGCGTGGTGGGCCTGCGTTCACTGCCGCTGATCTTCTTCCTGGCCACGGTGTTCACGGCCTCGGGCGGACCGGCCATTCACCTGCTGGCCGGCCACAGCGTGTTCCTGCCGGCGTTCTATCTGCCCTTGGTCGTGTACTTCTTCCTGCGTTCGGTTCAAACCGGCAGCGTGCAGGGAGCCCTGTTGGCGGCCATCCCGATCGCGATGATGGTCTACAACGGCGGCACCCACATTCTGCCCATGGCGATCGCGGTCGTCGGGGTGCTGGCGGTGGTGTCGGCGGCGGCGTTGCGACAGTGGCGCCCGCTGATCTTCGGGGTCGCCTGCTGCGTGGCGGGCCTCGCCTACTCCGCACCTAAGCTGCTGCCGGTGGTGTCGTTCGTCAGCAGCGAGCAGTTCTGGGACACGCGCCCGCCAATCGAGCGCCCCGACCTCACCACGCTGGAGATGGCCGCGGGGATCTACCTGGATCCCGAACAGAAGAAGCGCACGCGCCTGCCCGAGCAGCGCCATGGCTGGCACGAGTACGGCAACTACATTGGGCAGGTCGCGGCCCTCCTGATCATCGCCAGCGTGATCTGGGTCTTCGGCGCGCGGCGCGCGCCTGGCTACTGGCTCGGCCTCGCGCTGGCGGTAACGACGACCGCGTTGTTCGTGTGGTCGCTCGGCGAGTTCAGCCGGTTCGCGCCGGCATCGCT
>JBEGVQ010000085.1:0-22898 GCA_041178345.1 Acidobacteriota bacterium | reverse complement strand
CGGTCCCCGGACGCCGGCGACTTCGCCGCTCACCACCTTGATCTCCACGCCGTTTTCAAGCTGAACCTCCGGTATGTCGGCCCCCTTCACGTCCCGGTAGCGGGGGGGCATCATCTTCTGGCTGGCGGGGAGATTGGCCCAGAACTGGAAGCCCCACATGGTGCCCGTGGGGCTCTCCTGCGGCATCTCCTGGTGGATGATGCCGCTGCCGGCGGTCATCCACTGCACGTCGCCGGCGCCAAGGGAGCCGCGATTACCGAGGCTGTCGCCGTGCGCGACGGTGCCCGCCAGCACGTAGGTGATGGTCTCGATGCCGCGGTGCGGATGCCACGGGAAACCCGCGAGGTAATCATCGGGCCGTTCGTTGCGAAAGTCGTCGAACAACAGGAACGGATCAAACTCGTTGGTGTCGCCAAAACCGAAGCCGCGATGCAGCCTCACGCCGGCGCCTTCCATGTGGGGAGTGGCCGCGACGACACGCTTAACGGGACGAATCGACATTGGGAAGACTCCGGGCCCGGGAGGTCCACTCGGGTGGGACCTCGACATACGAGCCGTCTAAATCTTCGATGCGGCCGCAGCCCAGGAGTTTCATGGTCCGCACGACGTCGGCGCGCAGGATGTCGATGGCGCGGGTGACGCCGGCCTCGCCGGCCGCCGCCAGGCCATAGGCATAGGCCCGGCCCACCAGCACCGCGCGCGCGCCCATGCACAGGGCCTTGACGATGTCGCTGCCGCGACGGATGCCGCCGTCGAGCAGGATCTCGGTCTGGCCGTGGACCGCCTGCACCACCTCGGGCAGCACGCGGATGGTCGGCGAGACGCCGTCGAGCTGGCGCGCGCCGTGGTTCGAGACCACGATCGCGGCCGCGCCCTCGGCAACCGCTCGCCGGGCATCATCGGCCGTGTGCACGCCCTTGGCGATGATCGGGCCACCCCACGCTTCGCGGATCCACTTGAAGTCGGTCCACGACGTCATCGATTGCTCGAGCGCGGCGCCGACATCGGCGTAGCCCATGGGCGCGTTGTTGATGACGATGTTCGGAAAGTTCATCAGGCCGCCGTCGTTGAAGAACCGGTAGAGCCATCCGGGCCGCACCAGCATCTGGCCGAGGTGCGGCACCGTTGAGAGGTTGCGCGCGAGCAGTTGCTTGACGCCGTTGCGCGCGTCCCGCTCGCGCATGCCGGCCACGGGGGTGTCGATGGTGACGACCAGCGCCTTGAAGCCGGCCGCCTTGGCGCGGGCGATGGCGCCAAGGGCGACCTCGCGGCCGCCGACGAGATACAGCTGGTACCAGGCCGTGCCCGTCGTGGCCGCCTTGACGTCCTCCATGCGGCAGCCCGACAGCGTGGAGAGGGTGTAGATGGTGCCCGCGCCGCCCGCCGCGCTGGCCGCCTGTTCCTCGCCCCGCGGATAGAACATGCGGCTGCTGCCGACCGGCGCCAGGACGAACGGCACGTCGATGGTGGTGCCGAGCACGGTCGCCTTGAGATCGCAGGTCGCGGTCGCCACCGCCGAGCGTGGCCGGAACATCACGTCTTCGTAGGCGCGGCAGTTCTCGCGCAGCGTCCACTCGCGTTCGGCGCCGCCGTCGATGTAATCGAACGCCATGCGCGGCAAACGCAACATGGCGCGGTGACGAAGGTCGGCGATGGTGACGGCGTTGGCCACGGATGACATCGGCGCCGATTGTATCCTCAGGCCACCGGTTTAACACCGATTAGGCACAGGTCCAGGCCGGCTGCTGACACCGTTCGCTGGCGGCGCTACCCGCCGGGCGGAAGCCTGGCGCCAGCGCACGCGCATCGGTGACTACGCGGTGTCCCATCGGTGGCTGTCTTTCGCCGGTGGCCTATACTTCGTTCATGAGTCGAGCAATTCGAGCATGCGTGGGGGTGGCTCTCGTCATTGGTGGCGTCGCGTTGTCTGCGGCGCCGTCGCCCGTTGTGATCAAGGTCCGCGAGTGGCGGCAGACGCGCGAACGGCAGATCGTGGCCGAGCTGATGCAGTTAGTGTCGCTGCCCAACATCGCGACCAACAAGGCCGACATCCTCACGAACGCTGATGCGCTCACCGGCATGTTCGAGCAGCGGGGCTTCACCGTGGCCCGCGTCCAGACGCCGGGTTCACCCGTGCTCATTGCCAGGCGCGAGGCGGCGAATGCCGTGGGCACGCTGACGTTCTACATGCACTACGACGGCCAGCCGACGGAGGCGAAGGACTGGACGATTGGCCAGCCGTTCGTCCCGGTGGCCATGCTCGGGCAGACCCGGTTCGATCTTGCGACCACGACAGCGGCCCTCGATCCCGATCTGCGCATCTACGGCCGGGCCGTGGCCGACGACAAGGGCCCGATCGTGGCGTTCCTGGCGGCCATGGATGGATTGCGCGAAACCAGGGCGGTGGTGCCGTGGAGCCTGCGCGTGGTACTCGACGGCGAGGAGGAAGCGGGTTCGCCCAACTTCACCGCGGCCATGACCGCCAACGCCGCCGCCGTTCGCGGCGACCTTGCGGTGATCGTGGACAGTCCGCGCCATCCCAGTGGCCTGCCGACGGTGTTCTACGGTTCGCGCGGCGTGACCGGCGCGGAGATCACGATTTACGGCGCCACCGGCGACCTGCACAGCGGCAACTACGGCAACTTCGTCCCCGATCCCGCGATGGCGCTGGCCAAGCTGATCGCCTCGATGAAGGACGAGTCCGGCACCGTCACGATCAAGGGGTTCTATGACGGGGTCGTGCCGCTCACGGCCAGCGAACGCCGCGCCATCGACGAGATTCCGAACGTGGACCAGAAGCTGCTGGAGCAGTTTGGGCTCGCCCGGCCGGAGCATCCCGAGAGCCGCATCGAGTTGCAGCACAACCGGCCCACGCTCACCGTGGCCGGGTTGCAGTCCGGTACCGTCGGCGCCAACGCGCGCAACGCCGTGTCTGGCACCGCCACCGGGCGCGTCGAAATGCGCCTGGTCAATGGACTAAATGAGACGACGCAGTATGAACGGCTGGTGGCCCACGTCCGCGAGCAGGGCTACGTCATCGTCGATGGCCCGCCCGATGCCGCGACTCGCCGCACCCAGCCGAAGATCGCGCGAATCACGCAAGGCAGCAGCGGCTTTCCAATCGGCAAGGGCAACATGGACGACCCGGCCACGGCGATGGCGGCCACCGCCATTCGCGCCCTCGACCAGCGCCTGGTGCAGATGCCGACCATCGGCGGCAGCCTGCCGTTTTCGACCTTCGACGAGGACCTGGCGTTGCCGACGATGGGACTGGCGGTGGTGAACTTCGACAACAACCAGCACGCCGTGAACGAGAACCTGCGCGTGGGCCACCTCTGGGAGGCCATCGATATCTTCGCGGCGCTGGTGACGATGCGGAAGTAGCGGCGGGTCTTCAGGCCCGCCTAGTGCGTGGCGAACGCCGCGAGGGTGTGGCTGATGACGTTCACGGCCTTCCAGTATTCATCGAGCGGCAAGTGCTCGTTCGGCGTGTGATCGAGGGCGCTGTCGCCTGGCCCGTAGGCAACGATCGGGCATTGCCAGACCGGCGCCACCACGTTCATGTCACTGGTGCCGGTTTTCAAGACGAATCCCAGTTGCGCGGCCGGGTCTTCGGTCTTCACGCCGGCCAGGAAGCTGCGGACCAGCGGGTTGTTGCGGTCGCCGCGCCAGGCGCGTTCCTGGCCCTTGAAACGGAAGTCGACGGTTGTCCGGCCGGCGACATTCTCCGCGGCCCAGGCGCGCAGCTCGGTCATGAAGGCGTCTGCGTCGAAGCCCACGGGCAGCCGCCACGCGAACTGCGCATCGACCAGGTCGTGCATTGCTTCGTTGGTGGAGGTGATGAACCGGCGCAGGCTGGGACTCAACTGCTCGAAGGCCTTGTCCTTGCCGGCGTTGTAGGCCGCGGCATGGGCCGTAACCCAGTTCCACAGGTCGACTACAACTGACGCCACACTGGCGTCGGGACCGGCGGTGTGCGCCATCGGCTGGCCGGCGGTCAGGTCGAGCAGCAGTCGCCCCTTGTAGCCCAGCGTGACGCGGTTCCAGTGGCTGGGTTCGCCGATGATGCAGGCCGTGGGAATGGGTTCGGTGGCGCCGTTGAAGCGCGACGCGATGAACCGGGCGCCCTTGCTGGTGGCGGCCTCTTCTTCGACCGCGCCGACCACGACCACGCGCAGGTTGGCGGCGCGCGCGTTGGCGGCGCCGAAGATGGCGGCGCCGGCCACGAAGCTGGCGAGTGGCCCCTTGGCGTCGACGCTGCCGCGGCCGAACAGGCGCTCGCCATCGGCCGACGGCTCGATTCGCACCGGGATCTTGCCCGGCACGGTGTCGATGTGGCCGAGCAGCACGATCGTGCGAGCGGCGGAGGGATCGCCCAGCTCGCCCACGGCATTGCCGGCATCATCCACGAACGCGCGCTCGTAACCGTTCGCGCGCATCTGCCCGACCAGCCACGCCGACGCCGGCGCCTCGTGCCTCGACAGCGACGGAATCTCGACGAGCCCGCGAATCAGCTGGATGGCGGCCGAGCGGTCCATCAGGCCTTGAGCTCCTTGATCGCCCTGGCGATCGCCTGGACGCCGAGGTCGATCTCGGCCTCGCTGATCACCAGCGGCGGCAACAGCCGCAAGACCGTGGGTCCGGCCGGCAGGGCGATGACCCCGTGCTTCAGCATCAAACTCTTGAGCACCGGTGCGACCTTGGTTCGCAACTCGACGGCAATCATCAGGCCGAGGCCCCGGATGTCGCGGACCGCCGGGGCGCCCTCGAGCACGCTGCGCAGGGTGTTGCGCATGTGCGCGCCGAGCACGGCGCTGCGTGTGATCAGCCCCTCATCCTGGTAGGCCTGGATGGCGGCGAGCCCGGCCGCGCACGCAATCGGCGAGCCGCCGAAGGTGCTGCCGTGCGCGCCCAGCGTCAGGACGTCGCGAATGGCTTTGGTGTAGGCAAACGCGCCCATGGGGAAGCCGCCGCCCAGGCCCTTGGCCAGGCACATGATGTCGGGCTCGATACCGGCATGCTCGACCGCGAACCACTTGCCGGTGCGGCCAAAGCCGGTCTGGATTTCATCGACAATCAGCAGCGCGCCGCGCTCGCGGCACAGGCGCTGGGCCGACTGCAGGAAGTCGGGCGTGCCGACGTTGACGCCGCTTTCCCCCTGCACGACTTCGAGGATGACTGCCGCCGTCTGGTCGGTAATCGCCTGCTCGAGCGCCGCGGCATCGTTGAACTGCACGTGCGTGGTCTCGAGCAGCGGCAGGAAGCCGTCGCGGTACTTCGGCTCCCACGTCACCGAGAGCGCCCCGATGGTGCGGCCATGAAAGCCCTTGGTGGTGGCGACAAACCCCGGCCGCTTGGTGAACAGCCGCGCGAACTTCAGCGCCCCGTCCACCGCCTCGGCGCCGCTGTTGGCCAGGAACAGATGGGGGAGGTGCGTCGGCAGCACGTCCACCAGCGCTTGCGCCAACTCCGCGCGGACATCGTTGTAGAGAAAGTTCGGGCACAGCGTCAGCGTCTCGGCCTGGCGGCTGATCGCCTCGACTACCCGGGGATGGCAGTGGCCCAGCATGGCCACACCCTGCGCCGAGCCCAGGTCGAGATACTTCTTGCCCTGCTCGTCGAAGACCCACGAGCCTTCGCCACGGGTGATGACCACCTCGCCGCGACGGGCAGTCGTGCCTCCGAGAATGCGTTCTTCAACCTCCGCGTGGTTCATGAGATGTGGGTGCCAGCGCCGGCCAGGGCGCGCGAGATGGGTTCATCCACACGGCCGTCAGCGAAAATCACCGTGCCGACGCCTTCGGCGATGGCCTCGACCGCGCCCATCACCTTTTTCTTCATGCGCCCTTCGGCGAACTCCATGAACTGGTCGGCCCTGGCCTTGGGGATCTCCGGGATCAGCGTGGATTCGTCGGGGAACTTCCTCAACAAGCCGACTTGATCGGTCAGGATCACCAGCGCCTCGGCGTGAAAGGCGCCGGCCACCATCGCCGCGGCGCGGTCGCCATCGACGTTGATGGCTTCTCCGGCGGTGGACGAACCGGGTGGCGTCAGGACCGGGAAGTAGCCGGCGGCGATCAGCGTCTTCAGCAACGCGGCGTTGACCTTCTCGACCGTGCCGGTCCAGTCGTCGCGCAGGACCATCCGGCGGCCGTCGACGCGGATGCGCAACGTGTCCTTGCGGGTGCCCTCGAAGATCCGGCCATCGAGTCCCGACAGGCCGACGGCGTTCACGCCCTGCTGCTGCAGCTTCTCGACCCACATCTTGTTCAACTGGCCGCAGTAGACCATCTCGAAGATCTCGAGGGTGCGGCGATCGGTGCGACGGCTCACGTGGCCGGTCTCGCTGGTGACGAACTGCGCCGGATGCCCGAGCGCCTCGGCGACGGCGTTGGTGGTCTGCGCACCGCCGTGCACCAGCAGCAGTTCCGTGCCCGTGGCGCGCAGCGCCACGATGTCGGCCACCACGGCGTCGATGTTCAGGGAAGTACCGCCGCCTACCTTGACTACGATCATGGAAATCTCAGATTGGATGAAGGCCGGGGAAATCAAGGCCGAGGGTTTCGTCCCAACCCATCATGATGTTCGCGCACTGCATGGCCGTGCCTGCCGCGCCCTTCATCAGGTTGTCGATCGCGCACAGCGCGACGACTCGCCCGGTCGACGCATCCATCTCGAACCCGACGTCGGCGTAGTTGCTGCCCGAAAGGATCTTCGGTTCGGGATAGCGGTAGAGGCCGGTGCGTTCCTTGACGATGCGGACGAAAGGTTCGTGGTGGTAGGCCTCGCGATAGGCCTTCCACACGTCCTTCTCTGCCGTGCCGGGCTTCACGAACACGTGCGCCGTGGCCAGCACGCCGCGAACGTTGCCGACGGCGGTGGCGCTCAGGTGCACGTCGGTGACGACATCTGTCAGCTTCAGCGCCTGCAGCACCTCGGCGGTGTGGCGGTGCCCGGTAGGCGCGAAGCTGCGCATCACGCCCGATCGCTCGGGATGGTGCGTCGAATCGGCCGAGGCCGCGCCGCCCTCGCTGCTGCCCACCTTGACTTCGCAGATGATCCCGCGCGCCGTGTCGATCAGGCCCGCCGCCGCCAGCGGCCACACCGCCAGCGTCGTCGCCGTCGCGTTGCAGCCGACGCCGCTGACGTAGTGCGCGGCCTTCAGTTCGGCGCGGTGGAGCTCCGGCAGGCCGTAGACGAACTTCCCGAGCCACTCCGGACTGGTGTGCGGCTGGCCGTACCACTTGTCGTAGCCGGTCGCGTCGCGCAGCCGGAAGTCGGCGCTGAGGTCGATGATGCGATCGGCGAGCGTCGACAGCTGAGCGATGCGGCTCATCGCGCTGCCGTGCGGCAGGCCAAGAAACAACAGGTCGCACTTCTCGACCGCCTCGGACCGCACGAACTTGAGCTGCGTGCGCTTCCTCAGGTTCGCGTGCGTGAAGTGGACGAACTGGCCGTCCAGCCGTTCGCTGGTGACCTGCTGCACCTCGAGATGCGGATGCCCGAGCGCGAGCCGCAGCAGTTCGCCGCCGGTGTAACCCGACGCGCCAATGATGGAAACGGTCAGCGGTGTAGCCACGATTCAGGCGGAAGCGCCGTCCGCGAGGGAAATGGAGGCTAGGTGTGGCCCGTCATCCTTCCACCCGTTGGCCTCGTTCCAGCCGTTCTTGGCCACATCCAGGCAGAAGTCCACCATGCGTTCCGGGATGTTCACGTTGGTCGGCGCGATGCTGTTGCGGAACTCCATGGTGTAGTTCACTTCGTTCACCAGCAGGCCACGATCCGGATCTTCGAACAGGTCGAGCGCCACCACGCCGCCGCCGCACGCCTTGGCCGCGCGGGTGCAGATGTCGGCGAGCTCCGGCGTGATCGGGCAGTTGCTGGACGAGCCGCCGCGCGCGGTGTTGGTGATCCAGTTGGGCGAGGTGCGGTAGATGGCGCAGATCGTTTCCGGCCCGACCTGGAACGCGCGGATGTCGCGGCCCGGCTTCTGGATGTACTCCTGGATATAAAAGATGCTGTGGTGATAGCTGCCGAGCGTTTCCTTGTGCTCGAGAATCGTCTCGGCGGCGTCGCGGTCGTTGACCTTGCTCAGCAGGCGGCCCCACGAGCCCACGGTGGGCTTCAGCACCACCGGATAGCCGAGCCGCTCGATCGCCGCGATCGCGCTCTCGGCCGTGTAGGCCACCAGCGCCTTGGGCTGCGGCACGCCGGCGGCGGCCAGCGCGCTGGTCGTCATCAGCTTGTTGCCGCAAATGTCGGCGCAGAGCGCGGTGTTCACCGTCTTCACACCCTGGTCGTTCAGGATCTTCAGGCTGTACAGCGCACGGCTGTGGTTGATGCAGCGTTCGACGATGACGTCGTAGTCGGTGAATGGGTGGTGGTCGACGTCGGTGATGTCGAAGATCAGCTTCTGATCGTCGATCAGGTCGAGCGCGACCCCGCGCTTCTCGAGCGCCTCGAACAGCAGCTTCTCTTCGACGCGGACCCGGCTGTAGAGCACCCCCACCTTGAGGTTGGCGTGGCTACTCACCCCAGTCCTCTTCCTCCTGGGGCGCCAGCGCCAGGGTGATCGGCTCGAGCGCCGTGATCTCGAGTTCCGCGCCGCAGCCGGGGCATTGGGTGATCTCGTTCTGCATCACCTTGGTCAGCGTGACGTCAGCAAAACACTCGGGGCACTGCGCCGTGCCGGTGGCGGTTGGGAGGGCCATCGCGTCGGAATCCTGGAAAGGGTTGCGGGTTAATCGTTGTGGTGCAGTTCGTACTCGCGCTGCACGCGGGCGTTATAGCTCGCCTGCTTCTGATCGCGCTGCTTGGCCGCGCCGAGCGCCAGGGCGTGCGTCGTCTCGGACTTGACCGCGGGAATCGAGATCAGCTTGTCGAGCTCGGTGCTCTGGCAGGCCGGGCACGACGGCGCCGCGGTGTTCGGGCGGACCAGGGTTTCAAATTCTGTTCCGCACTGCTTGCAGGCGTATTCGAAGATCGGCATTATTTCGCCCTCCCCATGAAGCCGGCGGCCAACAACCGAACCTTGAAGGCGGCGCCGCGGCCGACGATGTACAACGTTTTCTTGCCGGCGCCGGCAAACGCGATGTTCTGGCCCTGCAGCGACAGCGGAATCGTGCCCAGCAGCTCGCCTTTGGGGCTGAACACGTGCACGCCGCCGATCGAGACCGAATAGACGCGGCCCTCGTTGTCGATGGCCAGTCCGTCGGCGCCGCTGTTGAAGGCGCCGGTGGCCGCCTTGTTCACGGTCGGGTACTTCGCGAAGTTGCGGCGGTTGCCCACCGAGCCGTCCGGCTTGATGTCGAACGCCAGCAGGTATTCGCCCGCGGTGTCGTTCACGTACAGCGTCTTCTCGTCTGGGCTCAGCTGAATGCCGTTCGGCCGGGCAATGCCTTCGGCGATGCGCATCGACTTGCCGCCCGCCGGCACGTAGTACACCGCCGGTGTCAGCGGCGGAGGCGGCTGGCCCGGCGCGGCGTTCGGCCCGGGTTCCGAAAAATAGACGCCGCCCTTCTTGTCGACGACCAGGTCGTTGGGCCGGCCGTACGGCTTGCCATCGAAGTTGTCCGACAGCGTGGCTTCCTGGCCCTTCGGATAGATCACGCCGATCACTGCCTTGCCAGGCGTGGTCTGGACCGAGATGAGGCGGCCCTTGCTGTCGAACGCCAGGCCGTTCGAGCCGTTGGTGTTCTCGAGAAAGGTCGTGATGTTGTTGTCCTGGTCGATCTTGGTGATGCGGTTGGCCTGTGTCTCGGTGAACAGGAAGCTGCCATCGGCCATGCCGATCGGGCCCTCGGTGCCGGTAAAGCCGCTCTTGATGACCTCGACCTTGGTGCCGGCCGCGATCACGCCGGGGATCGCCGTGGCAGTGGTCTCGGCGACGACCGGCGGCGGGGCTTGCGCCTGCACGGGGGCGGCGATCAGCGCGGAGAAAAGGGCAGCAGTCAGTGCGCGCATTCGGGTACCTCGGAAGGACAATCTTATCCCGGGAACGTGTATTATCTCCTGCTCAAGGGGAGGCATCCGAATGGGACGTGTTTTACGAGTGGGTCTGCTGGTCGCGGCTGGAGTGATGGCGGTTGGTGCAATGGGCGGCGGTTTCTACGCGCAGGCCCCCGCGCCGTGGACGGCGGCCACGCCGACCAACGATGCGCCAGATCCCTACAACACGATCGAAGGCTGGGCGAAGATGCCGGCGGGCCGCACCTGGGGCTCGACGAGCGCCGTTGACATCGACAAGGACGGCCGCAGCATCTGGGTGGCCGAGCGCTGCGCCGCCAATTCGTGCTGGGACCGCGCCAGCGGCGTGATGTCGCCGCTCAACACCGTGTTCAAGTTCGATTCCAATGGCAACGTGGTGACGAGTTTCGGCCAGGGGATGTTCGTCTTCCCGCACGGCATGCACGTTGACCGTGACGGCAACATCTGGGTGACCGACGGCCAGAGCAACCTGCCGGCGCGCGCCCCGGGTGCGGCGGCCGACGCGCCCATGCCCGCCATGCCCGCGAAGGTCGTGGGGCATCAGGTGATCAAGTTCAGCCCCGAGGGCAAGGTGCTGTTGACGCTCGGCAAGCCCGGCGGCAACGTCCCTGGCCAGCCGGCGGACCCGGCCTCGTTCTACCAGCCGAACGACGTGATCACCTACCCGAACGGCGACATCCTGGTCGCCGAAGGCCACGGCAACGCGCCCCCGGCCACCGCGCGGCTGATCCGGTTCGATCGCAACGGCAAGTTCCTCCGCGAATTCGGCAAGATGGGCACCGGCCTCGAGGGCGAGTTCATGCAGCCCCACGGCCTGGCGTTCGATTCGAAGGGCCGCCTGTTCGTCGCCGACCGATCCAATAACCGCATCCAGATTCTCGACCCCGAGACCTTCAAGACGCTCGACACCTGGTACCAGTTCAGCCGCCTGAGCGGCATCTTCATCAAGGACGACATCATCTACGGCGCCGACTCGGAATCCGGTTCCGTCAGCCCGCCGCACTACGCGTGGAAACGCGGCATCCGCATCGGCAACGTCAGCGACGGCAAGATCACCGGGTTCATTCCCGATCCGTCGCACATCGGCCTGACCTACGAGATGGTTGACGGCAAGGTGGTGGCGACGATGGAGGGGGGCGGCAAGCCGCCCGGCGGCACGCTTGCGGCCGAAGGCGTGGCGGTGGACGCGGCCGGCCACATCTACGGCGCCGAAGTCGGGCCGCGCAAGCTCCAGAAATACGTGAAGAAGTAGGCGTACGGAGGGCCGGGACTTTCGTCCCGGCCTTTCTCAGTCCCGGCCTTTCTTCCGGCGGATGAGGCACGTGCTCGTGGCGAAGGCGTAGAGCTTCCCGTCCGCATCTTCGATCCGTCCTTCGGCCAGTGCCGTGGTCCGGCCGGCATGCACGATGGTGCCGATGCCGCGAACCAGTCCCGTGGCATGGGTCAGCGGTCTCAGGAAATTAATCTTCAGTTCCAGCGTCGTGTAGGCATCGCCGGCCTCGAGCGTGCTGTGGACGGCGCAACCCATCGCCGAATCGAGCAGGGTGGCGCCAAAGCCGCCGTGGACGGTGCCGAGCGGGTTGTAGTGGAACTCGCCCGGGGTCGACTCGAATACGGTCCTGCCGTTCGCGACCTCGACGAGCCGGATGTCCATCAGGTGGGCCATCGGCGGCTGCGGCAGTTGACCGCCAATGACCTGTCGCAACACGTCGAGCCCCGAGAGGGTCGCCATTCGCTCCGACCGTGGCGTGGGGTCGTCCCACCTATGCGTCCGCTCGCGTTTCATGCCGGGATCTTACATTGCCACAGAGGACACCGAGGACTCAGAGCCAATACTTTGAAATTCCGGCACATGGTGGCTTTCGCGCATCGGCATTTTGAAGAGCCTTCTCGGTGTCCTTTGTGTCCTCGGTGGCCTATTTGATCTGGATGGCCCAGCCGGCGCCCATCTTCAAGCCTGGCACGTAGCTGCCGCCTCCCACCCGGAACTCGGTGAAGAAGCCGTGGTCGTGCGCGAACCCGAACAGGTAGCTGCCGCCGGCGTGCACCTCGCGCGGCGCGCCGTCGTCGATGCCGGTGTAGTTCACGATGATGATGGTGGGGCCGCCGCCCTGGATCAGCGACCATCCCGACTGGCCGAGCGGGAACTTCGCGATCAGGTCGATGTTGACGGTGCCCAACCGGAGGTTCTCGCCAAACCCGCCATCGATGCCCGGGCGCAGCCGGAAGCGGCCGCCGAGGTTCGACGATTCCCAAGACACGCCGCCATAGGCCTGCGTGGGGTCGATCGAGACCCCGCCGTTGAAGCCTATTGAGGACTGTGCCTGCGCCGGCGCGGCGGTGCAGGCGGCGAAACACACCGCAAAGGCGGCGGCGAGCACAAAGCGCTGTCCACTCGTGGTGACCATTCGGTGTCCTTTACCGGCGTCCTCTCAAATGTTGTACCGCCGCTTCCTCGATGAGCATCGCCGCCCGCGCGGGGCCATCGTCATCCTTCATGCGGGCGGCCACGGCGGCCGCTCGCGTGCGCATCCCGGGAGCGGCCAGGACCTCCTTGATGCGGCCCGCCAGCTTGGCCGCCGTCAGCGTTCGATGGGGGGCCGCGGCAGGCGCCACGCCCAGGCGCTGCAACTCGTGGGCCCAGCCCGACTGATCGCAGACGTGCGGGACGCACACCGACGGGACGCCGGCCGCAAGCGTCGTGTGGGTGGTGCCGGCGCCGCAGTGGTGCACGACCGCGGCGCATCGCGGAAAGACCTGCGCGTGAGGGCACCGCCCGACAATCAGGTGGCGGTCGCCCCGTTCCGGCGGCACTTCGGCCTGGATGATGGCGCGACAGCCGGCCAGCCGCGCGGCCTCTTTCATCAAGGCCACCGAATCGGTGAGGTACGACGTGCTGACCGGCATCAGGCTGCCGAAGCCCATGAAGACGGGCGGCTCGCCGGCGTCCAGGAACTCATCCAGTTCAGGGGCCAGGGGCTCGTGCCTGGTCGAGGGCAGCGCCAGAAAGCCGCAGACCCGATTCCACCGGGGCCAGTCCGGCGGCTCGGCGCAAATCGCCGGGCTCACCGCAATCAGGTTCAGCAGGTGCGATGTCCAGCCGTCGAGCAGCAGGTCGTTGACCGGCGCCACGCCCACGCGCCGGCGGAAGCGGTTGACCGGCCCACGCATGGCGAGGTTCAGCGCCAATCGCGCCACCGACCAGCCGAGCGCGTTGCCGATCTCGCCCAGCCGCGGCAATCCCTCCGGACGAATGTGCCGCGACGGCACCAGCGAGTGGGCGAACGTGACACTCACCGCCGGCTTGCCGGCCAGTTCGGCGGCCGCGCGCGATTGGTTGAGCAACTGGTGCGTGACCAGGAGGTCCGAACGGCGGCACAAATCGACGGCCGCGTCGAACATCTGGTCCTGCACCGGCCGGAGCAGGCGGTCGTACACGATCTTGGCCTGCCAGAGGGGGTTGCTGGTGGTGATGGCCGTGAGGCCGATCTCGTAGAGCGCGCTCTCGTCAGCGATCACCGGTGTCGCCACGGGCCGCGCGGTCATGCCGAGCGTCGCGCCGACCTCTCGGTAATGACGGTGGGCGATGTCGGTGTAGACGAGTTCGACCGTGTGGCCGCGCTGCACCAGGCCGTGCCCGAGCGCGACCAGGGGCCGGATGTCGCCTTCGCTGCCCCACGCTTGTATACCGATTCGCATCTGCACGTCTATTCTAGGTGAACGCTCGTGCCGCCCTCGCCCGACGCCTTCGTCGCCATCCGCCATCCCGTTGTCCGCTCGTTTGCGATCGGCCGCTTCGCCGCGATCGCCGGGTGGCAGATGATCAACGTCGCCGTCGGCTGGCTGCTCTACGAGCGCACCGGCGATCCCTGGGCGCTCGGCCTGGTCGGCGTCGTCGAATTGGCGCCGGTGCTGCTGCTGATGATCGTGGCGGGCCATGCCGCCGACCGCTACCCCCGCCGCAACATCGGCATCGCCGCGCATAGCCTGCTGACCCTGGTCGCCATCGGCCTGGCCCTGGTGACGGCCGCCAACGGACCGATCTGGGCGATCTACACCCTGCTGGCATTGATCGGGACCGCGCGGGCGTTCGCCTCGCCGTCGGTGAACACGATCCTGCCGCAGCTGCTGGCGCCGGCCGAGTTCGCCAACGCCAACGCGTGGCTGTCGTCGACGTTCCAGTTGGCCGCGATCACCGGCCCCGCGATCGGCGGCGTCTTGATCGCGATGACCGGCGGCGCCACCGCGGCGTTCGCGCTGGCGGCCCTGGGGCAACTGGTGTTCGTCGCCATGCTGCTCACCATGCCGGTTCGCCGGCCACCGCCGGCCACGTCACGCCGCAGCGCCGGCGAGGTGTTTGCCGGCTTTCGCTTTGTCCGCGACAACCCGCTGTTCCTCTCCGCGATCACGCTGGACCTGTTCGCGGTCCTGTTTGGCGGCGCCGTGGCGCTGCTGCCGATCTTTGCCAAGGACATCCTCGGCGTCGGACCGGCCGGGCTCGGCTGGCTGCGCGCGGCCCCGGGCGCCGGTGCGCTGCTGATGGCGCTGGTCACGACGCGCATCAGGCCGTGGCGGCGGCCCGGACGCGTGCTGATGTTCGCGGTGGTGGGTTTCGGGCTGGCCTGCATCGGCTTCGGGCTGTCCCGTTCGTTCGCGCTGTCGATGGCCTGCCTGTTCCTCACCGGCGTCTTTGACAACATCAGCGTGGTCATTCGGCTGACGCTGGAGCAGATGATCACGCCCGACCACCTGCGCGGCCGCGTGTCGGCGATCAACTACGTGTTCGTCGGCTTCTCGAACGAGTTCGGCGCTTTTGAAAGCGGCGCGACGGCGGCGCTGGTCGGGCCGACGCTGTCGGTGGTGGGCGGCGGGATCGCGACGCTGCTGGTGGTCGCCGTCGTGCGGACGGTGTGGCCGCAATTGCTGCGCATCGGGCCGCTGCACACGCTGGCGCCTCGCGAAGGGATAAGATGATGGGGACATGAGCGTTGCGCGCACCCTCCTCCTCAAGGCTTCCGACAGCACGTGGCTCCGCGAAAACGGCACCAGGGCACCATTCGTCCGCCGTGCCGTCTCGCGCTTCATGCCCGGCGAGTCGTTCGACGACATGGTCGGCGCCGCCCGGGCCATGGCCGCCGAGGGCGTCACCGCGGTGTTTACGCGGCTGGGCGAGAACGTCAAGGACCTGGCCGAGGCTGACGAAGTGGCGCACCATTATCTCGACGGGATCGCTCGCATCCAGGCACTGAACCTGGCGTGCGAGCCCTCGATCAAGTTGACCCAGCTCGGCCTCGACATCGATCGTGAGCTGGCCTACGGTCACCTGCGCGACCTGGCGGCACGCGCGCATGCCGCCGGCAACTTCCTGTGGATCGACATGGAGCAGTCGCACTATGTCGACCTCACCCTCGACCTGACCCGCCGCCTGCGCGCCGAGTTCCCGCGCGTCGGCGTGTGCCTGCAGGCGTACCTGTTTCGCACCCGCGAAGACCTGGTGGACTTGACCGGCCGGGGCATCGGCATTCGCCTGGTCAAGGGCGCCTACAACGAGCCGCCCGAGGTCGCGTTTCCGAAGAAGAGCGACGTCGACGCCAACTACTATGCGCTCGCGCAAGTGATGCTCGATGCCGGCAGCCGCGCCAGCGGCGCCCGGGCGGTGTTTGGCACCCACGACGTCCAGCTCATCGACACCATTCGCCGGCACGCGGCGGCGACCGGCGTCAAGCCGGCCGAATACGAGTTCCACATGCTCTACGGCATCCAGAAGGCCGCGCAGTTGCGCCTCGCCCGCGACGGCGCCGCGGTGCGCGTGCTGATCGCCTACGGCGCCTACTGGTTCCCCTGGTACATGCGCCGCCTGGCAGAGCGCCCCGCCAACGTCTGGTTCGTCGCCAAGAGCCTGTTCGGATAGAACCGGCCGGGAGTCGGGAGTCGGCAAGACACTTGCCTTCAAATTTGGCGACTCCCGCCCGACTCCCGGTTCCCGGCTCCCGACTCCCGGTATGATCGAGCCATGAACGACGATGCACCGAAGAGCGCGATCGAACTGGCGATGGCGCGCTTGAAGAAACAGGATGCCGACGCCGGCGTCACCGAGCACCGGCTGACCGACGACCAGAAGAACGAGATTGCCGAGATCCGCAAGACCTACGCGGCCAAGCTCGCGCAGGAAGAGATCCTCTACAAGTCGAAGCTGGCCGCCTCGGTCGATTTCGAGCAGCGCCAGCTCATGGACGAGCACTATCGCCGCGATGTCGAACGCCTGAACCACGAACGCGATCGGAAGATCGAGAAAGTTCGCAACGCCTGATGGTGACCGACGCCGACATCTATGCTCGCATCGGCGAGGATGGTTTCGCTCGCCTCGTGGCCGCGTTTTACGCGCAGGTCCCGGCCGACGAAGTGCTGGGGCCGATGTATCCGGCCGATGACATGGAGGGGGCCGAGCAGCGCCTGCGCGATTTCCTGGTCGGCCGCTTCGGCGGCCCGCCGCGCTATGAAGAGAGCCGCGGGCATCCGCGTCTGCGCATGCGCCACCTCCCGTACCAGCTGGATCAAGACGCCCGCGACCGCTGGGTGCAGCTGATGGATCGGGCGCTCGACGAGGCCGCGCTGCCTCCCGAGGTGACGCAGTTTCTGCGGCACTTCTTTCACGAGATGGCGACGTTCTTGATGAATCGTCGCGGGTGAGATCAAGGATGCCCCCTGGTGGCCGGCCCCTTGAAACGCGGCGTTGACCACCGTGACCGTGACCGTGTGCACGTCCATGCCAATGGCCGGGTCAATTGCCGGACGGCGAGCCGCCGATCATTCAGCAGGTTGGCCATCAGGCACATGGACGAATCGGAGTGGCATTCCGGTGAAGTAGGATGCCGCCATGCGGGACGTGCACGTGTGTTCAGATGGCAGCAAGCTCGGCCAGGACATCACCATCGGCGAGTTCCGGCTGCGCGCCGACGAACCCGTCGACCGGACGGGGGCCGATACCGGACCCGAACCACACGAGTTCATGCTCGCGGCCCTCGGCGCCTGCACCTCGATGACGCTGCGGCTGTATGCCGAACGGAAGGGCTGGCCGCTCACAGGTGTGCACGTCCGGCTGACCGGCGGGCCGGCGGACGGCAAGTACCGCATCATCGGGCACATCACGATGGACGGGGACCTCGACGCCGAGCAGCGCGCGCGGTTGCTCGAGATCGCCAGCCGATGCCCGGTGCACCGGACCCTGACCGGGGAGGTGCTGATCGAGACGAAGGAGGGGGCATGAGCATGGAGGTCACCACGCGCTGCCCCAAGGGCGAGTCGAACGCGCCGCGCCGGTGACGGGGTCGAGGTATACTGTCGAACAGACGGGCTTTGGCCCGGCTGTTGAGACCACCGAAGCTTTCAGGAGACCACTTGCCCATGTTCGACAAAGTGAACGGTTCGGGCCTTGATCGGCGCTCATTCCTCCGCGGCTCGGCCATGTTTGCCGCCGCCATCGGCGTGTCGGTGCTTCCCGCGTTCGCGCAGGAGCCCCAGCAGAAGCCGGAGGAAGGGAAGAAGAAGGAAGAGCCGAAGGATCCGTTTGCGGACGGTGACCAGAAGGATGAGAAGAAGCTGGTCGATGCCGAGGGCCGCGAATACCGCGTCTGCCCGCAGTGCGCCTACAACATGTACAAGCAGGGCCGCATGTGGGTGTGCGAGAACTGCGGATACAGCTACGTAGAATAGGCCGCAGATTTACACCGATTAGACACAAAAGGCCCGGCGAATCGCCGGGCCTTTTGCTTTGTGCTCAAGACGTCGCGACGACCTTCTCAACGAGCCGCAGGAACGCCGTGATCGCCTTCTCGAGATGCGGCTCCGGCGTATCCTCTTCCTTGCAGTGCGACAGGCCGTTCGCGGAATACGCAAACATCATGACCGCCGGCATGTGCGGCACCATCGCCGCCGCGTCGTGCAACGGGCCGGACGGCAGCAGCGGCGCGTCGCCGGTGACCTCGCGGACGGCCTCGGTGCAGAGCGCGATCAGCCGCGGATCGAACGGCCGCGGCTCGATCCTCCACAGCGTTCGCCACTCCACGTTCACGTGGTTGTGGCGCGCCGCCTGGCTCGCGGCCTCGCGGGCGTCGGCCAGCATTTGCGCCAGCACGGGCGCGTCGAGGGCGCGCTGATCGAGCGAGATCTCGCACGCACCAGGCACGGCCGTCACGATGCCGGGCTCCACTTTCACCGTGCCGACCGTGCAGACCACCCGGGCATCAGGGGTGGTGTGCTTGACGGCGATGTCCCGGAAGGCCAGCGCGCTTTCTGCCGCCGCCAGGAAGGCGTCGCGCCGCAGGGGAATGGGCGTGGAGCCCGAGTGCGCCGCCTGGCCGGTGAAGCGCAGCAGGTGCCGCTCCACGCCAAACGTGCCAAGCACGACACCGGCCGGCTTGTTCAGCGCCTCGAGCACCGGACCCTGTTCGATGTGCAGTTCGAGGTAGGCCTTTGCGTCGATCGACTTGAGGAAGGCCTGCGATTCGTGGATGCGGGCCAGTTCGACGCCGTTCTCCCGCAACGCGTCCACCAGCCGCGTGCCGGTCTTGTCGGCCAGGTGCTCGACCTCGGCAATCTTGAGTGCGCCCGCCGCGGCCGACGAGCCCAGCAGGCTGCGGCCGAAGCGCGCGCCTTCCTCGTCGGCCCAGTCCACCACCTTGATGGTGACCGGCGGCCGCCGGTCCTTGAACATTCGCAGCGCCTCCACGCCGGCCATCATTCCGAGTGCGCCGTCGAGCCAGCCGCCGTTCGGCACCGAATCGAGGTGGCTGCCGATGATGACGGTCCGGGCCGACTCGCCGGGCAGCGTGGCCCAGCTGTTGCCCGCCGCATCGCTCTCGGGCGTGATGCCGAGGGTGGCCAGCTTGCCATTGAACCAGTGCCGGGCCTCGCGCCACACCGGCCCCCAGGCGAGCCGCTGCGCGCCGTCGGGAGTTGAGGTCAGGGCGGCCAGCTCACGCAGGTTGGTGATGACGTCTCGAGCGCTCATGGCGCGAGAGTATATCTAACGCGCGAGTGGCCTAGAATGGCCCCGACATGTCCCTCAAGCATCGCACCCTCTTCATCACCGGCGCGTCGCGCGGCATCGGGCACGCCATTGCGCTGCGCGCCGCAGCCGATGGCGCCAACGTCGTGATTGCCGCCAAGACCGTGGACCCGCACCCGAAGCTGCCGGGCACCATCCATACGGCGGCCGCTGATGTCGAAGCGGCGGGTGGGCAGGCCCTGGCCGTGGCGGTCGACATTCGCGACGAGAAGCAGGTGGCGGCGGCGGTCGCCGCCGCGGTGGACCGCTTCGGCGGCATCGACATCCTCGTCAACAACGCCTCGGCCATCAGCCTCACCGGCACGCTCGCGACGCCCATGAAGCGCTTCGACCTCATGCACCAGGTCAACACGCGCGGCACCTTCTTGTGCTCACAGAAGGCAATCCCGCACCTGCTGAAGTCGGCCAACCCCCACATCCTCAACCTGGCGCCGCCGCTGCCGTCGATCACCGAAGCGAAGTGGTTCGCGCCCCACGTGGCCTATACCATGGCGAAGTTCGGCATGTCGCTGTGCGTGTTGGGGATGGCCGAAGAGTTCCGCGGGCAGGGGATCGCCGTGAACGCGCTCTGGCCAAAGACGACCATCGATACCGAGGCCATTCGGCTGATTGCCGGACAAGCCGCGCGCAAGATGACCCGATCACCGCAGATCATGGCGGATGCCGCGCACTGGATCCTGACGCAGCCAAGCCGCGCCTACACCGGCCGGTTTGCGATTGATGAAGAGGTGCTGCGCGACGCGGGTGTGACCGACTGGTCGCGGTATCGCGATCCCGGCGTTCGGGAAGAGGACCTGATGCCGGACTTCTTCGTCTAGGTCACGCAGTTCGGCGTGACCGGAAAAAAGAAAGGGCAGGCGGCCGAAGCAACCTGCCCTTGAGGCCTGGGCAAACCCGAGGGTCTGCCGCTACGCGATGTTCTACTGCCCCTGGAAGCGGCCGGCGCCGGTCCAGCGGCCGGGTTCTTCGCCCGTGAACACGCGCCAACCGACTGTCGGGTTGGCGCCGCAATGTTGAACCAACATGTCAACCAAGTGTACCCGCGTGTTGCCCTCGTCGGGCTGGGCGGTGTAGTTATAGGCCACTTCATCGCCGGCCGCGATCACCGCGACGCCACCATTGTCCGCGGGGCCGCGCGTCGGCTTGGCGTTGTAGCCCCACCGCGTATCAAAGGTGCGCAAGTGGTCCACCACCCGGTCTTGCCACGGGTTATTCACGTACTTGATGCCCCGGGGGCACGAATCGCGCGCGTCGCTGAACTTGAGGACTTCACTCAGCATGTTTGGCAAGGGCAACTGCTGCCCGGCCCCGGGGTTCGGCGTCCGGCTTCCGGAAGCGGAAGGCCCGGCCGGTGGTGCCGCGACGGTGCCGGTAGTGGTAAAGCCACGGAAGTCGGACCACGGCCCGACCTGGTCGTCCAGTTCCACGCGCACGCGCCAGAAGTACTTGGTGCCGCTGGTGAGGGGCGCCGCCACGGTGTAAGTCATGACGCCCTGGCTGTTGTAGGAACCAAAGCCAGTCTCCGTCAGCGTCGCGAAATTGTCCGCAACGCTGATCTGGAAGCGGTGCGGCATCGCCGGCGCCTTGAAGCGTCCCACGCCCGGCTGAGCGAACAGGGTTGGCGTCAGGCTGAGGCCGGACGAATCGTTGGTTGGCACCAGGCCAACTGGCTGGGTCGCCTTCACCGTGCTGCCGTCGGGATTGGAGGCCGCGCCACCGGACCCGACCACCGCGCTCGGCGACGTCGGTGCCGGCATGCCGCCCTCACAGGCAACGAGGGTGACCGTGCAGAGTGCCGCCAGGGCCGCACCTTTCAAATGGGTGTGATACATCATTTTCAAAGTCGATTATTTATCGGATGGGCCGGCTCAGCTCAAGATATTTGTCGCAGCTGGGCAGTACCCGCCTGGAATCACGAATAGTGTAAGACATGACTCCAGCTCAGCTTTCGGCCGCCCAGTTGCACGAGCCCATTTTGCCGATGGCCCGGCCCCCGCAAGTGGTTCTGGCCCCGGACCAAACCATTGACGAGGCCCTCCGGGCCATCCGCTCGGCCGCCTCGGCCAGCTCGATCCATTACCTGTACGTCGTCGACCAAGATAGCCGGCTGGTCGGGGTGGTCCCGACGCGGCGGTTGCTGACCGCCGAGCCGCACCGTCAGGTCAGTGAGGTGATGGTCGCCAACGTGGTCGCCATCCCGGACTGGGCGACGGTGCTGATTGCGAGCGAGTATTTCGCGACGCGGCGGTTACTCGCGTTTCCGGTGGTTGATGGGAGGGGCGTGCTGCTCGGCGTCGTCGATGTGGGCTTGTTCACCGACGAGGTGATTGACCTGGCCCGCCGGACCTACGACGATATCTTCCAACTGATTGGTGTGCACGGCACGTCCCAGCGGTCGACCGTGGACGCGTTCCGCGATCGCTTTCCCTGGCTGCTCTGCAACATCGCCGGGGGGCTGATCGCGGCCTTCATCGCCAGCCGTTTCGAATCCCTGTTGCAGGACGTGGTCGTGCTGGCCCTGTTCATTCCGATCGTGCTGGCGCTTGGCGAAAGCGTCAGCATGCAGGCGCTCAGCCTGACGTTGCAGAGCTTCACCGACGGTCCCTTGGTGCCGAAGCGACTGGCCGCGGCCTTGTGGAAGGAGTTTCGGACCGCGGTCTTGCTTGGCCTGGGCTGCGGAGGCGTGGTCGGGGGCGTGGTCGTGGTGTGGCGCGGGGAAATGATGGTGGCCGGGGTCATCTTCGCGGCGATCGCGCTGTCGATGGTCGTGGCCTGCCTGCTGGGCGTGGCATTTCCGGCCTTGCTCAGGTACGCCAGGGCCGACCCGCGGATTGCCGCCGGTCCGGTGGTGCTGGCGGTGGCGGATGTGGTGACGCTGTTCTTCTACTTCGGGCTTGGCGCCCGCTTCCTGGCGTGAGGCCGTTCGGGAAACGCGCGCCGTAGCTCGGCGGCCGTGACTTCGCGCCATGCCCCAGGCGCCAGCGTGCCCAGCGCGAGGCCGCCGTACTCCACGCGCCGCAGCCGCGTCACCGGATGGCCGGCGGCGGCCAGCATGCGGCGCACCTCTCGGTTCCGGCCCTCGGTCAACGTCAACACCAGGTGGCTTTCACGATTCGACGCCTTGCGGATTTCGGCGGCGGCCGCCGTGAGCCGCTCGCCGTCCACGTGAATGCCGCGCTGCAACACCGGGAGCGTGGCCGGCTCGACGCGCCCCTTGACGGTGACCAGGTACACGCGCGGCACACGGGAGCCCGGGTCGGTCAACCAGTCGGCGAGGCGCGTGTCGTTGGTGAGGATCAGGAGGCCGCTCGTGGCGAGGTCCAACCGGCCGACGGGCATCACGGGCACCGGCACACCTTCGAGCAGGTCGAACACGGTCTTGCGGCCCTGCGGATCCGATCGGGTCGTGACCACGCCCCGCGGCTTGTGCAGCACAATGGTGCACGGGCGGGGCGCCGGCGCGGCCTCGCCGTCGATGGCGATGACGGCGCGTTCGGGGACCACCAGTTGGCCGGGATGGGTGACCCGCACGCCGTTGACGGTGACGCGCCCCGCGGCCACCAGGGCGCGGGCCTGGGTGCGGCTGGCCAGCCCCAGTTTCGAGACCGCGCGCTCAAGGGGCACATGCCCCCGCCGGACCGGGCTAGCGGTAGTTGCCAAACTGGAGGGAGACCCCGAAGTCCTTGGCGCGCAGCGCCTGCATGGCGTCCTGCAGTTCGTCCTTCGACCCCGACGTGACGCGCACCTGGTCTGCCTGAATCTGGGCCTGCACCTTCTTCTTTGACTCTTTCAAGTGCTTGACGATGTCCTTGGCGGCATCGCTCGGAATGCCCTGTTGCAGCGT
>JBEGVQ010000084.1:0-5815 GCA_041178345.1 Acidobacteriota bacterium | reverse complement strand
CGTAGACGAACGTGACGGTGATGGTGGCCGCGTAGGCGAGCCGTGTCGAAGGCAAATCACCGGGCATGTAGTTCACGAGCTGCGTCGTGATGAACGCGAAGCTGGTCCCGATCATGCGGCCGCCGATGTTCGCCGCAAACCCTTCACCGGTGCCTCGCAGGTGCGTGGGGTAGACCCGCGGCAGGTAGTTGCCCCAGAAACTCAACTGGCCCACCGTGAAGACGCCGGCCAGGAACATGCCCCACTTGGTCAGCTCGAGATTGTTGGTCGCGGCGTAATAGAACACGAACGGAATGATGATCAGCCCCGGAATCTGGAACGTGCGAATCAGCTTCTGCCGCGACAGAATCCGCAACGCGAGGAAGGCGAGCAGGAAGCGCCCGGCGAGACCGCCGAACTCCTGATACGCCTGCACCAGGCTGGCGGTCTGCTGCTGTTGCGGCACCGGCAGGACGCGCACCTCTTCGAGGCCGGGGACGATGCGGGGCATCTGCTGGATGGCGCCGAACGCCGCGCCGTAGGCAAACGCGAACATCAGCGTCGTCACGATCGTGGTGCGGCGCAGTTCCGGCGTGAACAGCTGCGCGAGCGACGGCCGCCGTAGCGTGCCGGCGGCCTTCTTGGCCTGCCAGGCCGGCGACTCGGGCAGGAACGGCCGGATGATGATCAGCGGCAGGGCCGGAATGACGCCCGAGATCAGCGTGTAGCGCCACGGCGCATGACCGCCGGCGATCTCCGGGAACGAGTTGGCGTAGGTCACCGCGATGGCATACGCCGCCGTGACCATCAGGCCGCCGATCGACGAGAACGCCTGCGTGTAGCCGAGCGCCGCCTCGCGCTGCTTGGCGTCGGGGAAGATCTCGGCGATCCAGGCGACCGCGGCGACAAACTCGACGAAGACGCCAATGTACGTGGTCGAGCGGAAGAACAGCAGCCACTCGATGCTGGTGGCGAACCCGGCGGCAAACGCCGAGAATGCGTAGAGCAGGATGCTCCAGACCAGCACGCTGCGCCGGCCGAACCGGTCGGTCAGGTAGCCGCCCAGCAGGCCGAAGGCGCCACCGACCAGCGCCGGGACCCAGAAGAACATCCCGACCCAGAAATTGAAGTCCGCGGTGCCCGGGCGGGCGCCCGTCAGCTCGCCAATCGCGGGCCCCACCACCAGCGGTGCCATCAGGATTTCGTAGATGTCGAACGCAAAGCCCAGGGCGGCAATGCCGCAAATGAGCCATTGCAGGGGAGTCAGCTTGGGACGGGGAATTGTTGGCATGCGTCAAAGGGAGCAAAGCAACGAACAAAATGGCCTTCCGGACAATCTAACGAAACGTCCGGCGTCGGCCGCGCGTAGTATACGAGACGGGAGCTGATTATCGTGCGTTTCGTGCTGACACTACTTACGGTTCTAATCGCCCCGGCGTTGACCGCCGCGGGCCAGACTTCGGGCACCCTCTCGGGCCGCGTCGTGGACGCATCCGGGGCGGTCGTGCCCGGCGTGACCATTTTGGCGCGCCACCTGGAGCGCGGCGTCGAGCGCGACATCGTAACCGGCAGCGACGGCCGGTTCGTCCTGGCCGCCCTGCCCGTGGGCGCCTACGACGTGCGCGCCGAGCTCACCGGGTTCAAGCCGGTGGTTCGCCAGGGCGTGGCGCTCACGGTCGGCGAGGCGGCCGCGATCGAGTTCACGCTCGAGGTCGGCGGCCTGGCCGAGGCCGTGAACGTGGTGGGGGCGGCGACGGCCGTGAACACCCGCACCGGCGAGCTCAGTTACCTCGTCGAGGCGCGCACGATCGAGCAGCTCCCCTTGAATGGCCGCAACTACACCGACCTGGCGTTCCTGCAGCCTGGGGTTACGCCGTACCCGTATCGCGACGGCGGCTCGGTCGTGGCCCATGGGCTTGGCATGTCGGTGAATGGCCAGGACCCGCGCGCGAACGTCTACCTGCTCGATGGCACCCTCCTCAACGACATGACCAACGGCCCCGCCGGCAGCGCCGCCGGCACGTCGCTTGGCACCGAGACCGTGCAGGAATTCCGCGTCGAGACCAACGCCTACGGCGCCGAGTTCGGCCGCATGAGCGGCGGCCAGGTGAACGTGATCACCAAGGCCGGTTCCAACACCCTGAGCGGCACGGCCTACGAGTACCACCGCAACGACGCGCTCGATGCGCGCAACTACTTCGACGTTGGCACCAAGCCGGCCTTCACGCGCAACCAGTTCGGCGTCACGGCCGGCGGCCCCGTCCGCCAGAACAAGCTGTTCTACTTCCTGGGCTACGAAGGCCTGCGCGAGAACCTGGGCCGCACCATCACCTCGGCGGTGCCCGACGCCAACGCCCGTCGCGGCCTGCTGCCCGACCCCGCGAACCCGGGGCAGTTCATCAATGTCGGCGTCAATGCCGCGGTCGCGCCGTATCTAAACGAATACCCGGTCCCGAACGGCGCGAGCCTTGGCGACGGCACCGCGCTCCACAGCTTCCAGTTCGATCAGACCATCGACCAGAACTTCCTGCAGGGGCGCGTGGACTACAACCTGTCGCCGGGCAGCCAGTTCTTTGCCCGTTACACGCTCGATGATGTGGACCAGCGGCTGCCGCTCGACTACCCGCAGTTCCCGCGCGCGTTCGTGTCGCGCAACCAGTTCTTCACCGCCGAACTGAAGCAGGCGTTCTCGTCGAACCTGCTCGCCACCTACCGTGGTGGCTACAGCCGCACCCGCGTGGGGCAGGACGTCGAGGCCAACACCACGCTGCCGCCCTTCGTGCCGGGCCGCGAGTTCATCGGCAACATCGACGTCGGCGGCCTGCAGCGCTTTGGCACGCAGGCCTCGGTGGACGTGCGCTTCCTGCAGCAGGTCACCAGCCTGTCGGCGGACCTGGTGTGGACCCGAGGCCGCCACCTGATCCGGACCGGCGCGTTGGCCGAGCACTACCAGCAGGACATGGTGAACCCGACCTTCAGCCTCGGCACCTACTCGTTCGCCAACCTGCGCGCGTTCCTGGAGAACCGCGCGACCAGCTTCATCGGCCTCACGTCGGTCGCGCAGTTCGGCCGGCAGTGGCCGTTCTGGCTGGCGGGCGGCTACGTGCAGGACGAGTTTCACGCGCACGAGCGGCTCACGGTGACCGCCGGGCTGCGCTACGAGTTCATGACCATGCCGATCGACACCGGCGGTCACGATTCGGCGCTGGTCAACTTCACCGATCGCACGGCAACCGTCGGACAGCTCTACCAGGGCGCTGACTACGACAACTTCTCGCCGCGGCTGGGTCTGTCATGGGACGTGGCCGGCGATGGCCGCACGGCGGTGCGCGGCGGCTACGGGCTGTACTACGCGACCAACAGCTCGCAGAACCTGATCGTCACGGTCACCAACCCGCCCGACACCCCGCGCGTGGTCTACCAGGCGCCGACGTTCCCGAACCCGCCCTTCGAGCGCGCCTTTGGCCTGTCGATTCGTCCGGTGCAGTGGGACGTGGTGACGCCGTCGATTCACGTCTGGAATGCCAACGTCCAGCGCGAACTGCCGGGGCAGATGGCGTTGACGCTCGGCTACGCCGGCTCGCGCGGCTACGACCTGCTGCGCAGCAGCGACCTCAATACCGCCGTGCCGACGACCGGCGCCGACGGCCGCCCGTTCTTTCCGGTGGGCGGGCCGCGCCAGAACACCGCCTGGACCACCATCGAAGCCAAGACCTCCGACGGCGACTCCTGGTACAAGGCCCTGATTGTGGACGTGCGCCGGCGCTTTGCCGACGGCTGGTCGTTCCAGGCGTCGTACACCTGGTCCGACTCGCAAGACACCACGCAGGCGTCCACCTTCTTCTCCGACGCCACCAACGGCACGACCTCGGCGTTTCCCGAGTACCTCGACGGCTATAACCGCGGGCCGTCAGACTTCGACGTCCGGCACAACTTCGTGGCCAACGCGACGTGGGACATCCCGTGGGGCCGCGACCTGACCGGCGCCGCCGGCGCCGTCCTGGGTGGGTGGCGCCTGTCGGCGATCGGCACCTATCGCAGCGGCTATCCGCTGACGGTGTTCGTGCAGAACAACCGCTCGCGCTCGCAGTGGCAGCCGTCGCTCGGCCCCGGCATTGGCCGCGATCGCCCGAACTACGCGCCGGGCTTCAGCGCCGGGAACGCCGTGACCGGCAATCCCGCGCAGTGGTTCAACCCGCTCGCGTTTGCGTTGCAGCCGGCGGGCACGTTCGGCAATACCGGTCGCGGCGACTTCCGCGGGCCGGACCTGCGCGTGGTGGACCTGGCCATGAGCAAGGACACCTCGCTCGGCGGCTCGCGCCGCCTCGAACTGCGGGTCGAGGTCTTCAACCTCTTCAACCGCGCCAACTTCGGCGTGCCCAACCTGACCGCCTTCGCCGGCGCCGCCGACGGCGAGGCCGCGCTTGGCAGCTTCGGCCGCATCCGCAACACCGTGACCTCGGCCCGACAGGTGCAACTCGGCGTGCGCCTGCGCTTCTGACACGAAAACCGGAGTTTAGGAGATCAGGAGTAACTCTTGTTCTCCTGATCTCCTGCTGACGTGGCAGAATCGGGCGCACGTCACAAAGGAGAGCCAGTATGTGGATAGCGTTGGCCGCGAGTGCGGCGTTGTCGTGGGGGTTGTACGGAGCGTCGCTGCATCGGGGACAGGTCGAGCTGGGCAACCCGATGCGCGCGATGTTGTGTGTGGGCGTGGCGTACTTCCTGATTGCCGTCCTGGTGCCGGCCGCGGCCCTCACGCAGCAGGGCGAGTGGCGCAACTTCACGGTCGCCGGCACCGCCACGGCGACGATTGCCGGGATGCTCGGCGCCCTGGGCGCGGTGTGCATCACCTATGCCTTCCGCAACGGCGGCACGCCCACCATCGTCATGCCCCTGGTCTTCGGCGGGGCGCCGCTCATTAACGTGATCTCGACGATGATCATGCACCCGCCCAAGACGGCCCCGAGCCCGATGTTCTTTGTCGGGGTGGTGATGGCCGCCGCCGGCGCCGGCATGGTCCTTTACTACCGGCCGGCGCCGTAAACACGCCACCGATTAGGCACAGGTTAAGCGCGGATTTATCTGTGGGTTTGGCCTGCGGGATTCGTGTCTAATCGATGCGAATCTGTGGCTGTGATCTGCGGCCCGTAAACGGGCTTCGAGCTCAGGATGTATTGCCTTGCGAGGTTCTATGCGTAACGTGTTTGGTGTGATGGTGGCGTTGGTCGTCTGCAGCAGCACGGCCGGGCTGGCTCAGCATTGGCCGCACTGGCGCGGCCCCTCGCACGACGGTGTTAGCACTGAAAAGGGGCTCCCCGACACGTGGAGCGCGACCTGCGCCGACAAGCCGGCCACGGGCGAGGCCGGTCCCGGGGGGCCGTTCGCCGCCGAGGAGGTGGAAACCGTGCAGCGCGGTGGGCAGCGGCCCGGGCGTGGCGGGGGTGGCAATTTCGAGGGCCGGCCCATCGTCCCCACCGTCTGCGCGAGCATCGCGACCACGAACGTCGCGTGGAAGCTGCCGCTGCCGGCGTACAGCGGCTCGACCCCCATCATCTGGGGCGAGACCATCTTCCTGAACGTCGCCACCGCCACCAATAGCGGCGTGCTCGAGTTGTGGTCGATCGATCGCAACAAGCAGACCGTCAACTGGAAGCGCTTGATCACCGACTCCAACCACATGGAGCGCAAGCAGAATATGTCGTCGCCCTCGCCGGTGACCGACGGCAAGTACGTGTGGGTGATGACCGGCCTCGGCGTGCTGAAGGCATTCGACTTCGGCGGCAAGGAAGTCTGGGCGCGCAACATCCAGGCCGACTACGGCAAGTTCGGCTTG
>JBEGVQ010000083.1:0-2605 GCA_041178345.1 Acidobacteriota bacterium | reverse complement strand
ACTGGTCGTGACGGTCAGGTCGTTGGTGCCGTCCTTGGCGGTGCCGGACCCATCCTGCAGGTGAAACCAGTTGGCGCCCATCACCTGGTTGTTGACCTTGACCACCTGGCCGCGGACCACGATGGCCTTGCCGGACAGTTCCTTGCGCTTCGCCCAGAGCTCGGCAATGGTGATGCCCCCGGGTGCGGGCGCGATTGGTTCGACCACCTGCGAAGCACCCGCGGGTGTCGGGGCGTGGCTCGGCGCCAGGGCGAGCACCGCGGTGCCGTCAGCGGCCGGCACGACCTGGCCATCGCGGGTCACACCCGCCACGAAATAGATCAGGGGGAAACTGCGATTCAGCGTCTTGCTGGTGAAGTTCTCCATCGGCATGTCGATGGTGGCTGAGATGCGGTCACCAACCTTGACCGGCAGTTCGCTGGCAGCAATCCACGTGTCCGTCGAACCGGTCTTCAGCAGGGCGTAGGTGTAGCCGCCCGAGTTCATGGTCTCGGCAATCGTGCCGGTGATGGCTCCCGCCGTCGTTGCGGCGGCCGCTGGTGCCGGCGCCGTGGCCGTGGCGACTGGATCAGGGCTGCAGGCCACCAAGGACGAGGCAGCCAGCAAGACGACGATGAGGGCGCGGTTCATGGAATTCTCCTGCGATGGACGGGAAGGCTATCCCCCCATGGTACCGCAGCTGGTCCGCCCCTCTTGCAAGCTGAACCGCTTTCTGTCCGCAGCGGTCGCCGCCGACCCGGCCCAGCCGATTGACCAGGGCGGGCCCGGCCAGCCGCGCTCGGTCGAAGCCGGCTACTGAGCGGGCTTCGGCGCCTTGCCGAAGACCTCGACGATGGTGGCGGTGACGGTGCCGGTGTTCCTGAAGGTGTGCATGACGCCGCCCTTCAGGTCGACGACGTCCCCGGCTTTCACCTCCACGGGCTCCTGGCCCTCGATCGTCAGGACCAGTTGACCGGTCAGCAGGGTGAACACGTGATACGTCGTATTCACATGATTGTGCATGCGGCGGACCGCCCCCGGCTCGGCCCAATCGCGCAGGACCCGGAACTCCGGTCGCTCCATCACCACCATTGACGAAATGCCGGGATCGCCGGCGACCGGTTTGCCCTTCTCGGGCCCGCCGATGGCCTGGCCATCGATTGGTCCGGCTGAAGCCGGACGCCACATCAGTAGGGAGCAGAGCACAAACGCCGCGAGCGGTAGGTAGCGCCTCATGCGCCCTATACTAACCGTCGGCCATGGCCACGCGCGTCCTTTTCACCCTCAGCGTTCTGCTTGCGGCGACGGCGGCCCTGCGCGGCCAGGCGCCTGCTGGGACGCCTGACATCTTCTTCAACCCGACCCGTCACGCCGTGGCCGATGCCATGCTGCAACTGGCCGGTGTCACGGCCGCCGACGTGGTGTACGACCTGGGTTCCGGCGACGGCCGCATTCCGATTATCGCGGCGCAGAAGTACGGCGCTCGCGGCATGGGCATCGAGATCAACCCGAACCTGATTGTCCAGTCGTGGGGCAACGCCAACGACGCCGGGGTCGCCAACCGGGTCCGTTTCATCAGGGGCGATCTCTTCGAGGCGGACTTGAGCGAAGCGACCGTGTTGACCGCATACCTGTCGTCGAGCATCATGAAACGGCTGATGCCACAGCTGCGCGCGCTCGTGCCGGGGACGCGCATTGTCTCGCACCAGTTCGACATGCCAGGCTGGGCGCCCGACGAACGCCGCCGGGTCGATGAGGCCGAAATTCTGTTGTGGAGAGTTCCGAAATGACGACCGCCGCGCGCACGCTCGAGATTCGAGGCACCCTCCATGCCGATTTTGCCGATGTGCTGACGCCGGCGGCCATGGCTGCCCTCGAGCACCTCGCCCATTTCGATCGCGCTCGCAAGACGCTGATGGATGAGCGGATCGCACGCCGCCGCCAGCGCGCCCAGAACCAGCAGCGCATTGGCTTTCTGCCCGCCGGTGAGCTGATTGGCCGCACGGCCATCCGCGTCAGCGACGCGCGCGAGGGCTGGTTCACCGGCAGCGAGATCCCGCCGGATCTGCAACGCCAGTGGATCCAGGGCACCGGCCCCGCTTCGCGGCCACACGCACCAGTTGAAGTCGGCCTCCGCAACGTCGCGTACGCGCTGCTGTCGGGCGCCGACGGCTGGATGTTCGACGGCGAAGACGCCCTTGGACAGGTCTCGACCATGTCGCTGGAGAATCAGCGCAACCTGAAACTGGCCATCCACGAAGATCCGCTGTTCCTGAAGGTGGCCGAGCAGGTCGCCGCCGAGATGAACCAGTGGGCCGCGGGCTTCTTCCAGCGGCCCATCATCGACGACTGGCGGCGGCAGTTGCGCTTCACGACGAAGATCTTCCGCGCCCGCGGGCTGCACCTCGACGATCGGCAGATCCGCCACGCCGGCGGCGAAGGGTTTTCTGCCTCCATCGTGGACGCCACGCTCTACGTCGTGAACAACCATCGGCGCCTCCGCGAGTCGGGCGCCTCCGTCGTGTTGTACCTCCCGAAGATCCAGACCGCCGAAGAAGCGGCGCTGTGGAGCGACATGCTCTCGTCGCTCGAGTCATACGTGGGTCTCGAGTCCGGCGCCATCAAG
>JBEGVQ010000082.1:0-4204 GCA_041178345.1 Acidobacteriota bacterium | reverse complement strand
GCCGACGGCGTTCAACAACTCGCCGATCCGCCCCGGCAGCAACGAGATCGATCGTTACTACGATCACGACATCAACCTCGGCGGTCCTCTGAAGAAGGACAAGCTGTGGATCTTCGCGACTTACCGCCAGCAGTTCAACGCGGTCGCGCAGCCTCAGTTCCAGTTCGACAAGAGCTTCGATACGAAGCTGTGGAACCCGGTCGGCAAGCTCACCTACCAGCTGAACCAGAAGAACAAGCTGATCGGCTACTACCAGTGGGGCCAGAAGGAACAGCCGAACCGCCTGCCGTTTGGCACCTACACCTACGCCTCGCCCGAGCAGACCTTCGCTCAGGATTCCGGCAGCTGGGTCTACAAGGGTGAGTGGAACAGCACCGTCAGCGACAAGCTGTACCTCGAAGCGCGCTACGGCGACTTCGGCTACTACTTCCCGCTGATTGCCAACTCGAGCGCCAATTTCTCGTGGCGCGACACCGGCCGCCTGACGGTCGAAGGCGCCAACCAGATCTGGCAGCTCGACCGCGACCGCAAGCAGTACACCGGCGCGGCGACCTACTTCCTCGACACGGCCAAGGGCAGCCACACGTTCAAGTTTGGCGCCGAGCTGTTGAAGGAACAGTCGTGGGAAGGCTACCTGCAGCAGTACGGCGGCAACATCGATCACGTCTACACGAACGGCGCGTCAAGTCAGGTGAGCTTCACCTTCCCGACTGCGACCAAGGCCGGCAGCCTTGACTCGCACGACTCGCTGACGTCTCGCGCGGCACTGGACCAGATTGGCGTGTTCCTGAACGACACCTGGTCGGTCGGCCGCGTGACGATGAACGGCGGCATCCGCTTCGATCGCTACCGCGGCTGGCTCCCGGAACAGGAGCAGCTGGCTGGCTCATTGGCGCAGTGGGCTCCGCAGTTCCCGTCCTTGGCGAGCGTCGTGACGGCACGAACGTTCGAACAGACAGAGTTCTACACGTGGAACCAGTTCGCGCCGCGCATCGGCGTGACGTTCGACCTGACCGGCGACGGCAAGACCGTGCTGAAGGGCAACTACGGCCTGTACTGGCACAACCCGGGTGCGGGTATCGGCGGCTCAGGCAACGCCAACACCGCCGGCAAGTCGGCCAGCTATACCTGGAACGACCTCAACGGCGACCGGCGCTGGCAGGCGGGTGAAGAGGGCGTGCAGCTGTCGGCCTCGCTCGAAGGCGCGATTGGCGTCGATCCCAAGATCAAGGCTCCGTACACGCACGAAGCCAGCGGCTGGGTCGAGCGCCAGCTGAGCGACACCATGGGCCTGCGCGCGGGCGTCGTCTACAAGACCGAAGACGACCTGATCGCGACCTATCAGCCAGGCCGCGGCCTCGATGCCTACACCGTGCCGTTTAACTTCACCGACATCGGTGTGGATGGCCGGGCGGGCACCTCGGATGACAAGATCATCCCGATGCGGGGCTTCCCGAACTCGGCGGCCGCGGCGTTCTCGAACAAGCAGGTCGTGATGAACTTGCCGCGCTACTCGCGCTACACGACCTACGAAGTGTCGATGAACAAGCGCTACGGCAACCGCTGGTCCGGCTCGCTCGGCTATGGCTTCACGCAGATCACCGACTTCCCGAACGGCTATCCGCAGAACCCGAACCAGCCAGGGGTCGACGACCGCAGCCAGTGGAACTTCAAGGCGTCGGGTTCGTACGACGCCATGTGGGGCATCCGCCTCTCGCCCGTGCTGCGTCACCAGTCGGGCGCCAACTTCGCGCGCACGGTGACCATCGCCGCACCGGCCTCGGCCGGCTGCGCGTGCTCGGCCACCGGCACCGCCTACGTGGAGGCGATGAACGCCAACCGCGAGGACAACATCTGGGTGTTTGACATCCGCGCGGAGAAGAACCTGACGCTGACCAGCCGGATGCGGCTGCGGCTCTACTTCGACGCGTTCAACCTGGCCAACAGCTCGGCGTCGGAAACGATTAGCCGCGCGACCGGCCTGAGCTACCTGAAGCCGTCGGCCATTCTCGCGCCCCGCACCGCGCGCGTCGGCTTCCGCTTCATCTTCTAGGCACCCAAGGCACCTTAGGCACCTTAGGCACTTAGATCAACCTCGACTCCTGTGGGGGAGTCGTTAGGCGGGAGGGCGCTACGCCGGCGCCCTCCCGCCTTTTTTCATTTGGCAGGTTGGTGATTTCGGGATTTGGTGATTTGCTGGGGCATGGCCGATGAAGCGGTGACCTACGGGAACTACCTCGCTGTCGATGAACTGCTGGCCCTGCAACGGCCGCGCTCCGCCGGGCCCGAGCACGACGAGATGCTCTTCATCGTCATTCACCAGGTCTACGAGCTCTGGTTCAAGCAGGTCCTGCACGAACTCGACCACGTGGTGGCGCTGCTCGATGCGCGCGACCCGTTCCGGGCGCAACATTCGCTCAAGCGCATCCTGACCATTCTCAAGGTGATGGTGGCGCAACTCGACATTCTCGAGACCATGACGCCGCTCGAGTTCCAGTCGTTTCGCACGCGGCTGGAAGCGGCCAGCGGGTTCCAGTCGGACCAGTTCAGGCAACTCGAGTTCGTGCTGGGGCAGAAGTCGCGCCCGGCGGTGGACCGCTTTCCGGCCGGCAGCCGCGCACAGACCGCGCTGCTGCGGCGCTTCGAGCAGGGCACCCTGTGGGACGCGTTCTTGCGTTACCTGTCGCACGAGGGCTATGCGGTGCCGGCGGCGCTGCTGGTGCGCGACGTCACGGCGAAGGTCGAAGCGTCAGAGCAACTGCAGGCAACCTTGATCGAGGTGTATCGCCGCGACCCCATGCGTGCCGAGATGTGCGAGCGGCTGGTGGATCTGGACGAAGGCCTCCAGGAGTGGCGCTACCGACACGTCAAGATGGTGCAGCGGACCATTGGCGCCAGGATCGGCACCGGCGGATCGGCCGGAGCGCAGTACCTGGTCACCACGTTGATGACGCCGGTGTTTCCCGATCTCTGGGCCATCCGTTCGGCGCTGTGATCCAGAGCGCTGGAGTAGCTGGTTTCAATTCGTTGGATTCGTCACGCCCTCCGGCCGGCCACCCTTCAACTTCTGGCCTGTTTCGGCTCGGTGGACGACGGATCTGGCCCGGCACGGCGCTTGCTATATACAGGGTGAAAGTTTGACGTCCCCCACAGGAAGTCATACCTTGTCCCGCCGCAGCCTTCGGGCACAGGCGGAAGTTTGAGTCAGGCTGACTAGGCCACTGGCTCAAGGGGCCCTTGTTTAAGGGCCCCTTTTTTTGTACGCGAAGCGCTACTAACCCTTCTTCAGCTGCGCAATCAGGCCTTTGGCCTGGGCCGCTTCCGGCGAGTTGGGATCGACGACGATCACCTTCTCCATGATCTCGAGCGCGCCGGCCATGTCGGCCTTCTGCAGCTTGGCCAGGCCGATCTTGAAGAGCGGCTTGGCCCAGGTGCCATCCATGTCGACGGCGCGCTGGTACTGCTTCACCGCCTCGTCGGTGTCGCCCTTTGCGAACTGCACCTCGCCGAGGCTGTAGAACACCTCTCGGCTGGCGCTGGTCGAGGTCGCGACTTCGAGCAGCGACTTCTCGGCGTTGGCGAAGTCGCCCTTCTCGAGATAGGTCATGCCGATCTCGATCTTCGACTTGTCGTTGTTCGGATCGGCCGCGAGCACCTTCTGGTACGACGTGATGGCGCCGTCGTAGTCCTTCTTCAGTCGCTTGACCTGGGCGATCTGGCCGTTGAGCATCGTCAGCGCCGGGGTCTTGACCAGCAGGGCCTCGTAGGCCGCGATGGCGGCGTCGTGCTGGCCGCCGTTGGCGAGGTCGATGGCCTTTTGGATTTCGATCTGGAGTTCCTTGGTGTTGACCCCGGCCAGCGCGCCGGCCGGGCCGGCCGCACCCGGCGCGAGGACGAAGTCCACTGGCGGCATGGGCGAGCCGAGCGAGCGGACCGGCACGTTGCCCGACGAAGGCGAGAAGCCCGGCGCCACGGCCGTGACCTTCCAGGTGCCGGTCTTGAGGCCGATGATCGAGTAGCGGCCACGGTCGTCGGTCGTCGCCGTGAAAGACGAGGGCGACGCCGCCGGATTCTCGGCGGTGATCGTGGCGCCCTTCACGGGTTGGCCCTGAGGGTCCTTGATGGTGCCGCCAACCCGGCCCGTCTGCGCGGCGGCCGGGAGGGCCGAGACCACGAGCGCCAGGACCAGAGCCGCCGCCGAAAA
>JBEGVQ010000081.1:0-9164 GCA_041178345.1 Acidobacteriota bacterium | reverse complement strand
TGCTGACAGTCATGGTGTACAGCCCGTTGACCTGGCCGCGCACCAGGTCGCCGGTGTGAGACAGGGTAATGGTCACGTCGGGAACCTGGGTGATGATCGCGGTCAGGTCGCTGGCGCTGTTGTTGCCGGTGTTGGACTCACCGCCGCCGCTCACTGACGCGCTATTGGTGACCGAAGCCGGCGCCGTAGCGGCGACGCTAACCGTCAGCGTGATTGCCGGGTAGCTGGACCCGGCCGGGAGTGCATCGGTCCGGCTGCATTCGAGCGGCGACAACCCGCAGGACCAGCCACTGCCGCTCAAACCGGTGGCCGTGAGGCCAGAGGGCAGGCTGTCGCGAACGGTCACCGGAGCGCTGGTCGCGGCAGCACCGCTGTTGGTCACCACCAGGCTGTAGGTCGCGCCGACCTGGCCTTGCGAGAAGTTGCCGGTGTGGCTCTTGCGAAGCGTCAGGTCCGGGCTGCTAGTGATTTGCCCCGAATCCGAGGCGCTGTTGTTGCCGGCATTGGTGTCGCCGCGCGTGCTGATCGTCGTCGTCGTGGCGACCGCACCCGAGAAAGTGCTGGGCAACGTCACCGCCAGCGTGATCGGCGGATAGCTCCCACCGGGACTGAGGATGTCCGTCCGGCGGCACTGGAGCGGCGAAGTCGAGCACGACCATCCATCGCCGCCAATTGAGAGCAGCGTGGACCCTGCAGGGATCTGCGGAACCACCGTCACCTCGCCGGTGGTCGGCCCCGTACCCACGTTCACCGAATTGATGGTGTAGAGCAGCGTCGCACCGGGTGCCAATGCCCCGCTGCGCGACAGGCTGATCGCCAGGTCCGGACCGGCGGCAATCGTCGTCGGATCCGAGACGCTGTTGTTGTCGGAATTGACGTCGCCGCCACCCGAGACCGACGCCGTATTGATCACGCTGCCGGAGGCGGTGGCCGCGACGTTGACCCTGATCTCCACCTCGGGATAAAACGCGCCTGGCTCCAGCACATCGCTGCGTGTGCAGGTGACCGCCTGGCCCGAGATCGTGCACGACCAGCCGCTGCCTGCGGCGCTGGCCGGCGCCAGCCCGGCCGGCAGGTTGTCGACGACCGTCACCGGCGCCGTGGTCGGGCCGTTGCCGCCGTTACGGGCATAGATCGTGTAGACGGCGCCGATCTGGCCCGGCGTGAAGTCCCCGGCGTGCTGCTTCCGCAGGAACATGTCGGGACCACCACCAACCGTCGTCGGGTCGCTGGCCGTGTTGTTGGCGGTGTTGGTTTCACCGCCCCCGGACACCGAGGCCGCGGTCACCAGGTTCGTCGCGGTATTGCTGACATTGGTGGTGATGGTAATGGCCGGATAGCTCTGGCCCGCCGCCAGCGCGTCGGCACGGGTGCAGGTAACGGTGGATCCCGCCACCGTGCAGGTCCACCCGCTGCCGGCGGCCGCGGTGGGCGTCAGGCCCGCGGGCAGCGTGCTCGTCATGGTCACCGTGCCGGACGACGAGGTGGCGCCGGAATTGGTCACCACCGCCGTGTACTGCGCCCCGGTCTGGCCCTGCGTGAAGCTGCCGACGTGTGACAGCGCAATCGTCATGTCTGGCGGCAGTTGGACCGTCGTCGGCGCGCTGGCACAGTTGGCCGTCGCACAGCTGCTCGACGGCGTCGGTGGGCTGGCCCCCCCAGTGGGATCGACCGAGGCGTAATTCGTGATCGCCCCGGCCGACGACGGCGCGGTGACGGTGATGGTGAAAGCCGGGCCGGAGGACGCGGCGGTTGACGCCGCAATGCCGGCCGCGAGCGTCACCGTGCACGTCAGCTTGGCGGAGGCGACGTTGAGGTTGGTGCAGGTCACCGAGGTCACGCCGGTGCCGGCGGTCGCGGCCGTGGCGGTCGCCCCGGTCGGCAACTGGTCGTCCACGGTGGCCGACGTGCCGCTGGTCACGCCGCCGTTGTTGCCGAGCTTGAGGGTGTAGGTGATCGTGCCGCCGGTCACTACCGGGCTGGTCGCCGTCTTGGCGAGGGTGAAGCTCGATGCTCCCCCCGTGACCGTCGTGCTCGCGCTGCTGCAACTCGACGTCAGGCAGGTGCTGCTCGGCGTCGCCGGGCTCACGCCGCCCGTCCCGTCCACCGAGGCGTAGTTGGTGATCGACCCCGCAGACGAGGGCGCCGTCGCGGTAATCGTAAACGTCGCCGACGGGGCAGACGCGGTGGCAAGTGAAGAACTCAACGTGACCGTGCACGTCAGCAGTGCCGCAGCAGACGACGGCAGGGACCCGCAATTCACCGATGTCACACCGGTGCCGGCCGTCGCCGCTGTGGCGACCACGCCCGCGGGCAACTGATCCTTCACCGTCGCTGACGTGCCCGACGGACTTCCGCCGTCGTTACCCAACTGGAGGGTGTAGGTCAGCGACGCAGAGGCGGCCACTGACGTGGTCGCCGTCTTGACGAGCGTGAAATTCTGGGTCTCGGGCGAAGCTGCCGTTGTCGCCGTTGACGAGGGAACATCAGTTACGCCGTCACCGAGCCCAGGCGAGGTCGCGCCCTTGATGAAATACTGCGCGGCGCCGGACAGCGAGGCCGCCGAGGTCAGGGTCACGTAATATCTGCCCGGGTTCAGCGTCTGGGCGGTATCGAACGCGAATAATACGTCCGCGAAAGTGCCGGTGAACGCAGAGGACGTCCTCGTCTTGGTCGCGATCACTGACCCGCCGGGGCCGCTGTTCCGCAGGGTCAAGACCACGTCTGCGGTGGCATCGGCCCCCTTTTTCATTACAAAAGCGCCGCCGTAGAGTTGCAGCGTTTGCCCGCTGGCCACGTTGATATTCCAGCTGGTCGTGTGTTCGACGTCGATTTGGGTCTGTGCGCCGGTTATGTCGAGGAAAAGGTAATAGTGGCCAGCAGTTCCGTCGAAAAGGCCAGTCGGCGCCTGCGCGGCCGCCGATGACACCCCGGCAACCCACAACACCGCCGACAACGCCGCCCAACGCCTGAGCTGACAAGAAAACGGATGGCGTGAAACAAACGCACGGACTCGGCGACGGACAATATTCATATGGCTGGCATCAGAAAAATAGGAACTCTGGTGATACTGCCGAGGAGGGGTGGTAAGGAGTCGCTTAAAGAGCGATTGGGTATTCCACTAGCGGCCCCGACAGCCTTCTATATGACTCGAAGAATACCTACCCAGCCGGCTTCTTGAAAATCAAGCCGATTGCTAGGGGCTGCTGGTGAAATGCGCTAGTCCGTTTCAGGCAGGGCGGGCGGCGGCGGGGTCGGCCCCGCGCAAGCGCATCAGGAACGCCTCGACAACTCGCGGGGAAAAATAGGTCCCCGACCTGAGGCAAAGCCGCTCGGCGGCAGCGTCCATCTCGAGCGCCGCACGGTAGGACCGCGAGCTCTGCATTGCCGCGAAGCTGTCGACCACGGCAAGCACCGCGGCCCCTGCCGGAATTTCGGCGGCGGCGAGTTTCCCGGGATATCCCAATCCGTCCCAGCGCTCGCGCATGGCGCCAACCATCTCGGCAGCGTCGATGAAGCCCAGCAGCAGCAGGGCCTCGCGGCCCTGGCTGGGATAGCGATGCACGAACTCGCGCTCGACTCTCGCGAGCCGACGAGGCGCCGTCAGCAGCTCGGAGGGCACCGCCTGCAGACCGAGCCGGCGAAGCGCCATCGCGGTCGGTACGCTGCGCAGCGCGGCCCCGCTGACGCCGATGTCGCCGGCCACCGCGTGCGCCAGGGAGGCCAGACGGGTCTGCGCGCCGATGTCGGCCGCAGGGTCGAGGGCTTTTAGCAGGGTGGGCCACTCCTCCTGGCCGGCCATTGGCGTCGCGCCGATGCGGCCGTGCAAATCGGCTCGCAGCCGCTCGGCTTCCGCAGCCAGCCGCTCGCACCGGACCGCCTCGGTTTGCCGGACGTGCGCCAGCAGACGGGCGTCGCCCACGGCGGCCAGGATGTGGTGCTTGGAGTAGGGCTTGATGACGTAGCCGCTGACCCCCGGTCGCATCGTCAGCTCGACGGGTAGCTGGTGGTTCGCGGTGGCGAACACGACGGTCATGGACGCATGCTGCTTGAGCAGCTGGCCGGACAGCCACCCGCCGTTTCGAGAGGGCGTCTTCAGCTCGACATCACAAATGGCCACCGCCGGGCGATCAGCCGTGGCCATCGCCAGTGCCTGGTCGGCATCTTCGGCCGCCAGGGTGCGGTAGCCGTCGGATTCCAGCCACCGGCACAGGCATTGCCTGGTCAGGCTGTCGTCCTCGACGACCAAGACGGTGGTCTGGGTAGCGGTTGAAGTGTCTCCGTCGGCCATGACGGCATGTTAAGGGGCCGGTCATTCCGGCTCAATCCCGTATTGGCTGGGCTGGGGGCGGAGAAATCGCTAGGACAGCCCCGTGCTTGGGCTCTTGGAGAACGATCGATCATCGCTGGCGTGGCCGGGGCAGCCATTCGCCAAAGGCTCGTAACCACAGCGATCGCACAGCAGGTTCCAGGGCGGGTCCTTCCGGATGGGCCGGAGGTACGAGTACCTATGCCCTGCGACCAGGCAATACGCCGACGTCACCCGAGCCACGAGACCCGAATCGATCGCGACTTTGGCGAGGACTCCTGCAATCAAGTTGCGGGCATACTGACCGTCGCCCACGGCCACTGCCATCAGGCGAAGACATGGCACCGCCAGCCGAAATTCTCTGCTGGCGGCCCGGGCGGGACGCTAAGGGACGATGAGCCCAGCCGAGAGCGCCGCGCGGACGAGGCCCGCCACGTCGTGCACGTCAAGGCGCCTCATTAACTCGCTGCGGTGGGTATCGATGGTGCTCGAACTGAGGCCAAGATGGAACGCGATCTCCTTGTTCGACATGCCTTCGGCGATCAGCTGCAAGACTTCGCGCTGCCGGGGAGTGAGCACGTTCAGAGGATCGATGTCGCCCGATGGCGGTTCAGTCGCCCACTTCATCAAATACGCGTTCACCTTCGCGCTGAAGTACACCTGCCCCTGCGTCACGGCCTTAATCGCGGCGCCCAGTTCCTCGGCATCGGCCGTCTTGAGCAGATAACCACGGGCGCCGGCCTTGATCGCCCGGTGCACGGTGGCGGCATCCTCGTGAGACGACAACATGACGACCGGCAAGCTCGGGTGCGACAGGCGGAGCGCCTCGGTCGCGGCGATGCCGTTCATGACGGCCATGGACACATCCATCAACACCAGGTCGGGCTGGGCGCGCCCGACAAGCTCGAGCACCTCACGACCCGAGGACGCTTCGGCCACCACAGTCGAGCCAGATTTCTCCACCAGCAGGCGCAAGGCGTGGCGGATCAGGGCCTGATCTTCGGCAATTAGTATTTTCGCCATAGCTGGTTCCCTTTACTGTAGGTGATTGCGGACCGCGGTTCGCCGATCGGCAGGCCAATGAATAGTAATGGTGGTGCCCAGGCTGGGAGCCGATTTCACTGCGACGTCACCACCAGCCTTCTTGACAATCCCGTACACCGAGGCGAGCCCCAGCCCGGTGCCCTTGAGCCCTTTGGTCGTGAAATACGGCTCGAAAATGCGCGCCTGGACCGCGGGCGACATGCCGGCACCGTTGTCGGCAACCGTCAGCACCACCGAGCCGGCAATAGCCTGCAGGGTGATGCCAATCACGCCGTCGCGGGCACACGCGTCTCTCGCGTTGGCGACGAGGTTCGTCAAGATTTGCTGGAATTGAATCGGGTCAATCCACGCCAGACACGGCGAATCCGGCATGGTCAACTCGAGTGACGCGTTGCCGATCACTTGCTGGAGGAACATCTCCTGTTTCCATACCAGGAGGCGCAGATCAATGAGGGCTGGTTCGGCATCGCCGCCCCCCACAAACTGGTTGATGCGCCGCACGAGTTCGCCCGCTTCGATCAGCCGGTCCGAGACCTCGCTCAGCACGCGAGCGGCGCCCGACTCCGGCTCGAGTTCCACGCTAGCGATATCGAGGCCGGCCTGTGCCGCCATCAGGAAGCTGGCAAAGTCATGCGCCAGCGCCGCCGTGGAACGGGCGACGGCGTCGAGCCGCTCGGACCGCTCCAGCCGCTCGCGGGTGAACCGGATGGCCGACACGTCGCGGGCGATGCACACCAGGCCAGGCTCTCCTTCCCACACGCCAAGCGCGCCTGATAACGAGACCCACCGCTCGTCCGCAGCATCGGCGACCAGTGGCACCTCCACGGGCTCGGTCAGGGCCCCCGGGGCCGATTGCGCCAACTGCGCGAACCATTTGGCGTACGCCTCTTGCCAGTCATTGGCGAAAAACTGCGCGAACGGCTGGCCACCGGGTGGCTCGAACGCCGGGAACAGCCGGCGCGCGGCCGGGTTAGCAAAACGGATGGTGCCATCGAGGCCCAAGGCGACGATAGCGTCGGGCGACAAGGCCAGCAACTGCTCGCTCTTGGCGCGCTCGTCGGCCAGCTTGCGAAACCGGCCGAGCCTCATCAGGGCGCGCGACCGGACCCGGATCTCGAGGCGGTCCACGGGTTTCGTGATGAAGTCGTCGGCCCCAGCCTCGAGGCCCGCCAGCCGGGAGGCCCGATCGTCCAGGGCCGTGATCATGATGACCGGGACCGTCTCGACTTCCGGGGAGCGCCGCAACCGCCGGCAGACCTCGAAACCATCCAGCCCAGGCATCATCACGTCCAGAAAAATGAGGTCTGGGCGTGCGCGGGCGACAATCGCAAGCGCCTCGAGCCCCGATTCGGCCTCAAGCAGCGTATGGCCGTCATCGAGGAGAGCGCCACGGATTACTTCACGTAAGTCTGGATTGTCATCCACTATCAGAATGCTGAAGTGTCTGTCCATTTAGCGATCTGGCTAAGCTACCAGTATAATTCATTGGTGCATAGCCTGTCGCCTCGTGTCGCATCGCCATGCTGACCCGATTCTCACTTCGCCAACAGGCCCTCGTCGGAGCCGTGCTGGTAATGGGTTTTGAGGCTGCAGCCGCGGTGATCATGAGCCGGCGCGCGCAACAGGCGGAACTGGAGCTGTCCAGCCAAGAAGCGGTGCTGGCCGCCAACGCCGCGTCGACCACGATGACTGTCATCGTCCGCGACATCAAGACCCTCCTGTCGGCCGCTTCGAGATTGGCGGCGGTCCGGTCAGCGAGGACCGACCCGGCCGGCTGCAGGAACGCCTTGCGGGAGGCGATGGAGCTGGCGGTCACCGATAAGCTGGTGACGAACATCTTCGTGGTTGGTCCCGGGGGCGGTATGGAGTGCCACACCGGCGACCCCGCCGCGTTGTTCAGACGACCCAATCCGCCGTGGCCGGAGTTGTCGCCCATAATCGCTGCGGGCACCCTCCTCAATGTGGCCAGCCCTTTTTACGGCGAAGTCTCGCAGGAGTGGGTTGCTGTCATGGGGTTGCCGACCAGCGACGGCCGGGTGCTCGCGGCCGCCGTCGATCTCGCCAAGCTGAGCAATTTCGCTTTAACGCGCTCCGACCGCGCCGCGAACACCGAGCGCGTGATCGTGACGGTCGCCGACGCGAAGGGTTTCACCGTGCTGCGTTCGAGCAACTTCGCCAACTCCGTTGGCCAGCGGTTGCCGTTCCTCCCCGAGGTGACTGACATCGACCAACAGACTCGGGGTCTTCCGACCGAGGTCGGCCCAGACGGCACCGTGCAATTGGTCCAACCGGTTCCCGTGGTGTCCCCCGACCGCGAGGGGAGACCGAGGGCGTGGGTTTCTCGGCGCGTGGCTGGCCTGCAGTGGATTATCTACGCCGGCATCTCGGTTGAACCCACCCACCCTGTCCTCTCTCTCTTCTCCCCTGAAGTCCGGTTGCTCACACTGACGACGGGCGTTGCGCCCATCGCCGCGCTCTCCTTTTACATCTTGATGCTTGCCAAGGCGCACGGCCAGTTGGCTCGCCTCACCGCCGCGGTGCGGACGGGCGACCCGTCAAAAATAGTGATCGAAGGTCCAACCGAAGTCAGGGCGCTTGCGCAGTCCCTGCGATCGGCGATTGAGAAGCGGTCCGCCGCCGAGATTGGGCTTGCCGCGCTCAACGTTTCGCTCGAACGACAAGTGGCCGAACGTTCGGACGCGTTGACCCGGCAAGCGGCGGAAATGGCGGAGGCCAACCGGAAACTGCAGGAGTGGGGACGCGAGAGAGAACAGTTCATCGCCGTCCTCAGCCACGAGTTGCGTACGCCGCTGTCGTCAATCCTCGGGCTGGCCGAGGCCATGCAGGAAGGGGTGTATGGCGAGATCACGAGCAAGCAGCGCGGAGTTGTCGACAGACTTCACAGCGCTGGCTCCCACCTGCTCGCGCTCGTGAAAGATCTGCTCGACCTGCTCATCACGCAGGAGCGAGCCATGGTCCTCGATCGGGGCCCGGTGCAGGTGACCGCCGTGGTGAAGGCGGCGGTCGAGATGGTACAGCAACAGGCGGCCGCCAAGAACATCACGATTAACATCCAGTCTCACGATGCCGTGCAAATCGCGGCGGACAGCCGGCGCCTGCTCCAGGTCTTCGTGAATCTGCTCACCAACGCGATCAAATTCACGCCCAACGGCCGCAGCGTGGGCATCGAAACACGGTTGTCCCCCCCCGGGTCGGTGAACATTCGATTCTGGGACCACGGGATTGGGATTCACCCGGACGATCGCGAGCAACTGTTCAAGCCATTCACGCAGTTGCACAAGGGACTCGCCCGGCAGTACGACGGCACCGGCCTGGGGCTCGCCCTGAGCCGGTCCCTGGTCGAGCTGCATGGCGGCTCGATCAGCGTGGACAGTGTCCCCGGCGTCGGCTCGTCGTTCCTGGTTCAACTGCCGATTGAACCTCCCTCGCCGCTTGACAGCCAGCCCCGGGGGCCGGCACTGAACTGAGCGGCACTCAGGCGAAGACCATCAGAATTCCGGCCGCGCCCAGGAACGTGCCGAGCGGCAGTTTGCGGCGGCCATCCTGCCCGTATTTCGCCAGGAGCAACAGCCCCACCGCGGCGCCGGTGACGTTGGCGATCAGAAGCACAATCAGGAGCTTCGAGGCGCCCAACAACGCCCCGAGCATGGCCACCAGCTTCCAGTCGCCCTGCCCGAGCGCCTCTTCGCCGTAGTAGTTCTCGGCGGCGGTGGCCAGGGCCATCATCGCGAAGTAGCCGATCGACGCCGACAGCGCGGCGTCGACCAGCGACACCGGCCAGCCGGGGAGC